>JBEKEB010000285.1:0-2515 GCA_050014055.1 Anaerolineales bacterium | reverse complement strand
TTTTGTCCTTCTTTCTGTTCTTTTCTTTCATTTCCCCCTCAAGCATAATTCATCACTCCATTAATCCATCCTCCCCCGTGCCACCCATTTCTCCCTCGCCCAGGTCCGGCAATTCCTTCTCGATTTCTTCCGGGCTCTGGCCTTTCTCAAGGCGTTCCACCACCTCATTGAATTCGGGCGGGACCTCCTCGCCCATTTCGTTTCCCATCTTGCGCATCATGCGCCCCATCGACTGGGGGTCATTTTCCAACCCCGCCAGGGCTGATGGATCGGAGAAATCGCCGGAAAGCGAATCCATGCGGCTTTCTTCCGATTTCGCCACCCTCACGCGCGGAATACCCCTGCGCACATTCCGGCTTTTACAATGGGGACAGGTGACGGGCCGGGTACCGTATTCAGAGAACGGCATGAACACATCGAAGCGCTGGCGGCAGTTGAGGCAGGTATAGTCATAAAGAGGCATGCCCTTATTTTATCGCTTTTTAGCTCCCTGGGGATTGCCGGAGAGAGGGGTAACCAAGCGGTATAGAACGGGCGAAGCTCCCCACCACCCCCAGACCTTCCCATTGTTACGGGAATTTTAAAAGCTCCCGAATTTCTTTGAGATCTGGCTTTCGGTTACAATAGAAGCATGACTGAATCCGAGTTCAACCTCCATCACCCCCAGCCTTTGCTGATCATCATTTCCGGGCCTTCGGGCGTAGGCAAAGACAGCGTGGTCCAAACCATGAAAAGGAGAGGCCTGCCCTTCCACTTTGTTGTCACAGCCACCACCCGCCCGGCCCGTCCCAACGAAGTCAATGGCAAGGATTACTTCTTTGTCTCCAAGGAAGAGTTTGCCCGGATGATCGAAAACGATGAATTGTTTGAGTATGCGATCGTTTACAAAGACTATAAGGGCAATTCCAAAAAACAGGTCCGGGATGCGCTGGCTTCGGGCCAGGATGTCATCATGCGCCTGGATGTGCAGGGCGCTGCCACGGTACGTAAACTGGCGCCGGAGGCGGTGATGGTCTTCCTGACCACCCAAAGCGAACGGGAACTGGTGGAGCGGCTTAAGAGTCGAAAGACCGATGCAGCTGAGGATTTGAGCCTGCGAATTGCCACCGCACAGCAGGAACTTAAACGTGCCGCTGAATTCGACTATGTCATTATCAACTCGGATGGCTGCCTGGAAGAAACAGTGGATACAGTCGTCGCCATCATCCGGGCAGAGCATCATCGCGTGAATCCCCGCAAGGTGAGTCTGTAAATACAACACAAGGTTAAACCATGAATCAACCCCCCAACCCTGATCAGTACCCGCAATCCCCCCAATCGCCCCAACCCCCGCAGCCGCGCACCATCCAGGTGGCGGTGCCGAATGTAAAACCATATGTCACCTATGCCATCATAGGTTTTACCGTTTTTATCTATCTCTTGCAGGTCGCCGGAGTGTATCTGCTGCCGGTTAATCTGGCTAATTCATTGCTGGCTCCTTTCGGCTTATCGACCGCCATTTTCGGCACGACGGATGTTGCTGCAATCCTCGGTGAAAAGGTCAATGACCTGATCCGGGCCGGTCAGCTCTGGCGGCTCATCACGCCGGTCTTTTTACACGATTCCAGCCTGCCTTACGGACTCCTGCATATCGGCTTCAACATGTATGCCCTGTTTCTGTATGGGCGCGGACTGGAAGGCCGCTTTGGGCACTGGCGCTTCACCCTGCTCTACTTCCTCTCGGCGTATGCCGGGAACGTGCTCTCATTTTTGATCACACCTAATGCCTCGCTGGGAGCTTCCACGGCCGTCTTCGGCCTGCTGGCGGCGGAAGGAATTTTCATCCTGCAGAACCGCAAGCTGCTCGGCAACCGGGCCAACCGGGCGCTGATGAACGTGATTTACGTGGCCGGCATCAACCTGCTGATTGGTTTCAGTGTTACCGGCATTGATAATTTTGGTCACCTGGGTGGCATCCTGGGCGGAATACTTTTCACCTGGTTCGGAGGCCCACGCTGGAAGATGGAAGGATTCTTCCCATCCATCCGGTTGATCGATGAACGCGAAGGCCACGGTGCTTTTGCCGGAACATTGGCCGTGCTGCTGTTTTTTATCCCGCTAACGGCGTTGGGATGGTTTTGGATAGTGAGGTGAAAATCACCCCACCAGACAAGACTCAAGATGCACGTAAAGCGAAGCATGCCCTGCGAAACATTCTTGCCGCAGGGGCGGTGCTCCTGTTGCTGGTCATCCTGGCCTTTGTATTTCGTTCCCAAATCCTGACCGGTATTGCCGACTATCTTATCGTCAACGACAGGCTCGAGCCAGCGGATGTCATCGTCCTGCTCAACAGCGAAGTCAACACCCGGCCATTCCGCACCAGCGAATTGTACAAAAAGGGGCTGGCTCCCTTGATCCTGATTGCCCGGTCGGAAAGCACCCCAACCGTTGATTTGGGATTGGTGCCCAATGACACCGATATTTCAGTCGGCGTGATGGAGAAGCTGGGCGTGCCGGCCGATAAGATCATTGTTCT
>JBEKEB010000284.1:0-2542 GCA_050014055.1 Anaerolineales bacterium | reverse complement strand
ATGTTATACAAAGCCGGCGGCGTGTGTGCTCTGATCGTCGGAACGTTATTACTCGTCGAGATGATCGTTTACATTGCCACTTCGGCACCCAGTCTCACAGACGCTGCAGGCTGGTTCAGCCTGTTTCATGCCAACAGATTCGTTGGACTGGTTGACTTTGGCATCCTGGAACTTTACGGACTGGTGCTGTTTGTCCCGATGTTTCTCGCCCTTTACACCGCCCTGAGGCGCGCCAACGAGAGTTATATGGCAATCGCAGCAATCCTTGCCTTTGCAGGGATAGCGGCCAACTTCGCCACAAGTAAACTCTTCTCATTACTTACCCTAAGCGACCTGTACGCGGCTGCGACTACCGAAATACTGAAATCCCAATTCCTGGCAGCGGGTTAAGCCACGCTGGCCGTCAGCGCGCTTGGCGGTATCAGCGGAAGCGTTGAAGGGGGTATCCCGCTTGCAGTGTCCGGCTTGATCATCTCAGCCATCATGGTGAAAAGCAACATCCTGGGCAGAGCAGCAGGTTATGTGGGAATCCTGGCAAACGGAATCGGACTGGTGATGTACTTCAACGCGGCTGCAGCACCAACGACGGCAGGTTCCCCATTCTTTGCCGCCTTTTTCCTGCTTTCCGTGATCTGGTGTATTCTGATCGGCCGAACGCTCCTGCGGATCGGCAGACAATCCTGAATGATATTCGATGAAAGAAGGAGAACAACATGACTTCAGAAATTATGGCACCTATTGAAACAACAAACTCCGGGCGAAAAGGAGCATACCGGCTGGGATTCTGGTCGGCAATCCTGACAGCAGTTCTGGCTGCGGCAGCTTTTGCGGCCGGTATTACCACCCCAGCAAGGTCAGGTCCGTTTTGCACCAAAGCGTGTATAGCTTTTCCCTACACTAATGTGGCCGCGTTCATCCCCGGTGATTATTTATGGCTGTACCCAGGGCTTTTGCTGGCACTGATATTCGTCGTTTTGATGGGCTGCATCCATTCCTATGCATCCAACGACAAGAAAGTATTCAGCCAGATCGGTTTGTCCTTCGCCCTGGCTTATGCCGTTGTGATCATTTCAGACTACTTCGTTCAGTTTACCGTCGTCATACCCAGCCTCTCAAGCGGGGAGACAGCAGGTCTCGCCCTGTTCACTCAATATAACCCGCATGGAATCTTCATTGCTCTCGAAGGCATAGGATATTTGATGATGAGTGTCGCCTTTCTCTCGAATGCGGTTGTTTTTTCTGAGGGCAAACTTGAACATGCCATCCGCTGGATCTTCTTTATCGATTTCATCCTGGCTGCAGGATCCCTTGCCGGCCTTACATGGCTAAAATACGACATTGTCGCCTTTGAAGTAGCCATCCTCACAATAAACTGGATCGTATTGATCGTCTCGGGAATTTTGCTGAGTGTCTTGTTCAGGCGGGCAGGAGGGGCAGGTTCATCCCGAACTTTCCGCCAGATAAATTGAATTCAAAGCAGGTGCCTACAAATTAAATATTATATGGAGAAGAAATGTCCAAAGTAGTTCTCATCACAGGTTGTTCCAGCGGGATCGGGCGCGATCTTGCCCAACGATTGGCGCACTCCGGCTATACGGTTGTGGCAACAGCCAGGAAAGTGGAATCCCTGGAGGATCTTCCGGTCGCTTTAAAGCTGCCGCTGGATGTCACCTCTCCGGAATCCATTCAAAAGGCGGTCGAACAAACCGTCCGAGAGCAAGGCCGGATCGATGTACTGGTCAACAATGCCGGCTATGCCCTGCGCGGCGCGGTCGAGGAAGTTCCGATCGAACAGGTACGACAGATGTTCGATGCCAACGTGTTCGGGGTGATGCGCATGATCCAGGCGGTCGTCCCGCAAATGCGCGGGCAAAAAGCCGGACGGATCATCAATATCAGCACGATCGCCGGCAGGATGGTCTTCCCAGGTAACGGTTCCTATTCGTCAACCAAATATGCCCTTGAAGCGATAAGCGATGCCCTGCGATTGGAATTGGAGCCTTACGGCATCCAGGTCATTTTGGTCGAGCCGGGAGCAATCAAAACCAGTTTTGAACAGACCGTTCACACCCGGGCAGAATTCATTTTGACCAATCCGGAGTCGCCTTACCGGGCACTTTACCGGCAATACCAGCAGGTTTCAGATGAAATGCGCCGCCAGGAATCCGGCCCGGAGGTTGTTTCCAAAGTGATACAACAAGTAATTGAGTCTTCCAAGCCGAAAAACCGTTATCTGGTCGGGGTGGCCATTTCTGGAAGGCTGGTCAATTCTTTGAGGGACATAGCCGGGGATTCAGTCGTCCGGCATATGTTCAAAATTAGAGCCAGGGGGTAAAGATGGCAACAAGACCAATTTCACGCCGTGACTTTCTCAAAGGTGCCGGAATAGCCGTGGGCGGCTCAGCCCTGATTGGTTTAGGACCTGACTTGCTCATTTTAGTGTCCCGAAGACAGCTTATCTAACACTACTAAAGTAGACTCAGGGACCTCTGCTTCTGCCAAAAGTTCTTTTCCATTGAAGGTCACAATGCCTGATCGGATA
>JBEKEB010000283.1:0-2883 GCA_050014055.1 Anaerolineales bacterium | reverse complement strand
GTGCACGCATGGAGTGCACAACCTCATCGTCCACGATCAACAGGCCGCCCGGTTTAACGCTGTCGGCATACTTATCAAATGCTTCCTGGCTGAGCGTGACCACCACGTCCGCAGACAGCACTTCGGGATGGTCGATCTCCCCGGCTGCGATGACCACCTCGGACTTGCTGGCCCCGCCGCGCGCCTCCGGCCCGTAACTTTGGGTCTGGACTGCCATCTTACCATCGTAAATCGCCGCGGCTTCTGCCAGGATGATGCCGGCCAGGATCATGCCCTGCCCGCCTTCCCCTGCCAGCCGGATCTCGGTGCGGGCTGCTATTGATTCGGTCATGGCTGCCCTCCCTGGACGCGCGTGATCAGGTTGGAATACACCGTTGTATACTGCGGCCGCTGGATGTTGACGAATGTGCCGCGCAGTACCTTCGTATTACTGGCCTGATCTTTCGGGGTGAGTCGCCCATAGGCGCTCTGGGAAATGCTGTTATCTTTCAAAGCCCGCATCATATCTGCGGCCGTGCCGAGTTTATTCAGGCGGCCATAGGTGGTGTGGCAGTAACTGACCGCCTCGACCACGCTGAAGCCGTCATTGGCAATGGCCTCGGAAATGAACTTGTCCAGTTCGAGGGCGTGGTAGACGGTGCTGCGCGCCACATAGCTCGCGCCCGCCGCCGCGGCCAGGTCGCAGATCGGGAAGGGCGGCTCGATGTTGCCATACGGGGCGGTCGTGGCGCGCCCGTTGAGCGGGGTGGTTGGGCTGTACTGGCCGCCGGTCATACCGTAAATGGCGTTGTTGACCACGAGGGCGGTGATGCCCATATTGCGCCGGGCCGCGTGGATGAAGTGGTTGCCACCGATCGCCAGCGCATCCCCATCGCCCATGATGGCGATAACCTTCATGTCAGGCCGGGCGATTTTCAGGCCGGTCGCAAAGGCCAGGGCGCGCCCGTGCGTGGTGTGCAGGGTGTTGAAATCCATGTAGATCGGCATGCGCGCTGTGCAACCGATGCCGGCCACCAGGGCCACATCATCGTTTTTCAGGCCGAGGTGGTCAATCGCACGGATCAGCGCCCCCATGACGATGCCAATCCCGCAGCCGGAACACCAGATGGTCGGGAATTTCTTGTTCTTGCGCAGCTTGTGGAGCGTCTCACTGCGCTCGAACCAGTTCTCCGCCGGCATCTGGCCCTCGTTTTCTTCCAGATCGTGGGCTTCCAATATATGATTTTCCATGGCTCAGCCTTCCAGCGCGTTCAGAATCATCTGCGGCGTGACCATCTCGCCGTTGGCGCGCGTGACCCGCTTGACCTTCTTCCGTCCGACCATGCGTTCCACTTCATATGCCAGTTGCCCCAGGTTCATCTCGGGCACTATGATGCGCTCTACGCGTTCCCCTAACGCCTCCACCTGTGCCTCCGGGAAAGGCCAGATGGTCAGTAGGGTCATTAGATCCACTTTCTGGCCCTGGGAACGTGCCAGCTTGATGGCATGCCGGGCGGTCCTGGCAGACGCGCCATACGACAGGATGGCTGTCTTTGCACCCGGCATTGTATCCTCTTCAAGCATGATGATATCGTCCAGATGTTTCTCCAGTTTTGTATTGACCCGTTCCAACCAGGGATCGATCTCGTCGTAACGCTGGGTGGAAAAGCCCTTTTCATCGTGGAACAGACCGGTGATGTGGTAGCGGTATCCCACGCCGAAATTGGCCAGCGGCGGCACATCCCCGGGTTTGTTGCGATAGGGGATATACTCCCCGTCCTTCTTCGTCACCCGGTATTCAGGCATGCAAATGCTCTTGAAATCCGGCAAATCCACCGGTTCGCGCATATGCCCGACGATCTCGTCCGTCAACAGGATGACAGGCGTACGATATTTCTCGGACAGTTCGAAAGCTTTCACAGTCAGGTCGAAGGCCTGCCGGACAGAGATCGGGCTTAATGCAATAATGGGGTGGTCGCCGTGGGTGCCCCAGCGTGCCTGCATCACGTCGCCCTGGGAGGCTGCCGTGGGCTGGCCGGTGGAGGGCCCTAGACGCTGCACATCCACGACCACGCATGGGATCTCCGCCATGGCGGCATAGCCGATGTTTTCCTGCATCAACGAAAAGCCCGGCCCGCTGGTGGCGGTCATCGCTTTCAGACCACCTACTGAAGCGCCAATGATGGCTGCCATGCTGGCTATTTCGTCTTCCATCTGAATGAATTTACCCCCCAGCTTGGGTAGTTCACGCGCCAGGAGTTCAGCCACTTCCGTGGAAGGGGTGATCGGGTAGCCTGCGTAGAAACGGCAGCCCGCTGCAATCGCCCCCCAGCCGATGGCATCGTTCCCTTGCATTAACTTGATCGCCAACGTTTCCTCCTAATCCAGCTTCCTGATCACGATTGCCAGGTCGGGACAATGGGTATCACAAAAATGACAGGCGGTGCACTTATCCGGCAGCACCACCCGCGGATGGTCTTCCCCCGGATCCATCGCCAACACTTTGGGTGGGCAGAATTCCACGCAGATGCGGCAGCCCTTGCACCAGGTCGCATACAGGATGACCTCTCCACGCGGGCCTTTTTTGATCGAAGTTGCTACTGGGATGGTCTTGGACGGTTGGGGAAGAATATCAGGCATGCAATTACCTTTCAATGGGCCTCGTTCTTATGGTTATTCTACTATAAGAAGCATTCTTAACCAGGATGAAGAACATCCTCTTTCCCTTATTACGATTCATTATTTTGGCCGGGAGAAAGGGTGGCATTTGGGAGAAATGATGCTTACCGCACACAAATTACCCGACAGGTCTGTTTGCAATTTTCGCATTTATGCTATACTTTTCTTACACAATTACCATGTTGATTTGGAGAGGAGAAGGCATATGGATATTCGTCGTAAATT
>JBEKEB010000282.1:0-2941 GCA_050014055.1 Anaerolineales bacterium | reverse complement strand
CAAGATTTACCGTTTTCTACGTCCATCACTCCCACACCCTTACATTGTTTGCATGCTTTCATGTGTGGAGTTATTAACTTGTCAGCTAAAGCGCGGTGTGGGCCAAAGGGTGCGAGGCCGGTTCTTTGATGGTAAGCGCACATGGATTCAACTACACTAAAATGCCATCCATCATATTGGCCGTGTTCGCCGCAGTCAGGACAAACTTCTATTCCTAACCCTACATCACCGTTGTGAAGTTTCTTGCAATTATGAACCCACATTATATGCGGCATTTTTTCTCCTTCCGATAGATGGATCGTGCTGGGCAACCACTCCCAAGCATTAATGCGAAGATTAATAACTATACCATGTCACGCCATAACCACATCGGGATATTAATTAAAGTTTAAAGACAGAATGATACGATCCTCCAGTAGTGTAAGATATTTTCTGTAAAATTAGTAGGTCAGGTGTTATCCTCAGGTTAGCAGCCAAAAGGAGGCACCATGACCTACCAGCAGGATTGTACACTACCTGCTGACCTGCTGCAGCAGGTCAGCGAACAAGGTTTAGACGTTCTCCCGGATCTGATCCGGACGATCATCAACGCCGCCATGCAAGCCGAGCGGCAGCATTACCTGAACGCCGCACCTTACCAACGGACGCCTGAACGAGAAGCTCATGCCAACGGTTTCAAGCCGAAGACCATGCATACCCGGGTCGGGAAGATCACCTTTGATGTGCCCCAGGTGCGTGAAGGCGGTTTCTACCCTGAAGCACTGGAGAAAGGGCTGCGCAGCGAGCGAGCCCTGACCCTGGCGCTGGCGGAGATGTACGTCCAGGGGGTCTCCACCCGCAAGGTCAAAGCGATCACCGAGCAGCTGTGCAGCATTGCGGTTTCTTCTGCCCAGGTGAGCGCTGCAGCTGCCCTGCTGGACACCGAGCTGGAGAAGTGGCGGATCCGGCCGCTGGGCGAATATCCCTATCTCTTCCTGGATGCCTATTATGAGCAAGTCCGGGAGGACGGACAGGTGCGTGACCTGGCTGTATTGACAGCCGTGGGCATCAATCTGGGCGGGAAACGCGAGATATTGGGCGTTTCGGTATCCCTGAGCGAGCACGAAGTCCACTGGCGAGCCTTTCTGGAGAGCCTGAAAACCCGCGGGCTGGGTGGGATCCAATTAATCACCAGTGACGATCACCTCGGTCTGCATATGGCCAGGCAGGCAGTCTTCGGGAGCATCCCCTGGCAGCGCTTCCAATTTCACCTGCAGCAAAATGCTCAAGCCTATATCCCGCACAAGGACATGGCGGCTGAGGTCGCCGAGGACATCCGCACAATCTTCAACGCTCCCGATCGCTCCACTGCCGACGCCTACCTGGCCAGGGCGGTTCAAAAGTACCTGAAGACCGCCTCCCGTCTGGCGGAGTGGATGGCGGCTAATATCCCGGAAGGCCTGACGGTCTTCGCCTTTCCAGCTGTCCATCGACGTTTGCTCCGCACCACGAATGGTGTGGATCGTCTGCATCGCGAAGTCCGACGGAGAGCCCGCGTAGTGAGCATCTTTCCGAATCAGGCCTCTTGTTTGCGTCTGGTCTCTGCCATTCACGCTGAGATCAGCGAGGAGTGGTTGACAGGCAGAATATATTTGACGTTTTAAGGTTCTATGGTTTTTGTTTTTCTTTCAGAGGAAGCACTTGACCTTGAATTTACAGAAAAACTCTTGCACAATCGCCACCATCAACGCTTCATATACGAAAAGCTGCTGTGTTTCGCTTGGATTTGTAGATGAACCGTAATTTTTGTAAGTTCCAGAAATAAAAAGAAGAGGATAAATGCGCTTAACATAGAAATAGTTCAATCTATTAAGCCAGGTATTTGAACGAACGGATAACACTCTCGGTTGTCTATTGTGGTTTGGAGTTTAATGCTGATGGATGATTCGCATGTTTGAATTAATAACTGGACCCAGAGGACTCTACAAATTTATTCAGGGCCGTTACCCCCTATATTTGGAAATGTTGCCAGATTCTCCCCTAAAAAGCCATATTTGTAGGGCGGGTGGGGGTCGAACCCACACGGTATTTCTACCGGCGGATTTTAAGTCCGCAGCGTCTGCCAATTCCGCCACCGCCCCATCGGGGGCTATTATACAACCATTTTCCGCCAGCGGGCATAATAAGAAGCAAAATGCACCCAGAAGGGAGATAAGCTTCCCTGAATTTGTCCTTCTCGGATAACCTTCCGCAGCTCATCTGGTCCCGCAAATTGAGGCAGCACCAGCCGGGCCTTCCCCAATTCAAAAGCGGCATGGGCATCCGAGCCAGCCGTACCAGGCAGATGCTGGGCAAGGGCAAACTCAACTGCCTTTTGATTATCGACCGCGTTGGTGCAACGTGCATTGAATATCTCGATGGCATCCACCAGCGGAGTAATATCCAGAAGGTCCTCCAATTTCCAGGCTCCATGACGCCATGAGTCGAACGGGTGGGAGACGCTGATGAAAGCGCCCTGGTCTCGCAACCGTTTGATCGTCTCCCGAGGTGAGAGTCCTCGTGGAATTTCTTCGGTCACAAACGCTGCCAGGATCTCGCCCCTGGTGGTCATGATCTCTTCACCGACGATGATCCGTTCCAGATCCAAATTATATGTAGCCTGCGCCCCGGCAATGTTATTATGGTCGGTAACAACCACCCGGTCCAGATTTTTACGACAGGCGGCTGCAACAAACCGTTCGGGGGAGGTGAGCGAATCCTTGGATTCGAAGGTATGAGTGTGAAAGTCAACCTGAAGCGACATAATTCGCAACATCCATTTGCTTGACAAACAGGATTCTAACAGTATATACTGCTTTTGTCCTTGCTGGAAGTTTTTTTGGGGTATGAGCTACCCCTGGCCACAATTATTGAATGATGGACGTTCTGGTAGCCGTTTTTCCCCTGGTTCCACGCCATGCAG
>JBEKEB010000281.1:0-3011 GCA_050014055.1 Anaerolineales bacterium | reverse complement strand
CGGGCGGATAGCTTCTTTATACAGTTTGTCGATTCCGGTCATGGTTATATCTGGTAGGCGCGGGAGGTTAGCTGACTGGATATTTTCTTCTGCCTGTTGTGGGCGTTTGGCCCCTGGAATTGCACATGTAACTGCCGGAAACATCAGGATCCAGCGTAAGGCCATTTGCGCCATAGTCTGGCCGGAAGGGACCAGTGGACGCAGTGCTTCGACAGCCTGCAAGCCAGTTTTATAATCCAGCCCGGAGAATGTCTCGCCGCGGTCGAAGGATTCACCGTGCCGGTTAAATGTGCGGTGGTCGTCAGCTGCAAATTGGCTGTTTTGGGATAATTTTCCGGTCAATAACCCGGAAGCGAGCGGGACCCGTGCAAGAATTCCGACCTTGCGCCGTTGTGCCTCCGGGAAGAATAGTTCGGCCGGTCGTTGCCTGAAGATGTTGAATATGATCTGCACTGATTGCACTTGCGGGAATTCGATGGCTTTAAGGGCTTCCTCCACTTTCTCAACACTCACTCCGTAATAACGGATTTTACCTGCTTTGACCATATCATCCAGCACGCCAAATACTTCGGGCATGTAATACACTTCGGTGGGAGGGCAATGAAGTTGTAACAGATCAAGTGCTTCTGTTTCCAGATTTTTAAGACTGCGCTCGACAAAGGCGGAGAGATTTTTTCGGTTATACCCGCTGGCAATATGCGGATCAAGTCTCCGTCCAGCCTTTGTAGCAATGTAAAATTCATCACGACGCTCCTTTCGGAGCTGGGCCAGTAAGCGCTCGCTGCGCCCGTCACCATATACATCGGCTGTATCGAAAAAATTGACTCCCAGGTCAAGTGCACGATGCAAAGCTGCAATGGATTCCTTGTCATCCACCTCGCCCCAGGTGCCGCCAATAGCCCAGGATCCAAAGCTGATCTCAGACACTTTCAAACCGGTTCGTCCTAGTTCACGATATTCCATAGCAACCTTCCTCAGTTAGTCCGTTATAAACTATCTACCACGATCATCTTGGTTTTTGCATACTTGTGACGGAGCGCCCGGGCCGAGGCATATTCAGGCGAATTTAGCCAGGTTTTGGCCTTTTCCATGCTCTTGAATTCCAGGATAACCAGGCGCTGCGCGTGCCAATCTCCTTCCAGGGTTTCATTCCTTCCACCGCGAACCAGATATTTTCCACCGAAGAGCTTTATGACGGGCGGAACCAGCTTCTTATATTCCTCATAACCGGACGGGTCAATAACCTCTATATTCATGATGACGTAAGCAGTCATGATCTCCCCTGTGTTTTCACCCAACCCAGATACCGCTCCAGGGAGGTAATTCAATGGAAAGTTTCCCCTCGGCAACAATAAATTTTTTTCCGTCAATCAGACTTTGCACTTCCCGTCCGTCCCCCCAATTCAGTGCAGTGCATAGAATTTCTACTCTTTCTTCCTTTCCGGAGGCATTCAAGGCTACCAGGATGTTTTGTTCACCAAGGGTGCGAGCAAAAGCGTAGACTTTCTCTTCGGCTATTAGCTGTACATATTCGCCCCTTCGCAGGCAGGGAGTCCGTTTACGCAACGAAATGAGCAACTTTACCCATTGCAGGAGGTCATGGTCCCATTTGTTCTGCAGCCAGGGAAATGCTCGCCGACTTTCTGGATCTTTTCCGCCTTCCAATCCTATCTCGTCCCCGTAATAGATGCCGGGTGCACCCGGGAAAGCCATCTGGAACATGAAAGCCAGTTTGAGCTTGCTTGTATCTCCGCCCATCAAAGTTTTGAAACGCTCGGTGTCGTGACTATCAAGCGGAACATACATTGCGTACATATTCTCGCGTGCATAAGCTTTAAAGAGACCCAAAATGCGCTCACCGAATTGGATGGCGTTTTCCCGGCCTTGGAGCCATTCAGCCAGAGCATCCTTGACAGGATAATTTAATAAACCGTCAAAATGCGTGTCGTTTGCCCAGCGAGAGTTCACATCCCAAATTTCACCGGTCAGGTAGGCATCCCGGTTGGCTGATTTGACAACTCGGCGAAATTCCTTCCAGAATCCGTCATCGTCAATTTCATTTGGCACATCCAACCTCCACCCATCTGCGCCTTGCTCGATCCAGACACGCGCCACGTTAAAAATATATTCGCGGACTTTTGGGTTAGCGGTATTGAATTTTGGCAGGGACTTATGGTTCCACCAACCAATATAATTTTGTGCATCTCCACTTGTGTATGCATCCAGAGGAAATTGTTTAATATGAAACCAATCTTTATATGCAGACCTTTCACCGTTTTCCAGAACATCCGTAAAAGCAAAAAAACCGCGCCCACAGTGGTTGAAAACACCATCCAGGATAATCCGCATTTCGTTTTTATGGACTGCCTCGACCAAGGCATGGAAGTCGGCTAGGGTACCTAGCCGTGGGTCAATCTGGAAATAGTCACTCGTGTTGTAGCGGTGGTTGGAGGAAGATAGAAAGATGGGGTTTAAATAGAGCGCATTGACGCCAAGGTCCAAAAGGTAATCTAGGTGCCGGAGGATGCCGCGCAAATCACCGCCCTGGAATCCCCATTGGGTAGGCGGAGCCCCCCATTTTTGCACATTGGGGGGATCGTTGACGGTTTCGCCATTGGCGAAGCGGTCGGGGAAAATCTGGTAAAAGATGGCGTCCTGAACCCAGTAGGGAGTTGTCATTTATTCGTCGCTTTGTGTTGTTTGATTTTCTTACATGGGAATTTTACCGCGAAGGAACCAGGAATGCGAAGAATAACTAGTCTGGATTCGCATCTGGAAGGTCTCGGTATGTTTATTCAATTTTACAAATAACTGTTCACTAAGATTCGCCCTGTTTATTTTACCAATCCTACTTCTTGAAATGCGATCATAACATGCCTTTCGAAGAATATTAAACACTGAGTCCACTGCAAAAACGATTGGACAATACTCGTCCGAATTGGGCCCTACGCGAATTGTGAAAAGTTTAATATAATCAGATCATCTCAAGTGTAAAGGTCTGAACCATGTAC
>JBEKEB010000280.1:0-3113 GCA_050014055.1 Anaerolineales bacterium | reverse complement strand
AAGGAGTCTCAGGGACCTCAGCATTCAATTTTGGTCACTTTCCCACATGACCGTTAGTGTCCTGAAAATTCGATTTTTGCCCTTGGAAAAAGCAAAAAAAGGCAAAAGTGAGCAAGTCAGGTTCTATCAGAAATTGGCCGTTCGCATCCAAGCGATAATTCTGCATAATTTATTATTCTTTGCATGACCCAACAGGATGGCCGTTAATAAGAATGATATAGGACCTTTATCTTTCATTGAAATCCCCAACCGTTTTCCCTTACCGGCAGGCCACACACTGGCTATGGCGCCATTCTCGTTTAATCTGCATGCAAAATTCTATTATCGCTAATCTAGCATTTCCTGCCAGGTTCTCTTTACAATCAAACTGCGCTGTTCCGAATTGAGCGAAAAATAATTTGAGTTCTCCCTGTCGGTATCCCGGTTTTCAACAATCAACACAGAGCCATCCCGGCTAAGAACAATGGAATGCCAGACGCTCCGCTTGACATTATATATTTTCCCGGATTCCATTACCTGCTCCTGGATTCTTACAACACTCTTTTCACCTTCTCCCAAGAATAAAATACCTCGGCCTTTAATCATGACAAAGACCTCATCGGTCTCATTATGCCTTTCCATTGTTTCTATTCGCTCCGGATGGATCTCATCAATATAATTTAAAATGGCTACGCGCCAAGTAGAAAAATCGATTACAGGCTGGTAACCTGGGCCGGTGAATTCATGAATCTCAAGCAGCTTTTCATCCATAATACCTCTTCATTTTCTCAAAAATCATTACTATTAATAGTTCAGTATCAGGTTTTTCAATAAAAACATAGCTTTTTAGTGGTTCGACGCTGTTATGAAGGTTGATATCTAACCAATATTTACAGACACTTTTAAGACCTTCACATTCCTTGCAGGTAATGGAATAACTTTCCCGGGAACAGGTTTGCCTTCCACAATCAGTGAAACATTGTTGCCTGCCCCTTTCCGTCTCACTGAGATCTCATACCGAACATCTCGGAATTGCCGAACAACTTCGAAGCCTTGCCAGCCCAAAGGGATTACAGGATTTATTTCTAGCCCATCATATTGAGGCTGGATTCCCAGGATGGCCTGGGTAATGGCAACATAGTTCATGGCGGCTGTCCCGGATAGCCAGGAATTCTTGGCTTCCCCATGCGTGGGGGCATCTTTGCCAGCAATCATCTGCGAATAAACATAAGGTTCACATTTGTGCAACTCGCTGATCTCCTCCCGCTTGGAAGGATTGATGCGTGTGTAATAATCAAATGCCTGGTCGCCACGCCCGATTTTTGTTTCGGCGATCATGATCCAAGGGTTAGTGTGGCAGAAAATGCCAGCATTTTCCTTGTATCCCGGCGGATAAGATGAGATCTCGCCCAAATGAAGGTAATACCGGCTGAAAGCAGGTTGCAGTAAAACTATACCATGGGGTGTTGCCAGGTACTTGGCCACTGAATCGAGCGCCTTTTGGGCCCGTCCATCCTCTACCCCCAAGCCAGCCCAGACACATATCCCCTGCGGCTCAATAAAGATTTGCCCTTCCTTGTTTTCCTTGGAGCCAAGCAAATGCCCAAAATCATCGTAGGCGCGCCGGAACCATTCACCATCCCAGCCAGATTTCCAAATATTCGCTTCCATTTTCGAAGCAGCTTGCTGAATCTTGGCTTTCTCCACAGTATCCTGGCGATATCCGGCTATCTCCTCCATCTCTTTGGCCACCAAAACGAACAACCCGGCTATGAATACGGACTCAGCGACCTTTCCATCCTTATTGGTGGTTGTCTGGAAAGATTGCCCAGGTTCATCCGAAAAGCAATTAAGATTCAGGCAATCATTCCAGTCGGCGCGCCCAATCAGTGGCAAATCGTTCGGGCCTAACCGGTCAAGGGTGTACTGGAGCGAGCGCTGAAGGTGTACGTAAAGAGAGGTTTCGCTCCCTGGCTCGTTTTCATACTGAACCGGCACATCTAAAATCGCCCAATCTCCGGTCTCTTTAAGATAAGCCGCTACAGCCAATACCAACCAAGCCGGATCGTCATTGAATCCCGAACCTACATCATTGTTACCCCGTTTTGTCAGGGGTTGGTACTGGTGGAAGGCGCCGCCGTTTTTTAATTGTGTGGCAGCCAGATCCAATATACGCTCGCGGGCGCGCTCAGGGATCATATGCACAAAGCCAAGCAAATCCTGGTTCGAGTCACGGTAGCCCATGCCGCGTCCTATACCCGATTCAAAATAAGATGCTGAACGCGACACATTGAATGTGATCATACACTGGTAAGCATTCCAGATGTTGACCATACGGTTGGTATGTTCATCCGGGGTCTTTACCTGCAAGTTCCCGAGCAATTTACTCCAATAATTCCGTAAAGCCATAAACGCAGCTTCGACATTTTTTGGTTGAAGGTACTTTGCAATAATAGGCTTGACTGTGTTCTTATTGAGTGTCTGTGAGTCGGGCGGATCAAACTTGGCATTCTGGGGGTTCTCATGGTATCCCAAGATGAAAATAATCTTTTTGGACTCACCAGCATTCAATCGGATTTTAATGTGGTGTGAACCAATCGGCTGCCAGCCATGCGCCATAGAATCAGAAGATTCGCCTGTTTCTACTACCGCTGGCGAATCCCAGCCTCTATATGCACCCAGGAAGGATTCGCGTTGGGTATCAAAACCGGACAATTCTTCCGAGCAGGCAAAATATGCAAAGTGGTCACGCCGTTCCCGATATTCGGTTTTATGATAGATGACTTCGTCCACGATCTCCACCTGACCCGTGGAGAAATTACGCTGGAAGTTGGTGGAATCATCCCAGGAATCCCATAAACAGAATTCCACTGCCGAAAACACGGAAAAACTGACCTTCTTTTCGCGATTGTTTGTAATGGTTAATTCCCAAATTTCCAGGTTTTCGCCTATCGGCACGAAGTAAACCGTTTCGGCTTCTATTTGATCGCATACGCTTCGAATGATGGTATACCCCATACCATGGCGGCAAGAATATTCATCCAGGACACTGCGCACCGGCATCCAGGAAGGCGACCAAAATTTTCCATTCGCATTATCCCGAAGATAGATGTACCTGCCGCCCATATCATTTG
>JBEKEB010000279.1:0-3129 GCA_050014055.1 Anaerolineales bacterium | reverse complement strand
AAGAGATGGTGCATTGCCGTATTGCCCACCAGTACAGCATCCAGTACAGAATCAGGGGTAACCTTAGCTTCGGAGCACATTCCAGCCAGCAGCGAGTTCAGAGTTTCCATCAGAACAGATTGGAGCTTTTTGGCTCCCCCTGGCTCGCGCCCGGCATAGGCGATGCGGCTGATGACATCCTCGCCAAAAGCAATCTGCGGGTTCATTGCACCGGCACGTGCGACTGTAACCCCTGTGTTCAAGTCCACCAGGTAGGCAGCCAGTTTTGTAGTTCCAATATCCACTGCCAAGCCATAGGCACCTTGTTTGCGAATGGCAGGCCGGAGCTCTAGCTGTATTTCCTCACCATCCAATTGCAGCCGCTGTTCAGCTGTCAGGCTTTCGGGCGGTATATCCAGCTTTACATCACTAAGTGGTTCGGCCTGGCAGGCCAACCGAACTCCGGAGGAAAGATCGGCTTTGCTAAGAACCGCTTCTTCCACCAGGCTGGGTGGGGTCAATCTGCCGGATACCACGCGAACACGGCACTCTTCGCAGGTACCTATGCCACCGCAGACGGACGCAAGTCCCACGCCAGCTGATTGGGCCGCTTCCAGAAGTGTTTGGCCTCGACGTGCCTGGCCGCGCCGCCCGAGGGGTTCGAAATCAATTCGGAAGGGCTCAGGCATTCCTGTACCTGCAAGTTTCTTTAAGGCTGCAGATTGAACACATATTGGTCTGGATCATCTTCGGTCCAAGACCGACGATAAAGGAAACGGATTTCTTGGGGATCATCATCCCACCGGAAGTAAGCGAGACCCCGGCTTTGGATGGGTCCACCAGTCTGAAAATCTGCGGCTGACCCACCTCCACCGGCCACTCGGGGTTTCCGGGTGAGAGCGGTGAGGAGGCTTGCAGTCCTTCGGCCTCGACTTCTTCCGCGATATTCCCGCAGACTTGTTGGGCCAGGTTTTCCACCGCGGCATTGCCAAGACCGTCCAATGCCAGGGCGTACAATGGGTCCTGGTCGAACAATTGAACAGTTGCCTCTTCCAACTCCGGGCCTATAGTGCAAACGGCTGCCACAACCCGTTGTGCGCCGCTGAGTTGTTGGGTCACCAGCGGTCCGGTCAACGCCATGCCATCCACCATAAGGATGCGTTCGTGGCGATGTTCCCGAACTTCGTTTTCAGAGGTCAGCGTCATGGGATGGAGAAGACCAAGTCCTTCGACGAGAGCCCGTTCGGCCACTTTGAGGAGCGACGGTTTTCTGGTACGGACAATCTGCGGGTCTGCCCCCTGCCCGCGCATAATATCGTCTGCACTTAGCGAGAAATTCCAGTTTTTTGCGAGATTCATAATGGCCTGATTATAAGTTATTTCCTTATAAAACCACAAAGTGTGGAATCATAAAATCGTTATTTCGAGGAATGCGGGATCGTTGGGCTCAAACAATGTCGAACAATTCCTCCTTACAAGGCACAAGGGGATGGGATGAGGAGGATTTGCCTTCAAAGAGAGATAAAAGCACATTTCTCTGTTCTTGGAAACTTTTGTGCAGGGTGATGTGGCAGGGCCAGGCCCGAGGCGACTAGTTCCGCGAAAATTGGGGTTAAAAGGGTTTGTTTTTTAAATTGTTTTTGATAAACCCGGAGGTTGTTGATTGATAATTTGGAAGTCAAATAGTTTGGTACTGGTCAGCTGAATCGTCTGACAATCAGGAGATTTGACAGGTGGGGTTATTCGCCGTAAACTGTTAAGAAAATTGGAGGCTGTATGCAAATCGAATTGAACCAACCTGGTGCTTTGCTCACTCTGGATGGATGCCTTGCCCAGATTGGATGGTCGCGACAGCCTTTGCTGGATTGTAACCTTGAAGCAGGACGCTGCTATTCGGTGCGACCGTTCCAGTGCCTGCGTATCAAACGTTGGGATTATTATGCTGTGGTTACTCCGCCCAGTTTTTTCTCTGCTACCATCGCGGACCTGGGTTATGCGGAAAATTTATTTGTTTATATGATGAATTTAGAGACCGGGGAATTGCATGAAGACGGACTTGTCATTCCTTTCGGGAATGGTGTACAACTACCACGTAATAGCACCGAAGGCACCAGCCATTTCAAGAACGAAGGTCAGCCTGGATTTCCATGTATACGCAACCCAACGAAGGATCTTGGTTTCTTGGCCGGATTTCAACGCAGGTCGCGGTCTAAAAGCCGAGATTAATCTTATCTGTCCGCCGGGAAACGAATCCATGACGATTGTTATCCCGATTGGAAAGAAGCGCTTTTATTACAACCGTAAGATCAACAGCCTGCCCGCCGAAGGGTCTATTCAATATGGTGACAGTATCGAAATACTTAATCCTGCCACCAGAATAGGCTCATTGGACTAGGGCAGGGTCGTATGGGAGTATCAATCTTATTGGAACTGGGCCAGCATTTCGAGCTTTTTATCGGATGGGCGGACCGTTGGTCTGAATCTCGGCTGTGGCTTTGGAGACCTGTCGAAGGCTGGCGAGGATGCCCTCATCCTTGAGAACCACGTTCATAAACTTGAGCAGGTAAAATTCGAATACGCCACAGGCGACTATATGAAACCATGGAAATTTAGCGATCCGGAAGGCCGCTTGGACCTGACTTTCACGCCCTTTAAAGAACGGATTGCTCAGACCAAGTTGGGCATTATTGATAGCGAAGTTCATCAGATGTTCGGTCGTTAGAACAGGAAGGCTGTTGCAGATTATGGTGAAGTCATTTGGTTAAAGGAATTAATTGGGTTTGCTGAAGAACATCATGCTCGCTGGTGAGCCAAAGGCACGCATAGAACATAGAGGGATCTACTCAAATCATTTCGTGATTGTATTTGGGCGATTTAGCTTCCTAATTGGATTCCTGGCTAGTAAGAATATGAAGAATATCTTGCTGGATTGTTCTGTCGTCAGGGTATAATCGGCGCGGACACGAGCATGGTAATTTTGCATGCTGGGCCATTAATCATATTTTGACTGGCTGGTTGGCATTTAAAGATCATTTTGAAGAAGTGAGCCATGAAATACGGACATTTTGACGACAACGCCCGAGAATACGTTATTACCCGTCCCGATACACCCCTGCCTTGGATCAATTATCTGGGCTGTGAGGCTTATTT
>JBEKEB010000278.1:0-3272 GCA_050014055.1 Anaerolineales bacterium | reverse complement strand
ATGTAGTGGTGCGCTGCACACTCTGCAAGTAACGTTGACTTGGGATGGCGTATCGAACGTGACAGGTTACCGCATCTATCGGAACGGCAGCCTGGTGGGAACGGTTGGGCCAAATTCAGCAGCCTTTACCGATAAGGTAGCCCCCCTCAAGATGAAACTGGTGTACCTTCTGGAAGCTTTTAATGACTATGGCGCGGCAAACCGCGTTAAGACCACTGTCCCGTCATGTGATTAGCCAATTCAATAATAAGGTCCCTTCATAACTGAATTGACCCCCTAAAAGAAGACACGAAAAGAAAGCACCCGCTTTGAGCAGCAGGGTATATTTCCGGCCTCCAAAGGCATGCACGAGCTGGGAAATGACCACCTTTAATATTCCACTCTTATCCATCACGGCAAACATACTATCGACGAGCAGGATGAACAGGATGATGGCAATCACGGTCGCCCCATCCACGCTGAAGAGAGCTTCCACCGGTGCGGTAAACCAGCGCAAGATGGGATAATTGGATCATTCTACAAAGGTGAACGAATTGGGATCTATGACCTTCCGCCCGCTTTCCGTAACGTGGGCATATTACCCCGCCGTAATGACGCGTATCAAGACTCCGGGGACCATCATCATTAAGAAAAGAACAACGACCGCCTGGATAAAGGCTTTGACCGGATTTGAGCTCCCGATTTCTGGTCTGCCATGTTAATCTCCACAGATTGAATTGTCTTTCTGCCCCCGAGAAAACGCTTGCCTACCAGGCTTCTCTATTATTAACTCGAGGATCGTTACGTCACTCTTTTTTAGCGGATTCCTTTTTAGCTCCTTTACCCAAGGCGAGCAGAAGGCCCGCCGCAAAGGCAACAACTCCAATCACAACTCCAACGAGTTTCTTTAACCCAAACCCACTGCTGGCCAGATGGAGCGGAGCTGCGAGAAAGACAACAGCGACAATCAACACGCCTACAATGATTAATATGATCCCGTACGTTTTATTAGTCATTCCTACCTCCACATTGAAATTTTATTCTTCTGCAAATCCCCGATATTGTACCAATAACTGCGATTGTGTACATACAACATGCTAAGATGGGCTGGAACCCAGGAACCAATCGGAACCGGATTCCGTCATAGTATCGAAACCCCACCTTCTCTGTCTGGAGGATTAGGATATGAAAAATTCCCCATATGTCACCAAGTTTTGTACCCTGGTGTTTGCCCTGGCCTTCCTGGTCAGCAGCTGTGTCCAAATACCAACGTTTATTCCCATTAATAACAACCCGCAGCCGACCCTTTCCTCGCTTCCAACTGTTTCAATAGAAGGTATCCTGCAGTCAAAACTAGTTCGCATAGAGTCACCAAACGTGCCTGAGCAGGATTTGATCCAGCTGGCACAAGGGAACAATGCATTCGCCATGGCACTGTATCAGAAGCTGAGCGATGGCGGCGATGGGAATCTGTTTTTTTCGCCCTACAGCATCTCGCTTGCCCTGGCGATGACCTACGCCGGAGCTAGGGGCAATACGGAGACGCAAATGGCGGAGGCGTTGCATTTCACACTGCCCCAGGATCGTCTACACCCGGCCATGAATGCTCTGGATCAAGAAATCGCTTCGAATGCCCAGACGAACAATAATAACGATACGGGCTTCCGCCTGAATATTGCCAACGCCCTGTGGGGCCAGGCCGGCTTCCCCTTCCTGCCGGCTTACCTCGATTTGCTGGCCCAAAACTATGGAGCTGGGATGCACTTGGCAGACTTCGTGCATGCAGCAGATGCCTCCCGGAAGGCGATCAACGATTGGGTAGCGCAGCAGACCCAAGGAAAAATCACGGACCTGTTCCCTGAAGGTTCTCTTGACGACACCACCCGCCTGGTCCTGGCCAACGCAATCTACTTCAAGGCCGCCTGGGAAAATTCCTTTGATCCAGCCAGTACGAAAAACGAGACCTTTACCCTGCTGGATGGCAGCCAGACCATAGTATCGATGATGCACACAAAGAGCCAGGCTTCCTACCTCTACGCGCAAGGCAGCAACTACCAGGCGGTCGGATTGCCCTATGCTAACAGTAACGTCATGATGGTGATTCTGATGCCTGCGCCCGGAAATTTTGCCAATTTTGAGGCCGGGTTGACCGATGCACAGCTCGAAGGGATCCTGGCAGGCATGACGGACAAGCCATTGAATTTGGCGATGCCAAAATTCAAAGTTGAAACCGAGCTTGACCTGAAAAGTACTTTGGCCTCCCTGGGTATGCTGGACGCCTTTGATAACAACGCGGATTTCTCCGGAATGGATGGAAAGAAAGATCTATTCATTGCAGATATATTGCACAAAGCCTATGTGAATGTCGACGAAAATGGCACAGAGGCCGCTGCCGCGACCGGTGTCATCATAGGGATCATGGCAATTCCGGCCCAGCAAATACAAAATGTGATGATCGATCATCCTTTCCTATTCTTCCTCTTCGATACCCGGACTAAAACGATCCTGTTCATGGGAAGGGTGATGAACCCTGGAAAGTAACCATCCATTTTCGTTATACAATCTTTTTCAAGAGAGCGGTTCTGGGAAATGTGTGGTACCGACACACAGTTCACCCCGCTTCTAGCCGCTTCCACCCTGTCACGGTGAACCTGGACGCCAGTATACCTACGTTTACGCCGGATGTCGCTTTCGACCTGGATGCCAATGCCTACCGCGTTCGCTTTGCTCCAAACGGGACATGGATCGGTATCAACGCTGCCATTCTGGCGGACACATCCAGGCGCTACAACCTTTCGGCCATGCAGGAACAGACCATGTGCGTTTCCATTGCACAAGGACGGCTTTCTCGGTCAATGTGACCGGAGCCGACACAAAGCCCCATAGCAACTCGCGTTATACGCAGCCCATCTAGCGCGGCGATGGCCTCCTGAATGCAATTCGAAGCCATGGTCAATTGCTTCTTTCCGTCATCACGGCTATATGTGGGCATCTGGCGCGAAAAATGATACACTAACATCCATGCAACCCAAACCCTCCATATTACTGGTTGACGACGAAACCGCCATCACCGATAACCTGTCACCTTTCCTGACCCGCTCAGGCTTCACAGTGACGGTTGCAAACAACGGCGAAGAGGCTTTGCAAAAGGTCGCCACGGGCCAACCTGACCTGCTCGTCCTGGATGTGCTGATGCCCCGCCTGGATGGTCGTGAAGTGCTGCGCCAGCTGCGCCAAAGTGGAAACTGGATTCCGATCATCCTGCTTACCCAGGTAGGCGAAGCCAGTGAGCG
>JBEKEB010000277.1:0-3306 GCA_050014055.1 Anaerolineales bacterium | reverse complement strand
CGACTGCCTTGGGCCGGGTGAAGTACTACCAGAAGCGCAATTATGTCGCTTATCTCTCTCATCGTAAGTCAAAATTGGACCGACTTGCTATCCTATTCGCCAATGTCGCGCTGTAATGTTAGGGAGTGAAAATATTGTAAGTGAGATCACATTTATCAAAACAGCAGCACAATCTGCAGAACTATTACCAAGCGTTACAGATTATGTCTTATGGTATGCAAAGAATAAGGATATTGTAAAGTATCGTCAGATATATCGTGATAAAGCCGATATGGCTACGCTAAAAGATGCATACTCGTGGACCTTGCTCTCGGATGGTAACTATCGTCATGCTACTGAAGAAGAAATATCTGACTCCAGTTTACTTCCTGCTGGTGCAAATTTGTATCGATTTAGCCCTCTTACTTCACAAAGGCCGCCAGGAAATTTTCCAGTAACATTTGAAAACAAGGAATATGGCCCAGGAAAACAGTTTTGGAAAACTCATTCGGAAGGATTTGCTAGGCTAAAAATAGCAAATCGCCTACAAAGTTCTGGAAGCACGTTATTTTTTCGACTGTTACTCAATGATTTTCCTGCTGTTGCGATTAATAATAATTGGAATGACACTCAGGCAAGTTTTGGGGAAAAAGTTTATGTTGTTCAAACATCAACAAAGGTTATTCAACGCTGCATGGTAATGGCTACCGATCCCGGCGACCTGGTGCTCGATCCCACCTGCGGCTCCGGCACTACCGCCTACGTAGCCGAGCAGTGGGGCCGGCGTTGGATTACCATTGATACTTCTCGTGTCGCCATTGCCCTGGCGCGCACGCGCTTGATGTCTGCCCGCTACCCCTACTTCCTGCTTGCTGATTCGAACGAAGGCCGCAAGAAAGAACGGGAACTCAACCCACTCGCTAATCTTGGCGAAGAAAAGCCAGCTGAGGTTAGCACTATGGGCGATATCAAGCGCGGCTTTGTCTATGAGCGCGTTCCGCATGTTATTCTCAAATCCATTGCCAACAATGAAGAAATCGACTCCATCCACGAAAAATACCATCCCCGCCTCGAAGAATTACGCCTCAAGATCAACCAGGCGGCCGGTAAGGAGTGGCAGGATTGGGAAATCCCGCGTGATAATCCGGTAGGGGCGACTGGCTGGTCGCCCTTGCTCCAGGAGTATTGGAACCTGCGTCGTGATCGCCAGAAGGAGATTGATGTCTCCATCGCCCGTCGAGCCGACACCGAGTTCCTCTACGACCAGCCTTACGAAGAACCGCGCCGCATCCGGGTGGCCGGGCCGTTCACCGTCGAAAGCCTGTCCCCGCACCGTGTCCTGACTCCCGATGACCCCGCCACATCCTTCCGTGAAGATGTGCTTAATACTCAGGACTTCGCCGGGATGATCATCGAAAACTTGCGCACGTCCGGCGTCCAGAACACCATCAAGAAAGAACGCTTGAAGTTCGACCGTCTGGAACCCTTCGCCGGAACGTGGATCCACGCCGCCGGGGAGTATACCGATAAGGATGGTAAAAGCCATCGGGTGGCCGTCAGCATTGGCCCCGAACTCGGCACCGTTGGCCCGGAACAGGTCAAGGAAGCTGCCAAGGAAGCCGTTACAGGTCTCGGTTTTGACGTGCTGATTGTTTGTGGCTTTGCTTTCGACCCGCATGTCTCGGAGGAGGCCAAGCGCTACGGCACACTGACCGTCCTGCCGGCCCACATGAACCCCGACCTGGCCATGGGTGACGAACTGCTCAAGAAGACCGGTGCCGGCAACCTGTTCATGGTCTTTGGCGAACCCGACCTGGAGATCAAGAAGCAGGATGGCAAGATTACCGTCCATCTCAAAGGCCTGGATGTCTATGATCCAACCACCGGCGAAGTCCGCTCCAATTCCACCGACGATATCGCCTGCTGGTTCATCGACACGGACTACAACGAAGAAACCTTCATCGTCCGGCACGCCTACTTCACCGGCGCGGATCAGCCTTACGAAAAACTCCAGCGCGCCCTGCGGGCAGAGATCGACGAATCCGCTTGGAGTGCGTTGTATTCAACAACTTCTTATCCCTTTGATTTACCAAAGACTGGCAAGATTGCGGTCAAGGTAATCAATCATTATGGGGATGAGGTGTTGAAGGTGTATGAGGTGTGAGGAAAACCATTAATAACCATAATTGAAGGTGTTAAATGAGCCTGGAAGCCGAGTTTACCCAAGCCCTGGAAGGCACGGTCGAAGCCGCCAGGGCCCGCGGCTATATCCCCACCTACTTCATGCAAATGTTGAGCGAACACGGCGGTGTGGAAACTGCCAGGAGGCTATTGGCAAAGTCCGAGCCGCAAACGGGCTTGTTTGAGTTATGGAACCTGGGTATTTTGCATGAATCTATGGAAGCGGTCATTTGCGATAACCCCAGGTATCAATCGCTCTTTACTCAAGAAGAGATTAACGAAGCCCATCGTAGGCTGGAAGAATTAAACTATTTCAAGAAAGGAAAATGATCATGGCCGGCAAATACACTCCCCTCGAGCATTATTTACGTGGCTTGCCCGAAAGCCAGCGCGAAGTTACCTTGCCATTTGCACAGATCGAGCGGGTATTGAATGACAAATTGCCTCCTTCTGCCAATAAGCATCAGGCCTGGTGGGCTAACCAGGTGAAGAAGGGCTCTCATGTTGAGTCACAGGCGTGGATGGATGCGGGTTGGAAAGTAGACAGTGTTAATTTCAACCAGAAATGGGTCCGCTTTCACCGCGCAAGGTGATCCCACTGATGAGACCCTAAAGAGCTTGCCCCCGGAGGGGGTTTTCTTTGCTGTCAATCATCTTGTATGCAATATTGAGTCCATGCAAAATTTTGCTGGGATATTAAGGTATGTGCCCGTCACCTTACAGATGGCGGGCACATGCTCCATTATTATGTATTCTTCCCACCTTTTGATCCTCAAAACCCCCCTTTGTTTGCAAAAACAAGCCCAAAATCGCAGAAAACAACCCCTTTTTTAGGCACATCAATTCCGCCGCCGTCACCTCCGTATCCGCCCTCGCCTCCCTCCAGCCTCCAATTCTGCACGAAACGCATTAAAACCCCCAAATTCTGCGCCAAATCGCCTTTTTCTTCCCTCAATGCTCACTATTCTCTACTCACTGCTCTCTTTTCCCGTTTTTGTTCCTCATAGAATTCAACCAACGATCCCTCCCACCCCCTAAAAACGGGGTTTCCCGCCTGTCCCGCGGAGCTCTCCCGCGGGATTTCCCCAATCCTCAATCTCAAATCTAAAATCTAAAATCATCAATCCCTGCTCATCTTCTCTCTGC
>JBEKEB010000276.1:0-3311 GCA_050014055.1 Anaerolineales bacterium | reverse complement strand
CCCCGGGCGGGTCTTCTCCCGCCTGGATCTGCTGGAAGATCTGCAGGGCACCTCCTTCGAAGGAGTCGCCCGGACCATTGATGTGCACATCCGCAACCTGCGTAGCAAGATCGAATCCGACCCTGCCAACCCGCGTTATATAGAAACGGTTTTTGGCATAGGTTATCGTTTTGTAGGGAGTTGACGTGAAACGTTCCGGTTCCATCACCGCCAAACTCATCCTGGCTTTCCTGGCCGTCAGCGTGACCGTCGTGGGCCTGGCCTCCGGCATCACGTACTGGCTGACTGTGCGCGAGTTCAAGCAGTTGGTTTTCAACCAATCACGCGACCAGTTCGTCTCCGATGTTGGTCTGTATTACCAGATGAATGGCAACTGGGAGGGCGTCCTGGATTATGTTAATCTGCGCAACACTTCCCCGCAGCCCGGCGGTCCGGGCCCCGGTCCAAGCCAGCCACTGGTCAGCCCTACTGTCGGGCAGAACCAGGCTGCCTCCATCACCTTCCTGCTGGTAGATTCCAATGGGAAAGTGCTGGTGCCGGCCGGGCAATACAAGGTCGGAGAGCTGGTGCCATCTACAAAACTGGCACAGGGAACTGCGGTGGATGTAAGCGGGAAACAGGTCGGCACGGTACTGGTGATTGGCAACCCGCCACCACTTGGCGGACTCGAATTGCAATACCTTAACCGCACCAACCAGGCACTGCTGTATGCCGCTCTGGGCGCCGCCCTGGTTGCCCTTGGACTGGGCACCATCCTGGCACGCACCCTGACCCATCCGCTGCGTGATCTAACCGCTGCCATCCGTGCCATGGCAAAAGGGGACCTTAAGCAGCACGTGCAGGTAACTTCACGCGACGAGCTGGGCGAGCTGGCGACAGCCTTCAACCAGATGAGCGCAGACCTAGACCGGCTCAACCTGGCGCGCCGCCAGATGACCGCCAATATCGCCCACGACCTGCGCAGCCCGCTGACGGTCATCGGTGGTTACGTGGAATCCATGCGGGATGGCGTGCTCAAACCAACACCTGAACGGCTCGACACCATCCATGCCGAGGTAATGCATCTCCAACGGCTGGTGGAGGATCTGCGTACACTATCCCAGGCGGATGCCGGGGAACTGAGGCTCAACCGGGAACCCTTGGCGCCGCTGACTCTGCTCGAACGGATGGCGAAATCTTACACCCAATTGGCTGCCCAAAAGAAAGTCGCGTTGGAAGTGCAAGCACAGCCGAATCTACCCGAAATCCGGCTGGATCCGGACCGCATGGCCCAGGTCTTCGGCAACCTGATCAGCAATTCGCTGCGCTATACCCCTGAAGGAGGCCAGATCCTGCTCACAGCCGGGCAGGAAAAAGAAGCCCTGGCATTCTGTGTGCAGGACAATGGTCAGGGAATTTCAGCCGAGGCGCTTCCATATATTTTCGACCGCTTCTACCGCGCCGACCCGGCGCGCTCCCAGAGCAGTGAATCCGGTTTGGGGCTGGCAATCGCCCGCTCCATCGTGGAGGCGCATGGTGGAAGCATTTCGGCGGAGAGCGAAGAGGGGAAGGGAACGAAGATCAGGATGGTGTTCCCTTGCTGAGGATCCCGGGTGATAGATAAAACCATTCTCACCACGACCCCACTTCATGGTGCAGGCGGGCACAAAGTTCACGAAGGAAGAACAAGGAAGGGCGACCCGGTGGGTCGCCCCGACAGGGTTGGGGAAAAGCCCTTTTTACGGGTTGCGCGAGGGCGTTTTTACGTAACAACGAGGATCAATTCCGAAAAGTGGGAGAAGGGGGCAGGAAAAGGGGCGTAAAAAGCATTTTCTTCCAGGTTTAGGGCATTTTTAAGCGGTTTTGTGGGGCATTTACCGGTTTTTAGGCAGGAGGGCAGGAATTGATTCTGAAAACAATACCCCAAAAAAGGCTGATTTTCTTATTCAATCGCAGGTTTTGGGATTGTTTTGTCAGCAGTCAAATAGGCTAATAGTCGAATAGTCGAATAGTTGAATAGTTGAAGAGTGTGATACACGAAAGGGCGCAAGCATCCAAATGGTCCTACCACGCTTGACTCGCCAAGCGAAATCCTTATAATGATTAGTAGAGACTGGCGTTTTTATCGGTAGGGGCGAAATGGTTTCATTCAATATGGCAGGCACAGCGGAAGGTTTAGGTTTTCAAGATCAATCATGTACAATCACGGTTACAACCAGTGCGGCGGGCATTCCAGTACACTTAAGGTACATTCAATCCCCAAAGCCCCTGGTACCCCGGCTTGCGGCTTACCACTTCGTGGCACAGGTACTGCTTCGCAGTACAAGATAGTTCAACCCGATTCGTGGCGGAGGCGTAGGTATCTGGTGTTTCCACTTTCGCCCCTCCCGCCGCACCAACCCTAAATTCGTTAGGCGCTAGGAGGAAATATGCCCGAGACAAAAGAGTCGCTTCTTAAGATAATAAATGCTTCAGGCTTTCTTTTCCAACTTCGAATAGAGCAGGAGATTAAATCTACAGATCTAGCGAGAATCTGGGATATATCAGCCCGCGAGCACAGATGGTATGATTCCCAAGAAGGTAGTGATGGGTTTATGGATTTGGTTTTAACGCAAACAGGGTCTGCCCGCATAGTCATAGAATGCAAGAGGGTTACAAATGCCAACTGGATATTTCTTATTCCTGATAACAAGGATCGAGTTCTAAATGCCCAAATCAAATGGACAATGCGTATTAAACCCGACAAGTATTTTACCGATTGGCAAGATTTTAAAGTTCGACCAGTTTCACCTGAAGCAACTTTTTGTATAGTTCGTGGGCAGGGAGAAAAAGATACTCCGATGCTAGAACGCGTTTCCTCTTTACTCTTGCGATCCATCGAATATTTAGCTCACGAAGAATTTACTTATACCGACCGAGGAGATAAAAAACCCTATTTATATTTTCCGGTCATTATCACTAACGCTACTCTCCATGTCTGTCGATTTGACCCCCAAAAAATAGATATTAACAAAGGCCAAATAAACGCGATAGATGATATCGAATTTGAGATAGTGCCATGTGTCCGTTTTAGGAAAAACTTTTCATCAACAATAGATCCTAGCAAACTACAAAAGGATTTGGAGACGACCAACCGTAGTAATGAGCGGACAATCTTCGTAATCAATTCGGAAAGTTTGACTGAAACATTGAGTAAGTGGGATACCTCTTATAAAGTAAATTACTACCGGCTGAAAGCCGGTAGCTTTGGTGAGCGGCTGAAAGCCGCCTAAAGCTCCCCAACTTGAAAGTCTTCGTTATCATTTTGCGGCTTTTCATTTTGCATCTCAATA
>JBEKEB010000275.1:0-3355 GCA_050014055.1 Anaerolineales bacterium | reverse complement strand
TTTCACCATCAGCAGCACGATGATGCCTTCTGAATCAGACCGGCATGCCTGGTTGCCTCTGGTGTTGCTGGCGGGAATCCTGTTTGGATCCGCCATTCTGGCGGGTGCGGGTCCGTGGATGCTGGAGAACCTGGCAAGCCCTTTTAATTCATTCCTGCGAGCAATGGCGCTGATCTTTGGCTTGAGTGGAATTTTTCAGATATTATTGATTTTGCCATTCCTGCTGTTACACTTGATTTTAAGCAGGTTGACCGGGGTGGATATCGGGTAAATCAGAGTTTCACTTATTTTGATCAGGAGGACGGAACAAACGTTCCGACCTCCTGATTTTATTTCAGCGGCAACAGAAGTATTGGGGTTTGCGTCTTGCGTGCCACACTGGCAGTCACGCTACGATTCCAGAAAGCATCCAGGCCGGCGCGGCCGTGGGTGCCAAACACGATCAGGTCAGCGCAGATCTTCTCGGCGGTTTTGGCGATAACCTGGGCCGGGTCGCCACGCGCAATTTCGGCTGTGGCAGGCAGGCCTTTTTTCTTGAATAAGTTCAGATGCCTTTGAAAGTGGTCGATAGCCATCTCTTCGGCGATGTCAAGGTAGGCGGCGGCGGCGGAGGGGAGCATATTGCTGACGGCAGCCTGCTCGCCGGAGAGCGTGCCAAAGGTGGGTATGACGCATATCAGATTTAATTCTGCTTTATAAGCCTTCGCAAGTTCTTCAGCGGTAGGCAAGGCTTTATCGTGGACGGATTCGTTATCCAGCGGGACAAGAATATGCTGTAACTTGAACGGTGAAACGTTTTCATCCGGTTTAATGAGCAAAACCGGGGTTCCACTGGCGGCGGCGACCTCCTGGGCGATGTTTCCAAAAAACAGGTCATGCATACCGCTGTTCCCGTGAGAGCACAGGATGATCAGTTCAGGCTGGATTTCGTCCGAGGAATGATCTACAATACTGCGGGCCACATCTGCAACCGGGGATGAATGAACGTGCAGATTTACTTTAATTTTTGGAGGAAAGATACGTTTAGAAATCTTCTCCAGGTAGGCTTCAGCCTCCCCGGCTTTGGTTAAATGGCGGTCGCGATGAATTTCATCGGGAGCATCCTGCTCGATGACATGCAGCAAGGTAACCGGCGCTTTGAAAGTTCGCGCCAGAGAAACTGCGGCAGGCAAGGCTGCCTCCGCCAGGGTGGAACCGTCCAGAGGAACGAGGATATGTTTGAACATAGGCTTATTTCCCGAAGAATGTCTGGTAGATCAAGAAGAAGTTCAAGGCAAGGATCATAACGGCGCAGAGACCGGCAAGCAAATTAGTAATCCATTTGTTGACAAGCACACCCATGACTTCCCTATTACTAGTAAACATAATCAGTGGGATGACTGCGAACGGCAGGCCAAAAGAGAGCATCACCTGGCTGATGACCAGGGTGCGGGTGGGGTCGAGACCAATAAAAATGACAATCAGAGACGGGATAATCGTCACCACCCGGCGGATCCAAGGCTGGATGTGATAGTGCAGAAATCCCTGCATAATGATCTGCCCGGCCATCGTCCCAACCGAGGATGAGGAAAGACCGGAAGCGAGCAATGCCACTCCGAATACAATTCCCGCAGCGGGACCGAGCAAGGGTTGGAGGGTTTTATAGGCCTGTTCCAAAGTACCGACTCCGGTGTTGCCGTTGTGGAAGGCAGCCGCGGCCGTGATCAGCATGGCTGCATTGACCGAGCTGGCTATGCCCATGGCAATGACCACATCTACGACCTCGAATTGGAATAAGCGGCGTAATTGCTCAGGTTTTTTTACAACGACCCGGCCCTGCGTAAGGGCGGAGTGGAGGAAAAGAGCGTGCGGCATGATAGTGGCACCCAGGATTCCGGCACCCAGAAGGACGCTCTCTGAATTTGAAAAGTGCGGAACAAAAGTATTGTAGGTGATGGCGGCCCAATCAGGACGACCCATAAACAATTCGATCACGTAGCTGATGGCAATAATGGCCAGAAAACCGGTGATAACCGCTTCAAGGGGACGGAAACCGTAGCGTTCCAGACTGAGGATGACGAATGTGATGACGGCGGTCAGCAACCCGGCAATCCATAGCGGCAATCCGAAGAGCAAATTAAGCGCCACTGCTGCGCCCAGGAATTCGGCCAGGTCGGTTGCCATGGCAACCAGTTCCATCAGGACCCACATGCTCCTGACCGCCCAGCGCGGGAATCGCTCCCGACAATGCTCGGCCAGATTCATGCCGGTTGCAATTCCCAGCTTGGCGGATAAGGCCTGCAAAAGCATGGCCATTAAATTGCTCGCGAGAATAACCCAAAGCAGCTCATAACCAAATTGCGCGCCACCCTGGATATTGGTGGCGAAATTGCCCGGGTCAACATAGGCGATGCTGGCAATAAAAGCCGGTCCGAGGAAAGGCATCAGGCGGGCGATCCAGCCTTTACTGCTCCTGCCGGAAAGGACGGCTTTGGCATCGCGGGTGGTTGTATCGGTATTAGAGAGCTTACTCTTTAATAATTTTGAAGGATTCTTCGATGATGGCATACAATATATTTTACTCTAAAAGGTAATTTCCCAATTATTGAGAAAGAAAGAAGCTTAATACAAGAAGAAGGTTAAAGAGTGGCAGGTTTTACGATGAGACAATTAGTATCTGATTGAAAATCAAACGGGATCGCTTGGATCAAATGTTGACGCAAATAAAATATCGGAGTAAACTGGTCTGATACCACACAATAAGACGCGGAGGAGATTATGGCAACTGCAAAGGATTTATTACGCGGCAGGGATTTGGGAAGGGTCTTCTTTGTTGGTCCGGATGCGCCTGTGCAAGATGCGATCGATTTACTGGCTGCCCACAACGTTGGGGCGCTGCTTGTGATGGATATACAAGGCAAGGTGGTAGGCATCCTTTCGGAACGCGATATTGTCCGCAAAGTAGGCTTGCGTGGCAAATCGGCCGACGAAAAAAAAGTATCGCAGATTATGACTTCGAAAGTACTCTATGTTGAAGCCAGCCAGACTGTCGAAGAATGTATGGCCTTGATGAACGAGAAGGGCATCCGACATCTACCGGTTTATGAGAATGGAGCACTGCTTGGGCTAATCTCGGTGCGGGATGTTTTGCACACGATCATTTCGGAACAGAAGATTTTCATCACACACCTGGAAAAATACATTCGCGGTGGGTAGGAATTAAAAATAATGAACGGGACCAATAAGATCCCTATCTAGTATTACTACGCAAGGTTGACGGGAAGTGATTGATATGGTCTGAAACGTAAAGGCATGGTATCTTTTCTCCGACCACGATCCAGTGGAAAGGAGACGATACCATGCCAAGCGGAATTGT
>JBEKEB010000274.1:0-3359 GCA_050014055.1 Anaerolineales bacterium | reverse complement strand
GCTATACCTCCTGCAAATTAAGATTGGATTCATTTGCATAAAATATAGCCCTGATTGGGCACTATGTAATTTATGGAACGCTACATGGGGAAAAGTCAGCTGCGCGAAGCGCTTAGTTCAACCCCTCTTGTACGCCGTCTTTTCTTATTTCTAGCCACAAAACAAAGCTTTTAAGAACAAATAAACTAACGAAAATGTGCCATTAATTTTTCCTGTTGGTCCATGAGAGGATGTTCCTCCAGATTTACTTCATATGGATCAGAGGCCTTTTCCTCCCTTTTGATACTAATCCAGCCTACCGACCAGTTTTGCGAACTTGAGGATTTGGTCAGAGATAGATTAATTCCTGGGCAAATTCAGCAACTGTACCGGTTCCGTTTGCCAGGAATCTAATTCTTACCTTACTGACCCTCTCACCCTTGTAATTACAACACATCCTTGGGGCCACACGAAACTTCAGCCGAAAAGGCGTATTGATCTACGGGCCCTCTCATCCCCTTCAGGGGCAGGTGAACCAATTCGCCGGCGACGGGTGCGCCAGCAGCTGGTACTGTTATTCGGATAGGACACGAAATTAGGGGGACTGGGTGTCCTTCAAAATCATGGGCCAGACTCCATAGATAGAAAAGGTTTCCCAATCAGGCGGCGCGCAGGCTTGAGCCCCGCCCGACCGGGATTATACTGTCGCTTAATGTATAATATGCCAAATTTTGCGTACAGCAATATTCTTATTGTAGAACCGAGTATCTCATGACACCATTCGCCGAACGTGTATTAACACTTGAAGCCGAGGGGGCGTATGCCGTCCTCGCCCGCTCCCAGGCGCTCGAAGCGCAGGGGCGCGAGATCCTGCATCTAGAGATCGGCCAGCCAGACTTTGCAACGCCCGCGCATGTCAGCGCAGCAGGGATCAAAGCCATCCAGGCTGGACAGACTCGGTATAACCCGCCCGCAGGGCTGCCAGCGCTGCGACAGCTCATCGCGCGGGAGGCCGGGCGGCAGCATGGGTTGGAGTTTACGCCATCCCAGGTGGTCATCGGTCCGGGAGCCAAGCCGGGGTTGTTCTTCCCGACCCTGGCGCTTATTCAGGCAGGTGACGAGGTCATTTACCCCGACCCGGGCTTCCCAACCTACCAGGCCATGATCGCCATTGCCGGCGGTGTGCCGGTGGCGGTTCCGTTACGCGAAGAGAACAAATTCTCATTCGACCTGAAAGCCTTCGACGCGGCAATCAACCGGCGTACCAAACTGATCGTGCTGAACTCCCCGGCCAACCCGACCGGCGGGGTCATCCCGCTCGAAGACCTGCAACATATCGCTGCCAAAGCGCAGGATTTTGGTGCCTGGGTGATGAGCGATGAAATCTACGGACGCCTGGCTTACGACGGGAACCAGGTACCGAGCATTGCTTCCCTGCCGGGTATGCCGGATCGAACGATCATCGTGGATGGTTTCTCCAAGACATATGCCATGACTGGCTGGCGACTGGGGTATACGATCATGCCGGAAAAACTGGCCGAGCGGGTCGAGCTGTTGCTGACCCATTCGATAGGCTGTACCGCCACCTTTACCCAGTTTGCCGGAATGGAAGCCCTGACCGGTCCGCAGGAGCAGGTGGATGCAATGGTGGCCGAATACCAGCGCCGCCGCGATCACATCGTGGCCGGACTGAATGCCATCCCTGGAATCCATTGTCTGATTCCACAAGGAGCCTTTTATGTCTTTCCGAATGTCAAATCGTTCGGGCGACCCTCCAGCGAAATCGCCCGGCGCCTGCTGGACGAAGCCGGAGTCGCGGCACTTTCAGGTACCGACTTCGGACCGAACGGGGAAGGTTACCTGCGCTTGTGCTATGCCACTTCGGTAAGAACCATTGATGGCGCCCTGGAGAAGATGGCGGAGTTCTTCCAGGCGCTGTCAGCCTGAAAAAATCAAGCCCGGACAATGATTGTCCGGGCTGACTTTTTTATATGCACAGTCAGATGCTCGCCTTTTCAAATGCCATTTTTGTGGGTAATAGTCGATCGTCCGGACGGCGGTCACCGAAATTATGGCACTCTACGGTGCAAGGCGCATGAACTGCTCCTGGAGCAGCTCGCCACCGGGAGAGACCAGGATAAAATTCTCATCGGCTGAATCAGAGTCCAGGGCAGCCTGGATCAGATGTTCAAAGAATTCACTCGATCCTAAGATCTCCTGGTAATGCATGCCCCAGCGTTCGCAGAATTTGGCAACCTCCTGCGCCCTGCCGCGGTATGTAACCAGATCTTCCTGGCTGTGAGCCACCAACACCACACGCTTGTAATTGTGATAGAGGCTGTCGATCAACCAATTGGCCTTGGCGAGACCGTATTTCAGCACGTAATCCTGGTATTCCTGCAACGGGTTGCTGCCCGATTCCAGCCAGCCCTTGGTGAGATAGTACGTACCGGATTCGGCTTTGAATTCACGGATGTAGCGCTCGTAGGAACCCAGGAAGATGGCAATGCAATCGTCCGCGCGGGCGATCAGCAGGGTATGTTGGCCGGCCCGGATGCAGTTCAGACCATTACCGCACAGGCCATATCCAAGAATAACCAGGCTGGGTTCCGGGAGCCCGTCAAGGGTCTCCTGAACGGCCTGGTTGAGCTTGCGAGGATAGCTATGCAGCCCGTAGTCCAGGTAGATGAATTTCTGGATCATACCCGGCCTGGAGAAATGTTCAAACAGGTCCTGGAAGACCTTGCAAGCCAATACTACAATCGGTCGATCGGATGATTGATTAGTCATAGAAAATATAATGACAACCAAAGATGCACAAAACGGCTGTGGAGCGGATCCCGGGCCTATTGAAAGAGAAGTCTGGTTGAAAACGCCGCCAAGCCTGGCAATGCCTACGGATTCTGGATTTCGGCGGCATGCAGGGTGGCTCGCATAAGCATTGCGATGGTCATTGGACCGACACCGCCCGGGACGGGCGTGATAAACCCGGCGACTTCCTTGACTTCGTCAAATTTGACATCGCCTACCAACCGGTGACCGCTCTTCTTGGTGGCATCTGGAACCGAGTTGATACCCACATCGATGACCGCCGCACCCGGTTTGATCCAGTCGCCGCGCACCATCTCGGTCTTACCGATGGCGGCGATCAGGATGTCCGCTTGGCGCACAACGCCAGCCAAGTCGCGCGTGCGGGAGTGACAGACGGTCACGGTGGCATTCTTGCTGATCAGCAACAGGGCAGCCGGCATGCCGACAATGTTCGAGCGACCCAGTACGACGGCATTCGCCCCTTCGATTTTCACGCCGGCCTGCTCGAGCAGGTAGATGCAACCATAGGGTGTGCAGGGGACGAAGAGTGGCTCTCGGCCTTTCTGAGC
>JBEKEB010000273.1:0-5200 GCA_050014055.1 Anaerolineales bacterium | reverse complement strand
CACCACGCCACCACCCACTGCCGAGCGGGCTTTCCTGGTAGAGCAGCTGTGCGCGCATGCTGGCCAGCTCTTTGCCGTCGATGTGCCTACGTTGACGCTTCTGCAACCAGCGCTCTTCTAACTGCTGTCATGGGCCGCACACTTCCCTCCATCACCCAGGAATTTCTCCAGGAACAGGCCTCCTTCGCCCGCTTCCGGCGCGCCCTGCGCCGTTCGGACCAGATCGCCTTGGACGACCTGTTCGCCTCCGCTCACAAGCATATCGCAGCGGCCGGCTACGCCGCCCATGCCCTGCCTTTCGAGACTTTCCTGCTGGCCATGCTGCTCGAGGAGCACAAGCAGGTCATGCTCCTCGCCAGCAGATGCCAGCAACTAGATGAAAAGCTGCGCCTGCCTCCCGGAGATGGCTGAGCTCACCGGCTGGCTCCTGGATGTGTACGCCGGAGAACAAGGTCTGACCGTCTGGCTGCTGGACGAGGCCGGGGAACGCCGCTGCCTGCACCAGGCCTTCCCGGTCACCTTCTACGTGGCGAGCCCGGCCGGTGAACGGGTGGATGGAGGCGCTCCGGACCTGCGGGCGGCCTGGCGTTGGCTTTCTTCCCAGAAAGAACCAATGCACCTGGCACGCGCCGAACGCCGCGACTTGTTTGCCGGTACCATTCCGGTCCTGTCCATCGAAGTACAGCGTCCGGGTGACCTGCCAGAATTGTTCCGGCGCTTCTCAACCACTTTCCCCAACCTGACCTTTTACGATGTGGACCTGCCCATCTCCCTGCGCTATGCAGCAGTCTTTGGCGTTTTTGCCCTGTGTCACTGCCGCGTAGATGTGCAGGGTAATGAGATCAAAATCATTGCCGCCCTCGACTCGCCCTGGGATCTGGATCCCGAATATCCACCCCTGCGCGTCCTGGGGCTGGAACCGGATTGCAACCCGGCGCACGCTGAGCCAAAGGGCATCATTTTCTCCTACAAAGGCTACCGCTACCGCCTGCCGCTCGAACCGGTCCGGGGTCTGCTGTCCAACCTGAATGCCATCCTGCGGATGTATGATCCTGACCTGATCCTGACATCCTGGGGCGACACCTGGCTCCTGCCGAAATTGCTCGAGCTCTCCAAAGATAGTTATATGCTGCTCAACCGCGACCCATCCGCCGCCATCACACGCAAAGCGCAGCGCACGTATTATGCCTACGGGCAGGTCATCTACCGCGGCGCACAGGTGCATCTGGCCGGCCGCTGGCACATCGACACGTATAATGCCGTCATGTTCCATGACTACGGCCTGGACGGCATCTTCGAGCTGGCGCGCCTCACCGGCCTGCCGGTCCAGACGGTGGCGCGTGTCTCGCCCGGGACGGGTTTCTCATCCATGCAGATCATGACGGCCCTGCGCCAGGACATTCTCGTCCCGTGGCACAAGCAGCAGGCTGAGGCTCCGAAGAACCTGCTCGAACTCGTGCACGCCGATATGGGTGGCATGGTCTACCAACCAACCGTTGGCCTGCATAGTAATGTGGCCGAAGTCGATTTCGTCTCGATGTACCCGAGTATCATGGCGCACTTCAACATCTCCCCGGAGACGGTCCTGCTCGGGGAATACCACCCCAGGACCGGCCTGCCGCTCACCCGGGTAGAGCGTGGTCTGGTTCCTGAGACCCTCCAGCCGCTTCTGGAAAAGCGCATTGCCATCAAATCCCAACTGCTGGTCCTGCCAAAATGGGACCCGCGCCGCAAACGCTACAAGGCCGCCGCATCCGCTCACAAGTGGCTGCTGGTGACCTGCTTCGGCTATCTGGGCTACAAGAACGCCCGCTTCGGGCGGATCGAATCACACGAGGCCGTGACAGCCTATGGACGCGAGATCCTGTTGCGCGCCAAGGAAGCTGCTGAAGATCTGGGGTTTGAAGTTCTGCACCTGTATGTGGATGGGATGTGGATCAAAAAGCCCGGTTCTGTAACCACAGCTGATTTTCAGCCCCTGCTGGATGAGATCCTGACCCGCACCGGACTGCCGATCGGACTGGATGGTGTCTACCGCTGGGTGGCATTTCTGCCTTCCCGCGTGGATGCACGCATCCCGGTGGCCAACCGTTATTTCGGCGTATTCCAAAGCGGGGAAATCAAGGTGCGCGGCATCGAACTACGCCGACACGACACGCCCGATTTCATCAAAGAGTTGCAGCAGCAGATGCTGGATATCCTGGCCAAAGCCCCCGACGCTGAACATGCTCGAGACCTGATCCCTGAAGTGCATGCGCTCGTCCACCGCCGGATGACAGCCTTGAAGCGCGGGCGCGTATCGCCGGAGAAACTGATCGTCCGCCAGACCCTCAGTCGCGAGCTGGATGCCTACCGCTCCCCTTCCCCGACAGCCCTGGCGGCGCGCCAACTAGCGGGATACGCTAAGGACCTGCGCCCCGGCCAGGTAGTGCGCTTTGTGTATACACTGGGAAAACCGGGGGTGCGGGCGTGGGGTGTGCCGGGAGAGCTGGATCGCAAGACCATCGATGTTGCTCGTTATTCCACCTTGCTGGAGCGCGCTGCCGAGACAATATTTCAACCGTTCTTGTCAGATGGGATTGATGCCAGGTTCCCTTTGCTATCTGGTCTGTTTTATTCGAACAAGGTCCCCGTTCTACAGGAATAAATAATTTTAGAACTTGATTGGTATAATGGCTATACGCATTTTGAAAAGGAATGGAATGAAAGGGTGCTTCTCAATAAGCAGAGCATCAATCCTCACTTGGCCTCACACAGTTGGTTGAGGAAAAGCGCCCTGAGGTAACGCGCTTAATGAGGATCGTGCTATCTTGGGGATACCTACCAATCTCGTCTACCAACCTAACAATGAAAGATGTCTGGTTTACCTTCTCGATTACGCCTCGTCCTTCCCCTTTGCGCCAGCGCACGCGAACAGCGTCCCCATTGTGGAGCGATTTCTCAAATTCCAACTGGTTCATTGTTTTTCCAACGGGAAGTACCATCAGATCGTTTTTACCCAAAAATTGTATCGGTCACGATACTCTTCCATACATCCAACTTATAAAGTTACGATCGTTTCACTGAAATTCTTGTCTGACTACAACCAATAACCGTGTCGTTCGCGCTTCAAGCCGAACTTCGACATTTTCCTTTTTGTCACGAGCGGAATGATGGGATTATCGCTTTGGCTTAGTTGTGTACCCCATTTAAGCACTAAAAATCGAGGTTGTCAACAATCAACATAAACAATACCAACGCCCCACCCTATCGTGGTGACTTTAGTTATTGCAGAATGAATTCCTTCTGGCTAGAAAATCGCACACCTGAATGGAAATCAACCTTGAAAGAACGGGCCCTTTTTTGTAATTCAATCGTATCTACATTGGGTAACCGGAGCCAAAAAAATATCCGCCCTGGGAATAACATATTTAGCCGATGGAAGATGCTTGCGCAGACTATTATCCATTGCCATGATCCGTGATCCGTATTCTGCCTTCAACCTCTCGATATTTTTCAGTCCGCCACCGCTATCAAGGAGCCCAGACGTAACAAAGCGCTTGATCGTTTCGGAATTCGATTGGAGCCATCCCAACCGCAACCGATGTCGAGCAAGCGCTGGCCAGGCTTCAACCGTAATTTGCGGCAGATGAGATCCAATTTCTGTTCCTGGGCGACGTCCAAATCCTCATCAGCAGCGTGAAAGTATGCGCACGAGTAGACCATGCGCTGGTCGAGCCACAGGGTGTAAAAATCATTGGAGACATCGTAGTGATAGGTGACGGCCTGCCGATCGCGCTCGATGGAATGCTGTTTGCCGGATAATCGAGCCGGACCACGCCTGGTGGGCTGATGACTATTTCTGGATGGCAGACGCACCAGGTCGCTGGCGGCATGCAGTTTTTTGCGTCTGCCCATTATTGTCTGAGCCAGATGGTCTGCAAGTTCAAATACCAACTCGATGTTGCCCTCGATGTCGAAATCATCGTAAAGATAGGCTTCGCCCACGCCTACTTCCGTGCCGGGTAGAAGCATCGCGCGCAAGGCATCCGGGTGTTTCAGAACCAGAGTAGCAGGCTGGGGAATTTCGTCGGGCCAGCGCGTCCCGTCCCACAAGCGAACGCCAATTTTCAGTGTTGGATACCCACCAAATAACTCTTCGAGTAAATGCAGAGTCAAATGCTTTGCATCATTGGATTAAATACTGGCTGTGTTTCTTTGCGCAGACATAATGCCCTTTTATGTATTTGAGATTGCGCGATGGCTTTCCAAAACAATCTTTTTAGACTTGCACGTCTTTGGCTGCCTGGATGCCTTTCAATGCGCCAATTTCCCCTGAATGGATTAAACCATGACTGACAACGTGGATAAACATGGTAGCTACGCTTCGCTCCCCGCGCGCAGATTTCACCACACGATCAAGCTCATCCGGAGTCAGTTTATCCAGGTAGGCATCTGTGGCAGCGCGCACGACCTGCTGGTAAGCCAGCATGGGTGCCAGGGCCAGAGTCATATTTTTGACCTCTTCCCAGCCGCCGCTATAGCCAGGCGGTACCTTCACGCCTGTTTTTTCAGCCCAACCGCCTTCGTCCCAAAGCTTTGGTTTTCTCTGCATGAGAGTTTGGACAAAGGTATCTTCCGAGTTCAGAAGGTGGACAAAAATAGCGCTGATGGGGTTGGCGCTTCCGGGCGGCGTCCAGTTGAACTGTTCAACCGTCATATCTTTCATGGATTCGTCGGTCTGGCTTCGCACCGCCGCGACCAATTGCCGGATAAATTCAATCGTGTCCATAATTTACTCCTTGGGATTTGTTGGATTAATTTTACCCTTATTTCAAAAAGAACTGATACCAAGAGTAAAGTTACCGCATAATCTTCTTTTTTCTTTCAAGACAATCACTGGTGGCCTTGCGATCATTCAATTCACGGGTGTCAGAATAACCACCGGGATGACACGCGTTGTCTTTAGTTGGTACTCGGCGAAGCCGGGCATCATCGCGACCATCTGTTTATACAAACGCGTTCGTTCTGGTTCCACCGCAATGGATGCCCGGGCTTGGAATTGTTCGGTGCCGGTTTCCACGCTGACCAGCGGATTGGCGAGGATATTGTAATACCAATCCGGATTGGTCGGTCCACCGCCTTTGGAGGCAATGATCACGAGTCGATTACTATCTCTGATGCAGGCGACCGGGATAACGCGTGACTGCCCGCTCTTTGC
>JBEKEB010000272.1:0-5181 GCA_050014055.1 Anaerolineales bacterium | reverse complement strand
CACTTGGTTCATTACATACGGCTTGAATACAGGGGCTGAGGCTTTTCTTTTCATACCCCCTATTGAATCACACTTTTCCCTTTTCGCGAAGAGGCTGCCCGTTACTTTTCGGACAGCCTCTCCAATGACCAAGCGATTTTCATAGCAGGGCACGAAGGAAAGATTAAAACGTGAAGAATAAAACATAGGGAAAAAGAGAAAGAAAATATGAACAGAACGGCAACCCGAACGGCATATCTTTTGAGGAAGCCGGAACGCTTCGCAGAGGCGGGGAATGTGCAGTTACGGCCATACCAGCAAAGCGCGATCCAGGCGGTGGCGAACAGCGTGCTGCGGCGACGCGGTTTTTCATTCGTATGGATCTTCCCGCGCCAGTCGGGCAAAGACGAGGCGTTGGCGATCGAGGTGCAGTACCTGCTGGCATTGTTCAAGAACGAGGGCGGGGAAATGGTGTTCTTCAACCCGACCTTCAAACCGCAGACCGAGACGAGCATGCGACGATTGGATAACCGGTTGAGCGCCAACCCCTTGACAACCGGGAGATGGAGAAGGCGCTCCGGGTATATCTTCCAGGTGGGCAACGCCTACTGCACCTACCTGAGCGCCGATCCGACGGCGCACGTAGTGAGCGCGACGGCAAACCGGTTGCTGGTGGTGAACGAGGCGCAGGACGTGGGCATTTTGAAATACGACAAGGATATCTTCCCGATGGTGGCCAGCACCAACGCAACCCGGCTGTTCGCCGGGACACGCTGGACGAACAATACGCTGCTGTAACGGGAGTACCAAATGGCACTGGAAGCCCAGAAAAAGGACAGGCTGCGGAGGGTATTCTTCTTCACGGCAGAGGACGTGCGGAAGGCGGTACCGGCATACGGCGAAACAGTGGACGGGGCAATTGCCCGGCTGGGCCGGCAGCACCCGCTGGTGAAGACACAATTCTTCTGCGAGACAGTGGATGCCCAAGCCGGGATGTTCCCGGCGGGGCGACAGGCACTGATAAGGGGCTGCCACGCGGCACGCACGGAAGCGGAGCCGGGCAAAATGTACAGCTTTTTGATCGACGTGGCGGGGCAGGATGAGGGGGGTACCAATGAGGGCGGACACTCAAGTCCGCCCCTACAAAACCCGGGGCGAGACAGTACGTTCCTGAAGATCGTGGAGGTGGATAACAGTACGGTGAAATTGGTAGGCAAACCGACTTACCGGGTGGTTTTCCGGATGGCTTGGACGGGAGCAAACCAAGTGGCGGTATTTGGGGCACTGAAGGCGCTGGTGGGGCAATGGAACCCGCGCTACATCGTCATCGACGCGACCGGGGTGGGCGAAGGGCTATGGTCGATGCTGGACAACGCCTACGGGGAGAAGAAAGTGCTGCCGGTGAAGTTTACGGCCCAACTGAAAAGCGCCCTGGGCTATGGCCTGCTCGGCATGATGGACAGCGGACGCTACCAGGAATACCATCCCTTCGATGAGACATTCCAGAGACAACTGGACTACTGCCGCTCGGAGATCCTGCCGGGGCCGGGCAAACTGATGCGCTGGGGCGTGCCAGACGGGACGCGCGACCGGGCAAGCGGGGAGACGGTGCACGACGACGACCTGATCACCAGCGCAATGTGCGCGATCCTGGACCGGATGGAATGGCGCATTTCGTTGCCAACGACGTGGATCGCGCCAAGGGACCCGCTGGAGGAAATGGATAGGAATTTTTGAGGATTGTTAATTGTTAATTGTTGATTGAGGATTGAGGATGGAGGAGTGAGGGGAAAAACCTTCAGCCGCAACTACACTTGGCTTCCTTCTGCCCTTTCAGAACAGCCTGGATTATGGTCACCACACCCACAATGGGATTTGAACCCCTGCAACGGATTCATCCATTACTTTCTTGAGTCCGAATTTGTTTCGCTTATCTAAAACTGCGCATATTCCGAATCAAATTAATGAATTATTGAATTTATGCGAGAAGGCCTCAAAAATGGAAATGTATTTATAAGTCTTTTTATTTTTGCAATGCAACAATCAAAGCTTGTGGATTCAATATGACACCGAAGGAAATTTGTTTCCCATTATGCTCGACCCGGGTTGTCTTGCCTGTCTGTAAGGCGGTGAACCAAAATATTTCCGGTGTGATCTTTGGATCGATCTGGCAAGCCAGGGCATATACACCGGCGAGGTATGGGGCTGTCCAACTTATACCTCCCGTGCCATAGAACACATAATCTTTGTTGCCGGTAGGACTGGCGGTCGTGCGCGCATCCATCGGGATTAATAGATAATTTGATGAGAAGTATTTTGGATCGAAATTCTTTCCAGTCCACATAGCCGGAATTGAATAAGATCTGAAATCATTAGGATTGTCCAGTGCATTCCGACCCATCCCCATCATATCCCAACCATAGGTATCATGGATACTCATGCTCACAACAAATATCCCGGCTTTTTTAGCCTCGTTTACAGCCGCCACCATATCCGCGTAGCCCTTCTCGTCAGATCTCCAACCGACTGATATAGAGATGACCCGGATCTTATGGCCGTTCGGTAAAGATTGGTTTATCTCCAAGATTCTTCTTACGGCCTTGGCGTAATAACTAAAATCGTAGTCGAAGTTCCCTTGGCCTGTAAATGTCCCTGGCCAATCGGCAATGAAATATAAGTCAGCCTGCGGTGCAACCCCGACAGTCTTCCCCACGGCGATGGAGGATACTGCCGGTCCGTGCATCTGCGAGACTGTACTTGGATCAATACTGATTTCCTCATATAGTTTTAATTGGGAAGCATATTCCTGGTGGTCTACCAGCATGGGTTGGTCGATGATGGCTATACCCACTCCCGAACCTGTAATGCCTTCCGCCTGTAATTGGCGAATACCCAAACCAGGATCTTTACCCAATTCCATGATCTTCTTTGGGTCGAAGCCCACCGGTAGCATTTCCGCGGGAGGCCAGACTGTCTGAGTATCAAAGTCGGAGTAAAGCAAGCCTTGCAAGGATTGGGTCAGGTCTAATTTTGAGAGATTGGAAGAACGGTAATCATTTTGGAAAAAATTTCCCAAGTTGGAATCGAATTTCGCGGGTAGAGTCGGATGAGGGTTTACGATGCTATAATCAGCCGCCGCAGGATGGCGGTTAATTTCAGATGTACTGGTCGGACCCGCTTTGGGTGTGCTGGTCGGCTCCGCACAAGCAGCCAGGAAAATCAATATTAGTGTCAAACACAGATATGAACGGATCTTTACAATCATCCCTCCTCCTTTGATTAAAGTTCTGATCGCACATGCGTGTGCTCCATATGAACATTAGACAGTGAACGAATATAGTATAGGGTTTATCTCATCCTAATTCAATACGGACTTACGGACTCAACAATCTTGTCAAGGAAATTATCCCAATTGTCAACCCAACCCGAATAAAATAATGAAAAGACGAGACAGAGGCTGGAGAACCAGTCTGCTCGCCTTTTCTGGGGGGGGGTAGGATAATTATAATACCTCCCGGCTACTGAAAAGTGCCACGGACCTTAAAAAGGCAAACACATCCACACCGCTTCGCCATCCAGCGAAACGTTCTGTTGACATAAGTTGTATAATTGATTTGAGCGGTGAGCCCGTTTCCAAATACCGGGTCAGGTCTTTAGCTCGGGGCGTCAGGAATATATCCTGTTCTCAGGAGCGCCGACCTAATTGGGACACCGCTCACTTATTTTCAGGCAGCAGTTTTGAGGCCGGAAGCTTGTGAGGTTTCGAACCCCAGGGAATTTCCAGCAGATCTTGACCAATGCCCAACCGATCCAGCTGTTCACGGGTGAAGGACAACGCAGATCGTCCTTCTGGCAGATTCCTCACTCCGACCCGATAGGCATATGTAAAGAATGAACGGGCCACGTTAGCCGGATCTGCAAAGCGATCGGCGGCTTTCTCGCTGAGCACATGCCAGACTGCCACCAGGAGCTTGCGGGCGATCGCCACGACGGCCTTGGAACGGCCCAAGTGCGGTTCCAGCCGTTCGAACTCCTTCTTCCAATGAGGATGGTGCTCGATTGCATGGTTGGCAGCATTGACCATGGAACGGCGTAAGTCTCGCCTGCCCGTTTTCGTGATCCGACCGGAATTATGGCTCTTGCCACTGTCATGGACACGGGTGCCCAGCCCGGCATACCCCACCAACTTTTTAGCATTGGGGAAGCGGGTAACGTCGCCGATGGCTGCCAGGATGGTGATGGCGGTGAGCATAGCCACTCCCGGAAGCTGGACCAGCAGGGGAATGCGTTCATCCTCGGCACTGGCCTTCTTCAGGCATTCTTCGGCTTGCTCAACCTGTTTCTGGGCGAACGCGAGTGTGTCCAGGTCGGAGCGCACCAGGAACTGCTCGGTGGCAGAGAGCGACAAGGCCTCCCACCAGCTGCGCTGCTCAGGAGCAAAAGGCTTCTCCGGTACAATCAGGTGGTTGCGGTGCAATGCCGCATGCAGCCGGTTCTTGGCCATGGTCGAGAGGTGGACCATCTTCTCTCGCCGGGCGATCAAGGCGCGCAAATCACGCACGGGGTGTGGTGGGATCCACACCCCCTCGAGCATCCCGGCCGCATGCAACTGGGCCAGTGCCAGGGCCGCCTTCTTGTCGGTTTTCACCTGAGCACCCGTCACCAGCGTCACGTTCGGCGGGTGGACGGCGATGACCGAATGTACCTGCGGTTCTAGAGTATCATAGAACAAGTATGTATTCGTGGTCATCTCCAGGGCCACCGCATCCTGGGTCGTGAGAACCCGAGCGACCCACTCGTCCAGCTGATAGTTCGAAACCCTTTGCGGGCCGAAGACGACTTCGCGCTGTGGGTTGACCCCCACCGCAACAAAGTACTCTTTGTGGATGTCCAATCCAAAAAACCGTGAAGGACCTTCTGCCATATCAACACCTCCGTGAGAATGGATTTGGGCCGGGTACATTGATTTATGGGCAAGGACATCACACACGGACACGGGCTTACTCAAAGAGTATCCCAGGCTAGTGGATCCGAACGGGCAGCCAAACAACTATGCGAGCTTGCAAAGAGCATCTCATACCCAATACCGGCTGGCCCAAACGTCACACACCCGGAGCAGAACGTTCCCGTTCCTAACCATCGGGAAGTCTACTCCCAAACGTACCCGGCCGCCCCTTCTGCAAGGGGTGTTGAATACTAACA
>JBEKEB010000271.1:0-3516 GCA_050014055.1 Anaerolineales bacterium | reverse complement strand
ATAAAAGGCTAGTAAGGTTAAACGGTACGCTTTGATATGACATTAAAGTTAGCTCAGGTGTTTCCTCGACAGGTTTGATAGATAATAAATGCCTGTCTCTATCTTCTTTTGGCGTGCCACCCGATAGTCTTATCGAATTTGGTTCGCGTCCAAAACATTGAAGAAACTCATCTTCCCAAGGGCCAAATGAACTCAAGGGTCCAATGACTAATAGTTTATTTACATTCTTAGGATTTTCTTTTGGGAGGTTTTTAAGAAAGGAAAAAGCTGCATAAACAATGGTTGTTTTTCCTGACCCTGGAACAGAAAAATCACATGCATTTTGAGAGAATGCCAGGTGGAATGAAGCTAGAAGCTGTCTATCATACAATCTTCTCCCAACCAGGTGAGTTTCCGTAGACTTTTTAAACTCTTTAAATTCGTTCTCATTGATCTCGTTATGCCAGATACCTTTGGCTTTCTGGCTGAATATTTTAAAGTTTTCCTTCTCCCGATAAAACACATTTAGAACTTCTCGGATTCTTTCTGAATCTTTTTGCTCTATCCCGTACTTCAACAATGCATCTTGGATTCTCTTTAAAGTGAATTCCTTATCATTTTCGTTGTATTTAATATTGATTGATATATTACCGATAAATGACGCTTGAAGAACATCGGCGAAATAATATCTTGCCCGGTGATTATTTATTATTTGCGAGACATCACCTGAGATCAAGAATTCATGTTTGTCTTCGTCAATAAGTAATTCAACGAATGACACTTTACCCTCTCTTCTTCTCTAAAACCTTTTTGAATCGATAGGTTAATTTGTTTATATCAAAAACCAGTTTTCCAACCTCTGGGGATTCAATAAATGATTTTGTTTTGGTGTCAATCGACTCCAGAGCGCTCAATGCTCTTCTCAAGAGAATCTCTGGCTCATTCTGATTATTAAAGTTATAAAGATTGGATTTAGCAATACCGAGATTCTCTTTTAATATTGAGCCTACTTTCTCGGCCCAAATCTCATCGCGTAGCTTAAGGAGAGTGTTTAGATCAAGATTCTGGTTTTCTTTCCTTAGATTTGCTATACTAAAACTTCCTCGCTCGAATTCCTCTCGTATTGGTTCTATTTTTTTAAAATGATTATCCCTAAATTCCGCCCATATTTTTTCATTTGCACAGAACAAGCTCTCCTTCTTACTTGGTTTGCCGATTACTCTGTAATCTTTCGAATCCTCTGTCCCAAAAACTCCTTCCTCTGCATCCTTTGACTTATTTTTATTATACATATACTGAATATAGTCATAATAAATTAACTTGAGATCTTGAACATCAGTGTCACTACACTTCCAAGAAACCATTCCTGAATTCTTACCACTGTATTTTTTTAAATAACCAGTGACATCAACAAATGCTCCTTCTGTCTTGTCTAGCCTTGTATAAATACCGCTATAGCCTAATTTATCTAGGTAATCCTCCATTCTTTCCATGATGGCGATATACTCTTTGATCTTCGTCGCAGATTCCCCCATCATTTTTCCGATTTGTTCATCGGAAAATTCATATAATCTTAGATCCTTACATTTTAGGTATTTCTCAATTGCATTGTAATCAACCTTTGCGTCTTCTCCCATTTGATATGTTGTCTCGAGACGCATTATTTCTTTTGGATTTTGATCGAGCGTTTCCTCGAGGATAACGGCGAGGAAATACATGGGTTGCTCTTTGTTATCAATAGCAAGTTGTTTGATGAGCATTGCCCTTCTGTTTCCATCAATTATGACGCCGTCTTTTGTCACAATTCCATACTCAAGCTGTTTCTTCTCACTAAGGCTTTTTCTTGTTTCCTTGTTACTTGGGATATTTGAATTCCATAGGAACCCTCTGTGACTATAATGGTGAGACAGTCTCCTCCAATAATTTAGAGAGCAGGGCGGAGGAGAAAAATGATGGTAGAAGAGCTGCAAGGGAAAGAACTGGAAGAATTGCCAAAAACAGAAGTAGTAGCCAAAGCCCAGCGACGGCGGTTTACGGCCGAGTACAAACTTCGCATCCTGCGGGAAGTGGAGGCATGTCAGGGCTCTGGGGAGATAGGCGCATTGCTGCGTCGAGAGGGGCTGTATTCATCGAATCTGACCAACTGGCGTCGGCAGCGGGAAAGCGGCGAACTGGATGGACTGTCAGCGCACAAACGTGGGCCGAAGGTGGATCCGCAGGCGGCAGAACTGGCAAGACTGAAGCGGGAGAATGTGCGCCTGCAAGAGCGGCTGCGTAAGGCTGAGCTGATCATAGAGGTCCAAAAAAAAGTTTCACAACTCCTGGGGGTGCCGATCGAAGAGGACCACCCGGAAGAGCCGAGTTGATCCAATCGGCCGAACAGTTAGGCAAAACAGTGGGTGTGCAAACTGCCTGCCTGGTACTGGCAGCACCCCGCAGCAGTCTCTATCGTGCTCGTCAGAGGATAGCCAGTGGGCCAAGGCTGCCAGTGGAGCCAGTCGCATCCCCACGTGCGTTGGACCTGGCCGAAAAGCAGGAAGTTCGACAGGTGCTCAACAGCCCCCGTTTTCAAGATCAGGCTCCACGCGAAGTGTATGCGACTTTGTTGGATGAAGGGCAGTATCTGTGCTCCTGGCGGACGATGTACCGCATTTTGGATGAAAACCAGGCGGTGCGTGAGCGTCGAAACCAGTTACGTCATCCGCATTACGTCAAACCAGAGCTTTTAGCCACCCATCCCAACCAATTATGGAGCTGGGACATCACCAAACTGCTGGGACCGGTCAAATGGACCTATTATTACCTGTACAACATCCTGGATGTGTTCAGCCGCTACTCCGTCGGTTGGATGATCGCCGAACGCGAGTCTGCCAGCCTGGCCGAAGAGTTGATCGCGGCTACCTGTATTCGACAGGCGATCCAACCCCAGCAACTCACCATTCACGCTGACCGGGGCAGCTCCATGACCTCGAAACCGGTGGCGTTGCTGATGGCGGACCTGGGTGTGACGAAAACCCACTCCCGGCCGCACGTTTCGAACGATAACCCGTTCTCCGAAGCCCAGTTCAAAACTTTGAAGTACCGGCCGGATTATCCTGGACGGTTCGGATGCCAACTGGATGCGCGTAGTTGGGCCCACGACTTTTTTAACTGGTACAACAACGAACACCACCATAGCGGTCTGGGGCTATTGACCCCGGCGGATGTCCACTTTGGTCGAGCACGAGCTGTGCTCGTACACCGTCAGCAGGTTCTGGCAAACGCTTACCAAAAGAACCCGGAACGTTTTGTCAAAGGGCTGGCTGCACCGCAGCAGTTACCGGTAGCGGTCTGGATCAATCCACCCAGGCCAGCAGTGCTGAAGCAGGAAGAGATGCAGCAGTCGTAGTAGTAGCTGTGGGAAAGTGGGCAGTGCAGTTCTGTCCACTTTTCCACAGCTTCCCCGCTATGAAAGGAGATGGTGATCAGATCACTCAATACACAAGAAAGCTACACTAAATTCAAAAAATGATTGTCTCAAACTATTGACACATTCCG
>JBEKEB010000270.1:0-5877 GCA_050014055.1 Anaerolineales bacterium | reverse complement strand
CTGCCCCCTTTCCCCTCAACTCGCACGAAACCTCTAATTATGCCCAAATTCTGCTGTTAAATCCCGTTTTCCGCTTCTTCCTTATCACTTCTCTCTACTCTCTTCCCACTTCTCTCTTCTCCCTCTCCATTGTTCCTAGTATAGGGGGATAAGAATGAGGTATTCTCTTGATACATGAACCAATTTTGGGTCAGTCCGTATTTGGGAGAATACCTCATGTCAAAATCTACCGATGAATTGCAATGTCAAGAGGTGAATTTCTTTGAGCAGAAATGTCGAAGAATAAAGTACCTTAAAATTAGAATAATGGAATACCCTCCCTACCCAGCACCAAGCTTGGATTGGCACAGGCTGACAAAAGAACTGCGACGGAAGGATCAAAATCAGATGTTCAAATTGAGTTCAGGCAAGCGCTCCAGCACTTCCTCCACGGAAGCGATGGGGCGATTTCCCTGACGCTTGATACAGTCAATCTCCTGACCGATCTTCAGACGCATGAGACCATAACGGACGAACTGGCGTGAGGTTAGACCGCCGCGTTGGACTTCATTCAGTTTCCAGGACCAGACCATCAGCTTGGAAGCGACCATATCCGGGTCGGCTCTGCGATCGGCGGCCCGTTCGGTGAGCACGTGCCAGACCGCCACCAGCAAGCGGCGAGCAATTGCGACAATGGCTTTGTTTGTCGCCATGCGGTGAGAGAGCTTCTGGTATTGTTCCCGCCAATAGGGACTTGAAGTGACCGCGCCCCAGGCTGCTTCGACCAGAGCATAACGTAGCTCCTTGCGTCCCTGTTTGGTGATGTGTCCAGAGTAATTTGTTTCACCGCTTTGGTGCAGGCTGGCACCCAGGCCGCTGTATCCGACCAGTTGTTTGGAGGTTGGGAAGCGCTGAATATCTCCGATGGCAGAGAGAATGGTCATGGCGACGATCAGCCCAAAGCCGGGGAGTTGCACCAGGTAGGGGACGGCCTCTTTCCAGGGATCACAGCAGCTTAGCCGGGCCAGTTCCGCATCGACGGCTTTGACCTCGGGCTCCAGAAACTCCAGCAGCGCCAGGTTTTGTTGGAGGCGCAGCTTCTCCACCGGGGATAGCGACAAGCCCTTCCACCAATCCTGGTTCTTATCGGCGAAGGCACCTCCCTCCGGCAAGGTCAGATTGTGGCGATGGGCCAGGCTGTGCAGCCGGTTGCGGGTCATGGTGCGCATTTGGATCAAACGACGCCGATGGGCGATCAGGGTCCGCAATTCGCGCACTGGCTCTGGAGGCACCCACACTTCCGGGATCAGGCCACCTGCCAACAAACGCGCCAGGCGGAAAACATCCTGCTTGTCGGTCTTGACCCTGGCATTGGCGATCAGCTTGACTGCCAGGGGATGCGCCACCATCACTTTTCCGGCCACTGCCGCCGTGACATCGAACAGATCCCAGGTGTTGGTACTGGCTTCGATCACCAGACAATCCCTCGGAGTGAGGTTTTCTTTGGCCCACTGTGGGTAACGTTCCATGTCCATTTTGCGGGCTGGCAGCACGATCTCGAGCTGAGCATTCAGTCCGCCCACCACCACGTAGTGTTTATGGGCATCGATGGCAAGATATCTTTCAAAAGTACTTGATTTTTGGGGGTCAGTCATGCTACACTCCTTCTGAGAGAAGTTTCTCTCTCGTTATGCGGATGGGGCGCAGATTTTTGGGCTGAAGTTTCACAAACCGATACGGGCTCGATCTTCGAGAAGATCGTCCCAGATGAGAGAGTCCGACGGAGAGCTAAAAAACATAACGGGTTTATTCATCCCATAGATTTGGCCAGCTCGCCCAGACGCTCCATGCCCCAGATGCGTTCCCGTCACTCGTCATGTACAGGATAGCACCTGCTGTCCCCATCCGCAATTCCATTCTAATAACATAGCAAGGCAAATCGTGCAAGACCAACCAGGTGCACTCCATGTAGGCGTGGACCTGGCATTGGAGAAGAATGTGGTCATCGTGATCAACGAAAAAGCACAACGATTGGATCATTTCAGTTTTCCTCAAGAGCGGGGAGGCTACGACTACTTCCTGCAGCGGTTGGAGGGATTGCGCCAGAAGCATCAAGCTTCGGAAGTGGTGGTGGCTATGGAACCCTCCAACTACTTTTGGAAGCTGTTGGCCAGGGAACTGGAGGAGAAACGGATCCCGTATCGCCTGGTGAACGCTTATACGGTCAAGAAACATCGGGAAGGCAATCGACTGGACCGGTCGAAGGATGATCAACGGGATGCAGGACAGATCGCCGAACTCTCCCGCAATGGTCATTACACCCAAACTCGTCTGCAAAAAGGCGTCTATGAAGAATTGCGCCAGTACGCCACCCTGTATGACCAGTTGATGCAAGCGATTGTCCGGGAGAAGAATGTTCTGTGGGGGTTGGTTGGGCAGGTTTTCCCTGAATTATTTCAGGTATTCAAGGATCTTAGCAAAGAGACAGCTGAGGCCCTATTGGGCTCTTGTGTGCCTGCCGCCAATATTCGCAAACTAAGTCTGGAAAGCTTCATCGCCTTGGTGCGAGCATCCTATTCAGGCAAAAAGCTATGTGTTGCAAAACTGCGCCGGGTGCACCAACTGGCAGCCACTTCGATCGGCGTTACGGAAGGGCTCTTGGCCATTCAACAGGCCAACCAGGTGCATTTGGCCGAGCTGCAAACCTTCCAGGAACAGCTAAAACGGGTCATTTCCGCCATGGCTGCCTGCCTGGCACCTATGCCGGAGACCCCCTATTTACTTTCCATGAAATCTTTAAACACTGTTTCCGCTGCCCTCTTTTTGGCGGAAGTCGGTGATCCCTACCGTTACCATTCTTCCGCCCAATGGGTTAAATTGGCAGGGATCCAACCTGCTCCCAACAATTCCGGCAAGAAGCAGCGCAGCCAGACCCCCATGTCGCACCAGGGCCGACCGCGTCTGCGCACCATGCTCTACTACTCTTGTCTGCGACTGGTCCATCAGGATCAGCACTTCGCTCAACTCTATACCCAGCTGCAAAGGAGGCCCAATAACCCACTCACCAAAATGCAAGCCCTGGGTGTCCTCATGAACAAGCTCTTGCGTATCTTGTGGGCGCTCATCCACAACCAGACCTTTTACAATCCATCTTTCAACCAGTCCATCTGACAACCACCTCTGGCCATTCCGTCTCCAGCTTGATCGAAGCCTTTGATTGATGGGCTCTCGTGGCCACCAGGGGACACCGTATCGTTCCTTGAGGCGCTTGGCGACCTCGTCAATGAGCTTGGCTGCCCCTGCCGCTTGGTCAAATCGAATAAAGTATGTTGAGGCTTGACCTCGGATGCACTAGGTTGATCCCAAGAATTCCGGCTGGGCTTTGCCTGGTGGTCTGCTTCCCGCTGGCTGACTACATATCCTCAGTCAAACTCTGCCTTCAACAGAGTTCTCTTAGTTATTCGTATCGGAGATCCTTTACTTATTCCCTATAGTATGCTCATTGTTTCTGCCACCCCCGCCCGCGAGTTTCACGTTTTTTTCATCTTCACATATCTCTGTTCTCTACTTTCTGTTCACTGCTCATTTTACGTTTTACGCATTACGTTTTTTTTGCTTTTTGTTTCTTGTTTTCATCCTCTCTCCCTACTCCCCTTTCTTATGAGGCCTCTCCCACCCGTTTGGAGGATGGCGTCCGCCGGGTGGGGGAGTATACTGATGCAATATAAGGAGTAAATATGTCCAATATACTGGTAGAACTATCGAATTCCCTGGCAGCCGCGACCGAAAAGGCCGCCGCTTCCACGTTGCTGGTCAATGCCCGCCGGCGCATGCCGGCCAGCGGGATTGCTTTTGCTCCCGACCTGGTTCTGACGGCTGACCATGTCATCGAACAGGAGCAGGATATAACCGTCCTGCTTCCGGATGGTACGAAGGCTGTCGCCCAACTGGCCGGGCGCGATCCCGGCTCAGACCTGGCCGTTCTGCGCCTGGAAAAAGTCCGTGCCACCCCCGCCGAGCCGGCCATGCAGGCCAGCATCGGCCAGCTTGTATTGGCGCTCGGCCGGCCTTCCGATGCCGGGATAGAAGCCAGCCTGGGGGTGGTCAGCGCCATGGGCGGACCATTGCGCACGCCGCAAGGCAGCATCGACAAATATATTCGCACCGATGCCACCCCTTATCCGGGTTTCTCCGGCGGCCCACTGGTAGACGCCGAAGGGCAGGTGGTCGGGGTGAATACCTCCGGCTTTGGACGCGGGGTCGTCCTCACCATCCCGGCCGAATATGCCTGGAAAGTGGCGGATCAGCTTGCCCGGTCAGGTTCGGTCAAGCGCGGCTATCTGGGGGTGCGCAGCGAAGCAGTCGAGCTTAGCGAGGCTGCACAAAAGGAGCTTAAACGGAAACAGGCCTCCGGTCTGCTGCTGGTCAGCGTGGAGCGAAAAAGCCCCGCCGAAGCCGGCCAGCTGATCGTCGGTGATATCCTGGTCGGCATTAATGGCCAGCCGGTCCCTGATCATGATGCGCTATTCGCTCAACTTACCGGCGATGTGGTCGGCAAATCCGTCCCCATGGAAGTGCTGCGCGGCGGCAAGCCGCTGGTCTTCATGGTGGAAGTGGGAGCGCGCCCATGAAAGCGACTGCATTGCTCAATGCCGCCCTGGACGAGTTACTCGAGCGCATTCGCCCGGTGCTGGCGCTCGTCAGCAATGGACGGCGCGGCGCCGGGGCGGGCGTGCTGGCCGGGGATGGCCTGGTATTGACCAACCTGCACGTGGTCGGCCGGGCCCACACGGTGCAGGTGCTGCTTGAGGATGGCAGCCGCTATGACGCCCCTGTTATCGCCAGAGACCCCCACGTGGACCTGGCCCTGCTGCAAATCCCGGCGAATGGTCATCCTGCGGCGGTATTTTCCAGCTCCAGGCCGCGCCCCGGGGAGCTGGTTTACGCCTTCGGCCACCCCTGGGGCCAGCGCAACGTGCTGACCGGCGGTGTACTCTCGGCGGTTACCAGCCTGCGCGGGTGGCATGGCGAGGTACCGGTCCTGCGGGCGGATGTCCAACTGGCGCCTGGCAATTCCGGCGGGCCGTTGTTGAACGCCAGCGGGGAAGTGATCGGTTTGAACGCCATGATTTTCGGCGGCGATCAAAGCGTGGCCATCCCGGCCAGCTTGATCCAGAGTTTCCTGGCAGGTGCCCGCAAGAATCAGCGCATGCAGGCGGCCCTTTGATCCGGGTTGCCATCCTTGCTCCGGCACTGGCCCTGCGCATCGGACTGCATGAAGTGTTGCGTGGTCTGCCGGATGTGGAAATGCTGGCGGATTCCGCACTCCCGCAAGAACTGCCTCAGGCGGATGTGTGGGTGGTCACTTCGGCCGATTTCATTGATGAATTGAACGAAGAACAAACCCCTCCGCTCCTGCTCTTGACCGGCAACCCGGATGAGGCTGCCCGGTTGGCCGGCTGGCCGGTCTGGGGCATCCTGCCCCTGGAAGCCAGTGCGGAGGAATTTTCCGCGGTCCTGCATGCCCTGGCGGAGGGCTTGTGGGCCGGTTCGCCGGCGCTGGTCCAGGGTCTGCTGGAGCGTCACCGCCTGCCCATGCTGGCAGAGGCCGAACAGGTTGTCGACCCTTTGACTGAAAGGGAACGGCAGGTGCTGCAGTTGACTGCCCAGGGGCTGGCCAACAAGCAGATTGCTGCTTCGTTGGAGATCAGCGAGAACACCGTCAAGTTCCATTTGTCCAGCCTGTATGCCAAGCTGGGCGTTACCAGCCGGACAGAAGCAGTGCGCGCCGGCGCGCGCCGGGGCTGGGTGGTACTATAAAGTCGTTTCGTTTACATCCAAACAAACAATCGAGTAGGAGGCGGCGGCTAACCGCCTCCTCTCACACCACCGTACATG
>JBEKEB010000269.1:0-3568 GCA_050014055.1 Anaerolineales bacterium | reverse complement strand
TGGGTCGAGACAAATTCCAGCATGTGCTGCTCGCGCTCGCCGTACGCCTGCGGATCAGTATAGTGCTGCACCACCATCGCACCGATCGTTTTGCCCTCCACCATCAGCGGCACCCCCAGCCAGATGGCCGATGGCACGCCCAGCAGTTTCACCTCACCCTGGCGTTCCAGTTCGTCATGCACCGCCTGGGTACATAACAGGGATTTTCCTGTCCTGAGCACATAGGCGGTTAACCCCTTCCCGGGCTGGATTCCCCCAATAAATGGCTCATCCTCGGCATCCTTGAAATAGGAAAACCGCAGCAGGTTTTGGATTTCATCGTAAAGCGTTATATAGAAATTTTCAGCCGGCATCACCGACGAGATGCTCTGGTGGATCTTGGGATACAGTTCATCCAAGGAGATTGTGGTTTCGGCAGCCGCCGCGATCTGATAGACCGCCTCCTGGAGAGCTTGGGCCTGCTTGCGCTCGCTGATATCTTCTTGAATTTTTCGGAAGGATTGTGCATTCTCCAATGCTAGTGCAATGATATCTGCCACCGATTGGATCATCCTGGCATCGGCCTCATCAAATGCATCCGGGCGATCACTTTCAATGTTAAGCGCACCAAGAACAATCTCGCCACGCCTCAGCGGTGCAACTATTTCACTACGCAACCTGGAAGTGTTGGAGGTACTTACATCGCGCACATAGTTTGGATCATCCAGGATGTCGCGCACCCATTGGGTCTGCCCGGTCTTAAACATTCTTCCGATCACACCTTGATGGATCGGGTAGGTGGCGCCTAATTCTGCCGCCAGGCTGCCGGCTGCGCCACGCACCACCCAGTGTTCGTCATTCTCATCCGGCATTGCGATGCAAACGTGCGGGTAACCAGAGGTTCCCGCCATGGTTTCTGCAGCCGATTGCGCCACCAAATCGGGGTCAAGTTGCGTGCTTACCGCGCGAAGAACTTGATATAAAATCTCCTGTTGCCGGGTGGCTTCTTTCTGCTCACTGATATCCTCAACGGTGCCAGTGAGAGTGGCAGGGCGGCCGGCCTCGTCCAGGATGAGCCTCCCTGCTTCAGCCCGGACCATGCGGATGGTGCCATCCGGCCTGACCACGCGGTATTCAAACGGGATTAGTTGCCTGCCATGAAGTACTGCCTGGTTCGACTCTTCCACTTTCAGGCGGTCATCCGGGTGGATTGCGCGGGCAGCCACCTCCTTCAAGTCTCCGCTGAAATTCCGCTTCTGGATGCCAAAAATATGGTACATCTCGTCAGACCATTCTAGGCGGTTGGTCTGGATGTGCAAGGACCAGGAACCTACCTGGGCCACGCGCTTGGCTTGATTTAGGGAGGCTTCGCTACCGCGCAGGGCTGCTTCGGCCGGCGAGGTGATTTTCTTCATGGGCAATCTCTTTTTTTGCTGGGGTGTTTTGGACGGTTGTACGGGGTTCTTTTTTGGAGGCACGGCGAATCTCCTGGGGGGAGAATGGAGAACATATAAGTTTATTACACGATGAAGAACAGTGAAAGGTATTGTACACCTGTTATAGTTTTGAAAATCTTACAAGTCTGACAGGTCCTACGGGATGGGTATGGAGGAGTGGGTCCTTGTTTAATTTGGAATTCTCCGCCAAAAGGGACAAACATGCTTGTTGCAAATATCCGTGTCCCTTAAGAACAAAGAAAGATCTCCGAGTTCTTTAAGAACTCGGGGATCCGGGATGTACGGGGTCTGGCGGGTAACGCCCTAGGGCGGTTTAATGGCCTGTTCGATCCAGCTATCAAACCCTGTTCAGGGGGAGATCACTTTTTTCATAACAGGTCGCCAGGTATGGCAACGGTATTCTGGGCAATCCTGGTTTTACCATGAGAACATTAGCAAGAAACCAATCGCCATTAATACTTCCCCAAGGAATACCCCTGCGGTTTGCAGCGGGCCGAAATAAGGCAGGTGGTGATGCGCCCCGATCCCGATGTAATCGGCCAGCCCGGAGATGAAACCTACCAGATCGCCCGTCAGCACCAGGCGCAGCCCAATATCATAAGCAAACGATTTGGAACTGTTTTTCCACAAGCTGGAAATGCCAATCACGCCAGTACTGCCAACCAGGGCCAGACCAACCAGGAGCACGAAGATTTCTAGGTGGCTTGCAATTGGGTCATGACTGAGTTTTTGAAAACGGGTTGCATTATTAAACAAATAGACGAACAAACCCAGCAATGCCAACAGGACCAGCAGGCTTCCAAGCAAAATACGAGCTTTCGCCTTCGAACTAATGTGCACTTAAGTCCTCCGAAAATTGGTCCTCCATAAATTGCAGGAGATGAGAGGTAAATATGAAATGTGCGGGTGGGTCAGCCGGCATAGGTAGCGAATTTGATGGCATTCTTGCCGGTGTGCTTGACCGAATACATCAAATCATCCACCATCCCGATCACTTCTTGCGTCCCAGGAGGTGCACCGACGCAGGTCAATGCACCGATGCTGATCGTCACCGGCCAGTTGGCGGATTGCATTCCGGCTAGAATTTCGGGTTGAATTTTTGATAGGATGATTTGGGCCGATTCCTGGCTGGTTTCAGGGAACAGCAAGGCAAATTCATCACCGCCGAGGCGCGCCACCAGGTCTGTCTTGCGGATATGCCATCTGGCCCGTTTGACCACCAGATTCAGCACCTGGTCGCCGGAGATATGCCCGAAGCGGTCGTTGACTTCCTTGAAGTTGTCAATGTCAATATAGGCAATGGTGAACGGGTGGGCATAACGCTGCGAACGGTCAATTTCCATCTGCAATAATTCAAAAAAGAAACGTCGATTCATCGCGCCAGTCAAATAGTCGGTGTGGGCCATTTCCCTTTCATGTTCCAGGGCTTTCTGCAATGCTGATAACAACAACGCAACGATTACAAAAAAACCAAGGACAATAAATGTATTCCAGATGTATATGGAGGTGGCTAAGTAAGGTCCCCCGGCGGCCACATCCGTGCCGACCCAAACCGCGGAACTGATAATCGAGGCCACAATTCCGAGCCACTGGCCTACAAGCCAGGTAACCAGGGCAATCGGGATCAAATAGAACAGCGAAATTACAATTTCATTGCCCGTTGAGAAGTCAAGGATACCCACGCCGGCTATCAGGATACATCCGACGATTATCCAAAAGAATCGGCTGCGTTTTTCGAGGCTCGCCAGGAAGTTCACTGTTTTACCTTTGCCGGGGCGGGTCGCTGAAGCAGAATCTGCCCGTGCAATTGCATGCGTCCATTATCGCACTTTTTGCAGTTTTTGTGTTCCATCAATCCAGCAACTACGTTTGCTGTGGATGAATTGGATGGTTTTCCGGCAATCATTCAATTTTTACCTGCTTATTTTTGCGTTCTGGATATTTTTCGATCTCAAAACGAAAAATAAATGAACCCTTGACAAATTAGAATAAATGTTCTATTCTTAATGGGTACATGTTTAGCGTTGATTTATGGTGAAGCTGTGAGCGATGGTGTCGTATCGCCGTATCGCTGCAGGCTGACCATATAATCCAGGATCGGAATGGTATGTTGACGACAAGTCACCAGAACA
>JBEKEB010000268.1:0-3671 GCA_050014055.1 Anaerolineales bacterium | reverse complement strand
TCCGACCACAACTCCAGCTATTTTCTTCAACCCGAATCCCGCACCGCCTAAATGGAGCGGAACCGCCAGAAAAACCACCGCTACGATCAATACGCCTACCACGATCAGCAGGATCCCGTACGTTTTGTTGGACATTTTTCTCTCCTTTTTGCAATGATCTTGGTTTGTCTACCACCCTCATTTTACCCCTCTCCATTTATTCAAGGATGGAACAAATATTTCACTCAGGTCAATATAAATCCGTCGGTTCGATCGCTATCTTGCATCCGGACGGTACTCTTCCCTGGATCAATTCTGCTAATTCCTCATGGGTGTACGCCTCGTTGATCAAGGTTACCCGGCCTGTCCAGATCTTCTCTGGCCTGCTGATCTGCCACAGTAACCCCTCCGCGTTCATCCACATTTTATTGAGTACCATCCCTTAATGCCCGGCGGCTTTTTTTAGCTTGTTTACGTTTTACATTTTAAGAATTAACGCTTGAAAATGCGCCTTACTTAAGTCTCGCTATTTGTCATTGACGTTTTTCGGATGGATGTTTACAATAAGACCCAAATTGAATATCTGGTCAGGGTGCCTTTTCCCCCGGATGAGAAGGCTCAATGGCGAAGCCGGTGCAAGTCCGGCGCTGTCCCGCAACTGTAAGCTCTTCGGAGCAAGTCAGGCCGCCCGCCCTGGTCAGTTCTCCACGCTCTCGTGATAAGGAGGTGGGAACGGCTCCATTGGATTGCCTCTCCCCCTCCCCTGCCCAACCGGCAGGGGATTTTGATTTGAAATTACCTTCAAGGAGAATTCGCATGTCCCGCAAATTAACGTTCGCATTCTTGACTCTGATTCTGCTGGTCGCCTGCGGGTCCGTTGCAACAGCAGCGCCTGCACCTGCTCCGACCGCGACCGCCCTTGCCGCAACTTCTACTGCCCTTCCCCCATTTCCGACTCCCATACCTCCGACCCCGACAACCGCGACCATCCAGCTGACCGACGGTTTGGGCCGCAGCGTCACCCTGGCCGGCCCGGCCCAGCGGGTCATCTCGCTCGCTCCCTCGAATACCGAAATTCTCTTCGCCATCGGTGCCGGGTCACAGGTGGTTGGCCGGGACACTTTCTCGGATTACCCCCCCCAGGTCAAATCCGTGGCGGATATTGGCGGATCGATGGGCAACTTCGACACGGAAGTCATCCTTGCCCTGCATCCGGACCTGGTCCTGGCAGGTGAGATTGACTCACCCGATCTGGTTGCTTCTCTTGAAAAACTTGGCCTGCAGGTGTATTACCTCAAGAATCCGGTCACTCTGGATGAGATGTACGCCAATCTCGAAACGGTCGGCCAGTTGACCGGTCAAACCAGGCAGGCTGCTGCACTCGTGACTTCCCTTCAAGCGCGTGTCGCAGTGGTTGACTCCAAGATCGCCCAAGCAGTCTCCCATCCCACCGTGTATTATGAACTTGACGGAACCGACCCCTCCAAACCCTATACCAGTGGTGGCGGGACGTTCGTGGACCAGTTGATCCAGCGGGCAGGTGGGGTCAATGTTTTTTCGCAGCTCAAGGACCAGTGGCCGCAGGTCAGTCTGGAACAGTTGCTGGTTGACAACCCCCAGATTATCCTTCTGGGTGATTCCGCCTACGGCGAAACGCCGGACAAGGTGAACGCGCGTACCGGCTGGGGCAGCCTGCAGGCGATTAAGGATAACCAGGTCTATCCCTTTGACGACAACCTGGTCAGCCGCCCCGGCCCGCGCCTTGTGGATGGGTTGGAGGCATTGGCCAGGCTGATCCATCCCGAGCTATTTCACTAATTTTGTGATGCATGCAACCGCAACTTGTCTCGGACGTAGGAGCCATTCTGCTGGGTCCAGCCATTCCATCTTTCGATTTTTTTCACCCAGCCAGGGCCGCACCTGCCAGCAGATGTTGACTAAGTCATCCGGTTCGTTGGAGCGTTTGGAGGATCTTTCCCTTCAATTAACCGGGTTTCCAGGAAAAGAACGGCCGTATTTTCATCAAAAGGTGATATTTTCATGGCCGCTGACCAAGGGATCTTATTAATGGAAAGGGCTAGCATCTATCCGTCTGAAGTTATCCCGCAAATGGATTTTTATTATTTGAATGTAGGAAAGGTAAATTAAAAACTTGCCAAAATTGCCGACCGGGTGGTTTTCTTGCTGGTTGGAATGCATATGACAATAAAGTGAATTATCCATTGCCGGGAAATGCCAACAACCTCTTCTGCTTGTTGCAGAAGAGGTTGTTTATTTAATGTTGAACGAATAGCTTTATAGGCCTTAAGCCCTCGGTTCTTCGATCGGCATGAGTTTACCGGATTGCTATTCTTTCACCTGCAGCGAAAGATATATCTGGATGCCCATCTGGGCGATCTGATCCTTCTGGGCCTCCAGCCAGTCGATGTGGGCCTCCTCTTCCTTCAGGATGGAAGTGAGCATGTCACGCGTGCCGTGGTCGCCGAGTTCCCCGGCCTGCGCAATCGCGGCATTGTAGTTCGCCACCGCCCCGGCTTCGGATTCGTGATCCGAGTTCAACTGGTCTTCGACGGTGTTGCCGATATGCATGGGGTTTATCTTGCTGACCGTTGATTTGCCTTCCAGGAAGAGGATGCGGCCGATCAACATCTCGGCATGCCGCATTTCATCCTTGGCCCGGCCCTCCACCGCCTTGTGCAGGCGGGCGTAGCCCCAATCATCGCACATCTCAGAGTGAACCATGTACTGGCTGACAGCGGTCAGCTCGTCGGCCAGCAGCGCATTCATGGTTTCAATGATCTTCGGATTGCCTTTCATGTTTTATTCTTCTTTTTGCAATTCAATCTACGGAACCGAACAGGATTTCGCTGCGCTCAGGCGAGATCGAAACGGTCAAGGTTCATGACCTTGTTCCACGCCGCCACAAAGTCGTGCAGGAACTTCTCCTGGGAGTCCTGACAGGCGTAGACTTCCGCCAGAGCCCGCAGTTGGGAATTCGAGCCAAAGATTAGGTCAACACGGGTGCCGGTCCACTTGAGTTCGCCTGTTGCGCGATCACGACCTTCGAACACGTCATCGTCCTCCGATACAGCCTTCCACACCGTGCCCATATCGAGCAGATTCACGAAGAAGTCATTGGTGAGCATCCCGAGCCGTTTGGTGAAGACTCCATGCTGAGAGCCTTCGAAGTTGGCATTCAAAGCGCGCATCCCGCCCACGAGAACTGTCATCTCAGGAGCGGTCAGCGTCAGCAATTGCGCCCGGTCAACCAGCAATTCCTCGGCCGATACAACATAGCGGGTCTTCTTGAAGTTGCGGAAGCCGTCCGCCTTCGGTTCGAGCACGGCGAATGAAACAACATCGGTTTGCTCCTGCGAGGCATCCATGCGTCCCGGAGTGAAGGGAACCGTCACATCGTAACCGGCATTCTTCGCAGCCTGCTCGACGCCCGCGCAACCGGCCAGAACGATCACGTCGGCCAGCGAAACCTTCTTGCCATCCGAATGCGCCTTGATGAACGCGCTCTGGATGCCCTCCAGGGTTTTGAGCACCTTCGCCAGTTGTTCAGGTTGGTTGACTTCCCAATCTTTTTGCGGTGCAAGACAAATGCGCGCTCCGTTCGCACCGCCGCGCTTGTCGGAGCCGCGGAAGGTGGAGGCCGATGCCCAGGCGGTCGAGACGAGTTCCGGGAT
>JBEKEB010000267.1:0-3687 GCA_050014055.1 Anaerolineales bacterium | reverse complement strand
AAATTCCAAATAGCTTTGCAATCCCTGCGCTCGGCTTAGTTCAACTAAGGATTATGTGGCGGCTACCGACTCTACAACATAGCTGGCTTGCTGATTGCCGCGCCACATCAATCCTTAATTCAATGGATTAATAGAGACAACCTGGACTTTGTAACCGTAGATGGGACGGAACATACCGGTTCCACCATTGGCACCGGTTCCTCATTTTCCCCCTATACGATCGGGCCGTCGAACGGTGGGTTAAGGGCAAAGGTTGGGAACGACCTGCTGAACGCGGTTTTGTCCTACAACCGCGACTCATCTCAAAGCTGGGTGATAGTCCAGCGCAATGGGACCGAAATCTATCGCATCTCCACCGGGCCAGCCAGCCCGGTGGAACCTCTACGGGGACTTTGGAGCTTTGACAACCACTGGGTATTGGAAGTCGCCCCGATCACAGAAAAGAAAATCGGCAACAATGGCATCGAGATTGATACAAAGGGCCAGCTAGTCGAAGATGGAGGATCGTTAAACAGTCAATACGGATATGAAGAGGCGTTCAACTTCCAGACCCTCGGCGGAAGACCTTTCTACTTTTTCCAGAAAAAAGGAGAGATCGATGCTTGGTATGATGGACTGGTCATTCCATTGGGATATGATCACATCTCCCATTACGGCAGTTGCAGTGCAGCTCAAAGTAATCCGCGCATGTTTACAAACCTGATCGTCTTCTTTGGCTCGCGCGGCCAGACCGATTATTTCGTGCAGATCAGCCTGCCATGAATGAGGAGTCTAAGCAGATGTTTACGATTGTCTACCTATCAAGCGAGGATCGCGAAATTGGCACGAAACGGTACACGGGTTAGTATGCCGGAGAATGTAAGGACAGGGATGGACATTGTAACTCACTTACGCAAGAGGTATATTGAATTATGATTTCCACAAACGATCTCATCCAGATGCCATATACCCCCGACCTGAGCGAAGGCGGGATCGCGTATGCCTGCCAGTGGCTGGCCAGAACATTCGAGCGGATGGGTGAATCGGCAGCCGAGCGGATGCGGCGCTGCGCGGGCGGGGCGGCAGTGGATCTGGCCTTCCGGCGCCATCTTTCAGCGCAGGCCGTGCCATTCGAGGTGCGGAAGGGGACACCTTTCAGCCAGCCGGAGCATACCAACCTGGCACTGGGCGGGCATCGCTGCGACTTGATCAGCTACCTGATCAGCCGGCCCGACCAGCTGGCCCAGCTCCGCCAAGATCCGGCCAGCCTGTTGCAGGCTCCGGCACTGATTCCATTGGACCAATTCGCGGCGGAAGGGCATCAGCCGGATGACCTGTATGTGTTCGCTTTTTTGGCGGGAGGAGTAGCGGCGGCGCAGGAGGATATAAAGTGCGCCATTGCAGCCGGCGAGACCATCCATTTGATCCACGTGATGCCGGAAGCATGGAGGCGCCCAAGCAGTTGGCGGCAGCTGGACCGGCTGGCTTTGAAAAGCGAATGCGCACAGGCAATGGCGGTGGAGATCGGCGGGCTGGACGCCCAGCGAGATTTTGTCACAGAGGCATGCGAACTACCGCCGCTTACCCGTGTCGCAGCCACGCAGGAGTTTTACAGCCTGGCTTACATGCATGCCGGGCACCTGCCCGAGAAACGCCTGGGGCTGCACAGCTTGCTGCGCGGAGAAGCGTACATCCTCCAGCCGTATGAATGGGCGGATATCTGGATCCGGGGCGAGCAGATCCTGTTGGCGGGCTGGCTGACGCATGAGGAATTCCGCAGCAAGGCAGTGGTCCTGAACGCCGGGATGCCGACGTTCCAATTCGCCCACACGCACACCAGGAACCTGCTGGTGCGCGCAGACAGGCTGAATCCGCTGGGCGGATTGCTGGAGAAGGTGCGAATGTGGGAGGCAGAGAAAATACGGCCTGCTTCTTCCTCATGATCAAAGAACCCGTTTCCTAGCAGGAAACGGGTTCTTTGAGATACCATGGGAGGCGGCGGGATGCAATCCCGCCATCCTATTTTTTGCGGACTTTGAGCCGCAAGCCCTCGACCCGGACCACTTCGAGGCGGTCACCGCGGTGGAGCGGCTCGGAGGCATCGACCAGGTCGGCACTCCAGAGCTCGGAGGCCAGCTGGACCTGCCCAGAAGGGTCGATCTCGCTGACAGCGAAGCCGGTCTGCCCGGCCAGGCGGGCGCTCCCGGTTATGACCGGGCGGCTTTGGGCCCGCAAGGCATAGGTCAAAATGACGGCAAAGATCAGGCCAATGAATACGCCCACGAAAATCACCAGCGGGATCGAGACTTGCTCAAAGTGGGGCGTGCCGGGGGAATTGAACAGGACCAGCGCCCCAATAATGAACGAGGCAATCCCAGCAAGGGTCAATGCGCCATGCGTGGGAGCCTTGATGTCGAGAATAAACAGCACAAAGGCCGTAACCATGAAGATCAGGCCGAACCAGTTAACCGGCAGGAAGCCCAGCCCGTAGGCTCCCAGGGCCAGACAGACCACGCCGAAGAAGGCCGGCACCCAGGCGCCCGGATGGGTCAATTCGATCAGGAGAGCCTGCAGGCCGATGGCCAGCAGCAGGAAAACGATATTGGGATCGATCAGCAATTGCAGCAACTGCTCGATCAGGGACATGGGCAGGGCTTGCTGAACGATGCCAGCAGTATGCAAGGTGAGCGGACCGCTGGGCATCTGGACCGTGAAGCCATCCAACTGGCGGAGCAGGTCGTTCAAATCAGTGGCGCTGAAATCCACCAGGTGCACCTGGAGAGCCTGGGTGGAAGAAACCGCCTTGGCGCTGGTGATGGTCGATTCGGCCAGGGCGACGGCCTGCGGGCCGCGCCATCCGGCGAAAGCGTCCACCTTGGCGACCAGGGCATTAGTCTGCTTGGCCAGTTCGGTCTGCCCGAGGTCCTGGCCGCCCGAGCCAACCGGGCTGGCCGCGCCAATGATGGTCTCTGGCGCCATAGCGGAAGCATGTGCGGCGAGGGTAATGACCGTGCCGGCGGAGGCGGCCATGGCGCCGCGCGGGGTCACGTAGACCACCACCGGGACCGTGCTGGCGCGCATCGCCTCGGTCATCGCAGTCATCGATAGGATGTCACCTCCAGGGGTGTTGAGCTGCAAGATGACCACTTCCACGTGCTCCTGCTCGGCGGTCTGGATGCCGCGCACCAGATAATCCTGGGTGGCCTGGGTGATGGCGCCGTCGATGGTCAGGACCAGCGCCACCGGGCCGGAAGCGGCCACGTGCAATGGCTGAAGCAGGAACAGGCCCAAGAAAAGGGCTGACAGTACTATGCGGGTATGTTTCATATACATATACATATAAGACTCCATCTCGCAGGTATTATAAACCCGGGAGGGGGCAGGAATGCAGGGGAAGGAGGTAAGGGGTGTTTATCGTCCGGACAGGTTGACCTACCGCCGCCCTCACGGTAGAATAAGGGCCGCGCGGGTGTAGTTCAGTGGTAGAACGCTTGCCCTCCAAGCAAGATATCGTCGGTTCGAATCCGATCACCCGCTCTGGGTCAGCGATTGGCTAATTGCGTTCGGCAGGTTTTTCCGGGCGCGGCAGCCAATCTTTTTTATGGGCTGTTTTCCGTCAGCAATAAAAAAATTGACCCTTGATCATTAAGAAACACGAATTTTCGCTTGAGTGCGAAGTCTCCCTTGCAGGGACGACGGGGAGACTTC
>JBEKEB010000266.1:0-3713 GCA_050014055.1 Anaerolineales bacterium | reverse complement strand
ATTGGGGCCGGGTGGGAAAAAACAAAGTCATTTACGTTTGTGTGCTTGCCGGCAGCCTGCTGCTGGCGGCCTGCCAGGCGTTCAACCCGCTACAGACCTCCGCAAAGCTCGCCCCGGATGCGACTCCCATCCCGGCGATCCTGGCGCAAATACCTCCGACCGCCACTCCCTTGCCGTCCGACGTCTGGGTTTCCCCGGCCGTCCCGGAAGTCCTGCGTCAAATAGCGGCCAGTTCCGGCCTGAGGCTGGTTTTAGTACCCGCTGCGACTACGGCGCGCCTGGATGTGGTCAATTCTCAATCGACAATTTCCACTCAACCCTCTCCAACCAACCATCCTCAATCAACCTCCTGGATTTACGCGCTGGTCACGCCTTTCCCAACGCTGACAGATGCTGTTTCGCTGGCCGATATCCGCAACACCTGGAGCGGAACACCTGCGGGACCTTTTGCCGGAAGGCCGCTGTGGGTGGATGGCACTACCCTGGCCGCATTCAGTCAATTATGGGGTGACCCGGCAGCAGGGGCCGTGTTGGTTGTTCCGTCAGACCAGTTGGCTGGTTCAGCCTGGGCAGAGCGCCCGGCCTGGGCGATTGTCCCATTCGAGGCACTGGAGCCGCGTTGGAAAGTGCTCAGCGTGGATGGCCAGTCGCCGGTCCACAACGATTTCGACCCGGCCAGCTACCCGCTCAAAATCGCTTTTTCTGTCCAACCGGCTGTATTGAATTTACCGCCAACCAACCGCGATCCGCACAAGCTGACCGTGCTGGACATGACCGGCACAACCGCCCTGGCGCGTGGCATCGCCGACCAGATGGAGAAAAATGGCGTACTTTATCCGGGCAAGTATGTCGACAGCGTATTGCGCTCGGCCGACATCACCCACATCAGCAATGAAGTGGTTTTCAACACGGCCTGCCCAACCCCAGATCCATGGACCTTGAACCGGTCCTTTTGCAGCAACCCGAAATACATTGCCCTGCTGCAGGATGCCGGAACGGACGTGGTCGAATTGACCGGCAACCACCTGATGGATTCCGGCCAGGCGAATCTTTTATCGACACTGGAAATGTATGATCGGCTCGGCTGGAAATATTACGGCGGGGGGCGGGATTTGCAGGATGCGCGCCAGCCGGCCCTGCTGGAAAACAATGGGAACAAGCTCGCATTCGTAGGGTGCGACTATCCCGGTCCGCCGCACGACTGGGCCACAGCCAGCACGCCCGGCTCGCTGCCCTGCAACCTCGATCAGTTGGCCCAGGAGATCACAACGCTGCGCTCGCAAGGCTATCTGCCGGTCATGACCTTCCAGTACCAGGAGTATTACCAGCCCAATCCCACACCTGAAGAAGAGGCGGATTTCCGCCGGATGGCCGAGGATGGCGCGGTGATCGTCAGCGGCAGCCAAGGGCATGAACCGGCCGCCATGGAAATCCTGAATGGGGCATTTATCCATTACGGCCTGGGCAACCTGTTTTTCGACCAGATGTTCAGCCTGCCGACGCGCGAATTGTTCATCGACCGGCATGTGTTTTATAATGGGAAATACATCAATACCGAATTATTAACTTTTGTCGACGAAAATTTTGCCCAGCCGCGCCCAATGACCGCGCTGGAAAGGACCCAGTTCCTGGAAAAGATTTTCAAGGTGGCTGGATGGTAGAGCGAGTCATGAAGGTGAAGAATGACAATTTATGATGTCTCGGTTCCGATTTCCCCCGCCACGCCGGTCTGGCCTGGTGATCCGGCGGTGGTGCTGGAAAAAGTCTCTTCGATGGACGCCGGCGCGCACGACAATGTCTCCCGCCTGGCTTGCAGCGTCCATACCGGCACCCACGTGGATGCGCCGCACCATTTCCTGAACGACCACCGTACCGTGGAGTCGCTGGCGCTGGATATCCTGGTCGGCCCGGCCCAGGTGGTCGAAATTCCGCCGGGTGTGAAAGTGGTCAGTGCGGAAGTGCTGGAAAACGCCATGCTTCCGCCCGGGATGGAACGATTGCTTTTGAAAACAAGCAATTCCCAATTATGGGAACAGGGCGAGAGTTCATTCTTTACGGATTTTGTTGGGATTTCAGCGGATGGGGCAGATTGGCTGGTACGATACGGCATCAAACTGGTGGGGATTGACTACCTCTCGGTGGCGCCTTACCACCAGAGCATTCTAACGCACCTGACCTTGCTCACTGCCGGCGTCATAATCGTGGAGGGGCTGGATTTGAGCGCAATCAGCCCGGGAAGCTATGACCTGTACTGCCTGCCATTGAAGCTGGTTGGATCGGACGGCGCGCCTGCCAGGGTGATCCTGGTAGAGTGATTAAACGAAAACTCCCGCAGGTTTTGTGTGCGGGAGTTGCTCCAAATTATTTTATCAATTAATATCTACGCTGGCCGCCGCGGGCCTTACCCCCCGGACCGCGATTCCCACCGCCGGGGCCGCCGCGCCGATCACCATAACCGCCGCCGCCGCCACCACCGCCACGACCATAACCGCCGCCGCCGCCACCAAAGCTGCGTTCTTCGCGCGGCCGGGCCAAGTTGACCTTCAGAGGACGATTTGAGAGGGTGTAGCCGTTGAAGGTCTGGATGGCCTTCTCGGCTTCACTCTGGTTGCTCATTTCCACAAACGCGAAGCCCTTGGACTGCCCCGTGTCGCGGTCTTTGATCAGAGCCACCGATGCAACCGTTCCTGCCTGGGTAAAGAGCGTGCGCAAATCATCTTCGGTGGTATCGTAGGACAGGTTGCCTACATAAATCTTGGTTTCCATACTCTTCTATCTCTCCTTTTGAATGGGGCAGCGGGCTTGTAAAAAAACCGCCAGCCTTGTACAAGGGCTGGCGGCAATCACGCACACAAATCCATCTGCAAGTAGGCTTATTCTAACATAAAGGGCCCTGTCTTGGAGCATCAGTTTACCTGCTTAGCAGGGCTTTTTAATAGGTAATACGAGAGTATGTTGCAAACGGTCGACGGCCAACACTCGTTTGTCCGCTAACAACCGACATTTCCTACAAACCAATTTATATGTGACCAATTTAAACATAATATGACAATATGGGTGTTCTATTGTTATGAATATTTAAGGGCTGTGGAAGTTTGCAGGGTTTAATGTAAAACCTGAATCAATATTTCCCGGTATTATCAGTCTCAGCTTTGCATTAAAGTAAGGGGTCGAAGGTAAGGGGGCATCCCAGGCTTGATCACCTTTTTCAGGCATATAAATAATTAACCCAGAATTGGTACTTTTCTCTATGATTGGGACTGTTGGTTCCGGATACCACCCGGAAAGTGAGATCTGCTTGACAGAATTAAGATCAGCGAAAATGTTTTTCGCAAGTTCGAGGTTGGCGACAACAAAAACCACACATAAAACCGCCAAAAAAACTCGCATATTAAGGACTTTATGGAGACAAGCCAGCAAAACCATCGCTGAACCTATTGGGAGCAGCCAGAAAAGAGCATTTGCGAAGCGAGGATCTGGGGCTGTCAGAAACCAGTAAATGAGACCAAGAAAAAGGGGCAGGAAAATAAAATATTCCAAATATCCAGGCTTGAAGCGTTTTTTCACAAATAAAAGAATTTCTGTAATTAGTGATCGCTCTGCAATAACAGTTCTTTAACAACCGAAGCATGCATTTGAAAGCGCGAAAAACGATCTAAGGTTAACCAAGAGCACTTTCAGAAACGAAGAAAAAGAAACACCTGGCTTTTCTG
>JBEKEB010000265.1:0-3748 GCA_050014055.1 Anaerolineales bacterium | reverse complement strand
TGGGGAGATCCAGGAAGAGCGCATCCACGTCGGTTTCGGTAAATCCATTCGCAATATCGCCTAGTTTGAAATCGACGCGCGCATCCAGCCCGAGCCGCTCCAGGTTTTTGCGGGCCAGGGCCTGGAACTCCGGGCGGCGTTCGTAGGTGACCACGTGCCCCTGCGGGCCGACGGCGTAGGCCAGCGCGACGGTCATGGAGCCGGAGCCGGTGCCAGCCTCCAGGACGGTCTGGCCGGGCCCGACCGACATGCTGGTGAGGATGAAACCAATGTCCTTGGGATACATGATCTGGGTGCTGCGTTTTAAATCCTGAAGCAGGTCTGCCAGGGAGGGCTGCAGGATGAAGAACGGGCTGCCCTGGTGGCTGAAGACCTGGCTGCCCCAGGACTTGCCAATCAGTTCATCGTGGTACAAAATGCCGCGGTGCGTGTGGAACGACCCGCCAGGAATGAGCGGGAAGATGAAATGCTTGTGACGGAGGCCCACCAGGAGGGCCAGGTCACCGGGCCGGGAGTGGGTGGTATTCAAATTCCAGGGCATAGTTTATCCTACCCTCACCTCCTGCCCCTCCCCCGACAGGGGAGGGGTCGGAGTGAGAAAAATTATGGCTTTAAATATTTTGCAAAGAAATCTGCGATGGCATTGTAGCATGTTACCCGGTTGGGGTATTTCAGAACATCGTGGCCTTCATCCTCGAAGAGCAGGATTTCAATATCCTTGCCTTTTTTCTCCAGATCAGAAACCAACTCTTCGGATTCTTTCGCCACGACACGCGGGTCGTTGCGGCCCTGGATGACCAGCAACGGGCAGGCCAGGGCATCCAGATATATTTTTGGGGAACGTTCCTGCAGGAATGCCCGCCCGGCGGCCGTCGCGGGATCCGCCACGGCGAGGCGGTAGTAGGGTTTCCACGTCGCGGGGATGCGGGCGGAAAAGGTCAGCAGGTCATACGGGCCAGCCATATCGCAGGCAGCCGACCACAGCTCCGGGTGGCGGCCGGCCATCATCAGCGTCATGTAACCGCCATAGGAACGGCCTACCACAGCAGCGCGCTTCAAATCCAGGCGGCTATCCTTCGGCAGCACCTTCGTCATGGCATGCACATGGTCAAGGCGGTCCTGGCCGCCCCAGTCCCGGTCGACCTGCTTGGTGTAATCCATGCCGTAACCGGTGGAGCCGCGCACGTTCGGCACGAAGACGGCGAAGCCACGCAAGGTCAGGAACTGGATCAGCGGCATCGAGAACCAGGCGAAATCCGGGCGCTCCTGGCCCTGCGGCCCGCCGTGAATGTAATAAACCAGCGGGCGCGGTTCAGCATAGCCAAGCGTCTCTGCCGGCAGGTACAGACGGGCCGACACACGCGTGCCATCAAAGGATACGAAGGAGGCATCTTCGCCCTGCGAAAGCTGGCTCTCCGGAATGCCGAGCAGGCGTTCCTCGGTGTGCATGACAATGGTGAGACGGTCTTTGGCCTCGACGGTAAAGATCTGGGTCGGGCTGGTGGCGGTGGAAAACGACAGCACAAAGCGGTCGCCTACCTTGTCGTAGTAGTAATGCTCCAGCACGCCGCCGGCCAGGTCGCCATTACCGACAATGACATGCCTGAGCGACAGGCTGCATTTCTCTTCGTTGAGAATCCCCTCGTAGAGCCAGGAACAGCCGTCAACATTAAAGAGGACGGCATAGTGGCTGCCTTTCAGGTGGGAGCATGCCAGCAGTTCGCCAACCCCGCGATGGACGAGGCCGTCCAATTTGACCGGCTGGATCTCACCCGGCCGGCTGAGGTCGATCAGGCCCAGGCTGTACTTATCGTCGAAAATGGCGGTCGTCACCAGGGCGGCGTTTCCACCCGGCGTGAACTCCGCCGAACCCAGCCCATTCAGGGGAACCGATTCGCCAGGCTTGCGCTGATCGAGCGGTTTGCCAAGAAGCAGGCTCTTCCGGCCACGCTCGAGCAGGGACAACACACAATCACCCATGCTGTACCCGTCAACGATGAAAACTTTCGAGTGATCTTCGCTATGACCGGCCGGGAATGCGCCCCATTCGGATTCGTCCAGCTTTTCGAGTTGCCCGGTGCGCAAGTCGCCGCGGTAGGCTTCCTGGAAAGGTGCATCCCGCCGTTCTGCATTGAAATAGACGATATTCCTGTCGATATCGCACTCGCCCAAATGAACACGGTGGTTTACGAAAAAATTATCGAAGGCGGGTTCGGGGAAGCCACCCTGCATGGGAACCAGCATGGGCAGGTAATTCTCATCGCCATCCTGGTCAAGCATGACCAGGATCTTATCCAGCAAAGGAAAGACAAAAAATGAACGCCCGCCAATCAGTTCCGGATTCTGCATGGCAATGTGCGGCGGCAGGAGCGGTTCCGGGAGCGAGCCGCCATAATACATGCCAACCAGGCTCAAGCGCCCGGACAGGTTGCTGACGAAATAAATACGGTCCGCGACGATTTGGGGGGAGAGATGCAGGCGGGCGGAGAGAAACGATTCGATTCTCGGTTGCATGGGAACAAGCCCTTCTTATAATAATATTATCATGAAAAGAGGTGCTGATTTTAATATGATTTTAAGGTCTTGACGGAATTTCACCCCCCAGATAAAATGTGGATTGTTGGTGGTACGTGTTCGTGCTGGAATTCGCAGGAAGCCGGCCCAAGCGCAATACCCACGGGCCGGCGTTTTTTAAGCTAACATGGTCGCAGCACCTCGTCCGCACTGAATACCGCACACCGTCATCCTATTCTTTTTTGTTCACTTTAAGGAGAAGTAATAAAATGGCAGAGCGTGTGACCGGTACGGTCAAATGGTTCAATGCGTCGAAGGGCTTCGGCTTCCTCGCACGCGAAGGTGGCCCGGACGTTTTCGTCCATTATAGCGCCATAGAGTCCGAAGGGTTCCGCACCCTCCAGGAAGGCCAGCAGGTCGAGTTCGAAATCGAACAGGGACCCAAGGGCCTACAGGCTGCGCACGTCAAACCCTTGTAATTCCCTCAATTGAACCCAAAGAATTCCTCCCCACGCTGGGGAGGAATTTTCTATTTAAGGTATTTGAGCGGAGTTGCCCTGCCGGAACGACAGGAACGGAAATGAATGGGAGATTGTTAATGAAGCATGAAAAACTATTTTTAAGGACTAAATATCCTGTTCATCCCCGTTTATCCCCGGTAAATCTTTTTTTTTACTTGCGGACAACTTCTATGCGGCCCAACCAATCCCCGGCTACCAGGAAAGCCAGACTGCCGAGAGTGGCCATGCCGGTATTAATCGGGCCGACGGAGGCGAAACTCCATCCGATCAAACCACCGAATAAATGGCCGATCCAGAATCCTAGCCAGGCCAGGATGACATACAGGAACAATTTGTTAACGCTGCCGCCCTTCCAAAAATGGAAGGCGGTGCCATACGCACTGGAAAGGACAACACCAAAGAAAATGGCCGGAAAAGTCATAGGCAACTCACTTTACCTGATTATAACTTATCTCGGTTATTCGCAAATTACACGATCATTCCACCACCAAGAACGACCTCACCTGCATAGAATACCGCGGCTTGCCCGGGGGTCAGGTCCCGCTGCGGCTCTTCAAAGATGACATCCACCCTGCCCGGCTCCAGCGGCGTGATTATTGCCCAGGATTCCCTGGCGGTATAGCGCGTCTTGACCTGCAGGCGGGCCGATTCCGCCGGGGCTGCCCCGGCGATCCAGTTGACATCAGTGACGGTCAACGCACTCTGGCCAAGTT
>JBEKEB010000264.1:0-3840 GCA_050014055.1 Anaerolineales bacterium | reverse complement strand
ATATAAGCGCGCATCTGATAAAATGGAATATGTCATTCTTCTTGAGGTGGTAAATGCCTGATTTGAACGAAGTTCCTGTTCCTGCTTCTGAATCTAAAACTAATAATCCTAAATCCCGGCACGTAAAATTGCTTGTGCTTGGCTCCGGGCCGGCTGGACTGGCAGCGGCGCTATATGCCGCGCGGGCTGAACTTTCTCCCGTTGTTCTCACCGGGACTGAATTGGGCGGCCAGGCTGCCTTGACGTTTTCGATTGAAAATTATCCAGGGTTCCCCCAAGGCGTGGGTGGCGCAGAATTGGGTGACTTGTTTCAGAAGCAGGCTGAGCGGTTTGGAGCGCAGGTCGAATTTAATACTGCTTATAGCGTGGATCTCTCCGCGCGACCGTTCAAAGTTGTGACTGATAGCGGAGAGTTGCAGGCGGACTCATTGATCATAGCTACCGGCGCCAGTCCGATCCATTTGAACATCCCCGGCGAAACTGAATTGACTGGCAAAGGCACCTCTTACTGTGCTACATGTGATGGCTGGTTCTTTAAAGATAAAAAGGTTGTGGTCGTGGGTGGGGGGGATTCTGCCCTGGAAGAAGGTCTTTTTCTGACACGCTACGCCAGCTCGGTGACGCTCTTCCACCGGCGGGACAGCCTGCGGGCCGGGGCGGTCTTACAGAATCGCGCCCTCGAACACCCAAAAATGAAATTTGTCTGGAACACTATCCTAACCGAAGTAATCGGCACGGAGAAAGTCGACGCAGTCCGGACTAAGAATATCCAAACTGGCGAGGAGAGCCTTTTCCCGACTGAAGGCGTATTCATCTTTGTCGGTCACACCCCCAACACCCATATGTTCAAAGGTCAGGTTGCAATGGAAAATGGGTATATCAAGGTGGACGATCATATGAAAACCAGCGTAGCAGGTGTGTTTGCGGCCGGCGAAGCGGCCGACTCGCATTTCCGCCAAGTCATCACTTCCGCTGGGATGGGCGCGGCGGCAGCGATAGAAGCGACCTATTACCTCGAGCGGGAAGCTGGCTAGAAGTCCGGCAAAATGGCTGGGAAATTCATGGAAGTGTCCGCGCTTATAATATTTATGAAAAAAGCAACTCTTCTGATCTGCCTCTTAAACCAAGATTGTAGAATCATCCATATAATAAATATCGAATAGGAGAACTTATGACAGCAAAAATTTCCATCGTTGGTGCCGGAATGACTGGTTCAACCACTGCCCACTGGCTGGCCGAACGTGAATTAGCTGACCTGGTTTTGGTGGATATTATCGAAGGGATGCCGCAGGGCAAAGCACTGGATTTGCAGGAAGCCCTGCCTGTGGTTGGAAAAGATGTATCGGTCGTAGGCAGCAATGATTTTGCCGCCACGAAAGGTTCTGATATCGTTGTAATCACGGCCGGGGTCCCGCGCAAACCAGGCATGAGCCGCGAGGACCTTCTGACCATCAATGCAAAGATTGTCAGCGATGCCACACTGAGCGCGCTTAAGTACTCACCTGAGGCTATATTCATCGTTCTCACCAATCCGCTGGACACAATGGCTTACCTGGCCATGAAGATCGGCAAGCTGCCACGCCAGCGCATCGTAGGACAAGCAGGCATTTTGGATTCTGCGCGTATGCGAGCGTTTGTGGCGCTTGAGACAGGCATCAGCGTCGAAAACATTGACTGCTATGTAATGGGTGGCCATGGTGATGAAATGGTGCCTCTGACCCGCCATTCGAATGTGGCCGGCGTGCCCTTGCGGGAATTCCTGCCCGCTGATAAGCTGGAAGCGATTGTCAGTCGTACCCGCAAAGGCGGTGGAGAGATCGTCAATTTGCTCAAGACTGGCTCGGCGTATTATGCTCCGGCTGTGGCTGTGGCACAAATGGCGGAAGCAATTTTAAAGGACAAACACCTGATCGTCCCGGCTTCGGCAGCCATGCAAGGCGAATATGGACTGAAGGATATGTTCTTCGGCGTTCCGGTACAACTGGGCCGCAGCGGAGTGGAAAAGATCGTTGAATACACTTTAGATACTGATGAAAAAGCTGCACTTGAGAAATCCGCTGAAGCGGTAAAAGATAGTATCAATGTGATGCTGGGCCTGGTGAAGATCTAGGCAGTGGTATTTTCATCCGTGCCCCAAAAATTTCTTGAGGAGGTTTCCTATGATTCTGCATGAAAAGATGGCTGCACAACTCCCTGCCTGGCGCGAACGTGTCAAGGTTCTTGTAAAGGAACACGGCGAAACGATTGTCGACCAGGTAACCATCGGCCAAGTTTACGGCGGGATGCGTGATATCAAGTCCATGGTGACGGATGTTTCTTTCGTGGATCCGGCCACAGGGATCAAGTTCCGTGGGATGGCCATCCCGGAGGTTCTGGCCAAGCTTCCCAAGCCGCGTGGAGCCAAGATGCCTTACGTAGGCGGTCTGTATTACCTGTTGATTACGGGCGATATCCCCACGCGTGCCCAGGCCGAAGAAGTGGAAAAGGAATGGGCTGCCCGGGCGGTAGTACCTGATTATGTCTTCAAGATGATCCGCTCGATGCCAAAGGAGACCCATCCGATGGTGCTGTTTTCACAGGCGGTGTTGGCATTGCAGAGCGGTTCGAAGTTTGCCAAAGCCTACCATGCCGGTGTGAAAAAGGATGCCTATTGGGAAACAACTCTGGAGGACTCGCTGGATTTGACCGCAAAACTGCCGGTCATCGCGGCGTTTATCTACCGTCTCAAATATTTCAACGAGACAAAAAAGCCCAAGTATAGCGCCCGCCAGGATTATGGGACGAATTTTGCCCGCATGATGGGTGTTGCCGACCTCAAAGGCTATGCTGAACTGGCCCGCCTGTACTTTATCCTGCACTCCGACCATGAGTCTGGGAATGTTTCGGCGCATGCCACGCACCTGGTGGGTTCGTCGCTTTCGGACGTGTATTATGCCTTTTCGGCTGGTTTAAATGGCCTGGCCGGGCCTCTGCATGGCCTTGCCAACCAGGAGTGCTTGGGCTGGCTGATCGATGTGCGCGATAAGTTCGGCGGTGTACCAAGCCGGGAAGAGCTGTACAAGTTTGCCTGGGATACGTTGAACAGCGGCAAGGTCATCCCTGGTTATGGCCATGCCGTCTTGCGTGTAACCGACCCGCGCTACGTCGCACAACTGGAATTTGCCAAGGTACGCTTCCCGGAGGACACATTGATCCGGTTGGCTGAATTGGTCTATGATGTAGTTCCGGCGGTGCTTAAAGAACAGGGCAAGGCCAAGAACCCGGCCCCCAATGTGGATGCCATTTCCGGAACGCTGCAATATTATTATGGCGTTCGTGAATTTGATTTCTACACGGTATTGTTCGGCGTCGGTCGTGCCCTGGGCGTGACCGCCAACCTGGTCTGGGCGCGTGCCCTGGGCCAGCCGATCGAGCGACCAAAATCCCTTTCGACCGCCATGTTGGAAGAAGCCACAAAGGCCAAGTAACCGCCAACTAAACTACATGGTTGAAATAAAAACTCCCGAGGTGTGAATCCCGGGAGTTTCTATTTACGCTGAACCTTTGTGAAGGGGGTCTGCCACTTCGAACTTAACCAATTTCACAATCCGGGCTTTGTCTCGTACCATCCAGGGTACAACCTGCCTGGCGTGGTCACGGTTTTCTGCTTCGATGATGGCCCAGGCAGTATGAATGCCGTCTTTACAACCCCATTCAAATTGGTGGAGATAGCCGGCCATTTTTATTGTCTGTAAATGGGGTCTAAAACCCCTGCCTTTAGGCAGGCTGTTTTAACACCACAATGGCGATAGTCGTATAAAATGTAGGTATGACGGAATATCGCAAAGGTTCTCATACAGT
>JBEKEB010000263.1:0-3854 GCA_050014055.1 Anaerolineales bacterium | reverse complement strand
ATCACAGGGACTGACCAAGGTATTCATGCCGAAGTTTCTGCGCATCCCACTTCCTTGGTGCTAAGTTCCATCGCGCCGGATGGGACGCGTATGGGTCCCACCGAAATTCCGATGGAACCAAAAACATTGCTCGAAGAAGCCCGGAAGGGAGGCTATTGGAGTTACATTGCCGGGGTGGCGTACCAGGTGTTGACCAACTACCATGTGCATGGGCTGGTGATTGATAACTATAAGACCGACCTGCCCATCAAAAAGGGTCTCTCCTCCAGCGCGGCCATCAGCGTGCTGGCGGCGCGCGCCTTCAACCGGGTCTATGACCTGAAATTGACCACGCGTGGTGAGATGGAGTTGGCCTATCAGGGTGAGATCACCACACCCTCGCGCTGCGGGCGCATGGACCAGGGTTGCGCATTTGGCAACCGCCCGGTGCTGATGACCTTCGATGGCGACCGGCTGGAGACGACTGCGCTGCAGGTCAACCAGCCTCTCTACTTCGTCATCGTGGATTTACAAGCCAAAAAAGACACGATGGAAATCCTCAACCGGCTGAACCGTTGCTACCCATATGCCGAAAATGAGCTGGAGCGCGGTGTGCAGGAACTGCTCGGGCCGATTAACAAGCGCCTGGTCAATCAGGCCATGCAGGCTTTACGCGACTCAGACGCCCGGGGCTTGGGTTCGCTGATGACCGAGGCGCAGGTCTTCTTCGACCGGTATGCCACGCCGGCCTGCCCGGAGGAATTGACCTCGCCGGTGCTCCACCATGTTTTGGGTTATGAGCCGCTCAAGCCGCATATCCTGGGTGGCAAGGGCGTCGGTTCCCAGGGCGACGGGACGGCGCAGTTCATCTGCCCCACAGAAACCGACCAGCAGGCGGTCATCCAGATCCTGGAGCGCGACCTGCACCTGCCGGCTCTCAAGATGACTATCACCCCCCAGCAAAAAATCCGCAAGGCCGTCATCCCGGCTGCCGGGTTCGGGACGCGCCTCTTCCCGGCCACCAAGGCCACCAAGAAGGAATTATTCCCGATCGTTGACCGGGACGGCATTGCCAAACCGGCCATACTTGTCATTGTCGAGGAAGCGCTGGATGCCGGGATCGAGGAAGTGATCATCGTTGTCCAGAAAAACGACCTGGACGATTTCCGTTTCCTGTTCAACGAACAGATTTCCATCGAGAATTACAATAAACTGCCGCCCCAATCCCAGGAATATTCCCGCCGCCTGCTGGAGATGGGCCGGCACGTCACCTTTGTCATCCAGACCGCTCAGGAAGGCTTCGGTCATGCGGTCTACTGCGCCCGGGAAGCCGTGGGCGATGAACCGTTCCTGCTGATGCTGGGCGACCACATTTACCGGTCTGGCAGCGAAACAACCTGTGCAGGTCAACTCCTGGAGGCCTACCAGCGGCACGGCCAGAGCCTGGTGGGCATGCGCCGCACGCCGGAAGACCAGATCGGCAGCTTCGGCACCGTTACCGGCGTCTGGCTGGAAGGGGAAAGCCTGCTCAGTATCAGTGCGTTCGCTGAAAAACCCACTCCCGACTACGCCCGCACCAACCTGCGCGTGCCCGGTTTCCCGGAAGGGGAATACCTGACGCTCTTTGGCCAGTATATTGTCAAGCCGAAACTGTTCGACTTTTTGAAGGAACACATCGAGAACAACGTGCGGGAGCACGGCGAGTTCCAGTTAACCTCCACCCTGGACCGTCTGCGCCAGGAGGATGGCTTCATGGGGCTGGTGATGGATGGCAAGCGCTTCGACATCGGCCGCCCCGAGGAATATCTGGAAACGTTGATGGCTTTCCGGCAATAATCATGAGACTGCGCATCACCTTCTCCAAAACCGGAACCCTGCGTTACACCGGCCACCTGGATCTGCAAACCGTCTGGGAGCGGACGGCCCGGCGTGCTGGCCTGTCGCTGGCATATACCCAGGGCTTCCATCCCGGCCCGAAGATCCAGATTGCCTCGGCTCTGCCGCTGGGGATTGCCGGTAAAGCTGAAATTGTCGATTTGTGGCTCGACACAGATCCGGGCCCGGCTGCCGGGACCCAGAGGCGTTTGCAGGCCGGTGCCCCGCCCGGCCTGACCATTTTACAGGTTGAGACGGTCGATGAACATGGTCCGGCCTTGCAGACGCAGGTCGTTTCTGCGGAGTACATGGTCACATTATTGGAGGCGCCTTCCGGGACAGATCTGCAGCAGCGCCTGGATAATATTCTTGGCGCAAGCACTCTGCTGCGCACGCGCCGTGACAAGCCCTACGATTTGAGGCCTTTGATTGAAGAGCTAACCCTCACCCCAACTTCCATAGCTGCTAAGGAAGGACAAGCCATGCAGATCTTCATGCGCCTGGCCGCCCGGGATGGCGCCACCGGCCGCCCCGAGGAGCTGCTGGACGCGCTCGGCCTCCCGTTGGAAACAACGCGCATCGAACGCACCCGCCTGATTCTCAAAACTGGAATGGAATAACCGTAGTAACGACTTGAGTCGTTACTACGGTTAGGAGTAAATCCATGGGGTTGATCGTTTCCGGTCTGGTTGGCTTTGGGTCTTCCTTGCTTTTCACCTGCGTCCTTTACTGGCTGGACCGCTATGAAAAGGAGCCGTTGCTGCTTTTAGGCGGCGTCTTCCTGTGGGGCGCGGTGGTGGCCGCCGGCAGCGCCTTTCTCATCAACACCACCCTGGGTCTCGGTATTTACGTATTCACCGGCTCGAATTTCGCCACGGACCTGGCAACCGGCTCCCTGGTAGCCCCGCTGGTCGAAGAGATCCTCAAGGGCCTGGCCGTGCTGGGCATTTTCCTGCTCTTTCGCAGCGAATTCGATTCCGTGCTGGACGGAATTATTTACGCCGGGGTGGCGGCGCTGGGTTTTGCCGCCACCGAGAACACCTATTACATCTTCACATACGGTTTCCAGCAGGGCGGCTGGGGCGGCCTGCTGGCCCTGACGGTTATCCGCGTTTTCCTGGTGGGCTGGCAGCACCCGTTCTATACTGCCTTCTTCGGGATCGGCCTGGCCCTGGCGCGCCTGAACCGCAGTTGCCTGGTCAAAATATTCGCCCCGGTCACCGGGCTGGGCCTGGCCATGTTCACACACGCCTTTCACAATACCGTGGCTTCGCTGTTGAGTGGGGGGGAAGGAATGCTGGTGGGCGCCTTTTTCGACTGGACCGGCTGGCTGTTCATGTTTGGCGTGATCCTGTGGGCCACCTGGCGCGAACAGCAAATGCTGAAGAAATACCTGGCGGCCGAACTCCAGGCTGGAACGATCAGTGCGGCCCATTTCAAAACAGCCTGCTCGGCTTGGCGCCAGATGTTCGCCCGCACTGCCGCCCTGTTCAGAGGCCGCTACCGCAAGACTGCCCGCTTCTTCCAGGTTTGCGGCGAATATGCCCTCAAGCGCCGCCAGGTTGCCGACCTGGGAGATGAAGGCGGCAGCCTGGCAGTGATCCAGAACCTGCGGGCGGAGCTGATCCGCCTGGCACCGGAGGTGCAGGTCTGAGGCCCGAGACGGGACAACTGCACCGGCAAGACGCCGGCGGGGAGTATTGCCGGAACCGGCAAAAAGTGCCATTTTACGGGGTCCGCGCGAGGACTTTTACGAAACAACGAGGGTCAATTCGGGGAAGTGGGAGAAATGGGCAGTGAAAAGGGGGTAAAAGGACACTTCATCCCAAATTTATAGCATAATTTAGCGGTGTTGTGGGGCGTTTGACGGTTTTGGGGGATTGTGCAAGGTTTTTTCTGTAAATTCAAGATCAAGTGCTTCCTCTGAAGAAAAAGAACGAACTAATCTAAGCGGTTCGACGAGTTCAAGGCGTGCTCTAAAAAAGTCAAATAAGCTTTGC
>JBEKEB010000262.1:0-3862 GCA_050014055.1 Anaerolineales bacterium | reverse complement strand
CATGGTGTCGGGTTTAAGAATATGTCCCATATGCTGTGCCGGTTGCGCCCCAACGCCGTACGCTCAGGGCAGCGTTCCCGTTCGACTGACCGGACGGGAGTGTACTACCGAACGCACTCAAAAGGTTCTTTATGCTAACACTGCTGGGATAGAAACCGTCTGTTACCATATATATGGCGGTGAAATGGGCCCAGGAGAGCGTTTTTGAATGAATTGATACGCTGGAATCGGGCTTAAAAAGCGTGGTTTTGGGCGTTTTTTGGTTGTTTTTGCATAAATAAGTTGTCCTTTTTTGACAAGACCAGACCTAACCGGTCCGCCGGGATCAGCGGCCTCGCTTCGGACTCCGAAGTCGGGAGAATTCGGAGTCCGGTACGTGTACCCCAAAATGTGCCCATCCAGGAGGTCGATCTCAACCATCCGGCCCTGCGGGAACGAATTCTGATTGCTGCATTACTAATTACCTATTGCGAATACGGTTTCAAGCGGCTATTTCGGTTATAATAAATCAATAATTATCTTTTTTATCCCATATGGAGAGCCGCATGACCAGAAATTTTGAATACGACCTCGTCGTAATAGGTGCGGGACCAGCCGGGGAGAAGGGCGCCGCCCAGGCCGCGTACTTCGGTAAAAAGGTCGTCGTGGTGGACCGCCAGCCCAGCGGCGTCGGCGGAGCCAGCCTCAACACCGGCACCCATTCCAAAGCCCTGCGCGAGACCGCCCTGTCCTTTTCCGGCCTGCGCCAACGCCGTTCGTATGGCATCGATTACTCGCTCAACCCGCACCTGGATATCCGCAGGATCATGCGCAGGGAGCAATCCGTGGTGAAAACGGAGCGGGCCACCATCGCCCGAAACCTGGAACATCACCATATTGAGACTGTCTGGGGCCGGGCCAGCCTCCCGGTTTCTCACACTGTGCGTGTGGCCCTCAAGGGTGGCGGCACGCGTGACCTTTCGGCGGAGATCATCCTGGTTGCCACCGGCTCTTCGCCCTTCCGCCCCGCCGGGGTGCCCTTTGGCCACCCGCGTGTGCATGATTCGGATTCGATCCTGCGGCTTGAGCGCCTGCCGCGCAGCTTGGCAATCATCGGCGGCGGCGTGATCGGCTCAGAATATGCCAGCGTCTTCTCGGCCCTGGGAGTGAAGGTGACCCTGGTGGATGGGCGTGAGCGCTTGCTGCCTTTCCTGGATGCGGAGATCGCCGGGCGCCTGCGCGATCATCTCGAACGGAAGGGCCTGCACTTTATCTTTAACACGCGTGTCGAAAAGACCTCCGCCAGCGCGCAGCGCGTTCGCATCACCCTCAATACCGGCCAGGTGCTCAGCGTGGATACCGTCCTGTTCGCAGCCGGCCGGCAAAGCAATGTGCAGGGCCTCGGTCTGGAAGCCCTGGGGGTTTCCTTAGGCCAGCGCGGCCTAGTGCTGGTGAACGAAAAATATCAGACCTCCATCCCCAATATCTACGCAGCCGGCGACGTGATCGGTTTCCCCGCCCTGGCCTCCACCTCCATGGAGCAGGGCCGCGTTGCCATGGTGCACGCATTCGATCTGCATTACAAGGAGAGACTCTCGCCGGTGACGCCGCTGGCGGTCTACACCATCCCGGAGATCGCCATGGCCGGCCTGACCGAGGACGAGTGCCTCCAGAAGAACCTGCCCTACCTGGTCGGGCGTGCTTATTATGCCAACAACCGCCGCGGCCAGCTGATTGGCGACACGGACGGCATGATCAAGCTGGTTTTCTCGCCTGCCGATAAGAAACTGTTGGGAGTCCACATCATCGGCGAACTGGCTTCCGAGCTGGTGCACCTGGGCGCCAACGTCCTGGCGGATGGCGGCAGCATTGATGCCTTCATCAATTCCGTTTACAACTTTCCCACCCTATCGGACTCCTACAAGTATGCCGCCTATGACGGCCTGGGGAAATGGAACGAATTACAGGCACAGCCCTGATAAAGTAATGTGTCATTGCAATGAGCCGCACTTTGGCGACGAAGTAATCCCCTCGCAAGTCGGAGAATTGCTTCTTCGGGCAAAACCTCTTGGTAGCCATGAAAATACCCCCCGTCCCTTCTGCTCCTCTCGCCCCACTTTCTGCCCCATCGCTCTCACTGGTCTGAGGAAATTGCCTGGATTTTCCCCCGGCCATCTGCACCTTTGAAGATGGCATACCCGGCTGCCATGCGTAATATCCCTGCAACCAGGAGAGCCGCCGCCAGTCCGATGAAGCCTGCAATAAATGGACCGGCCAGAGAGCCAATCAGGATGGAGGCATTCAAAACAATGCTGTACCAGGCCAGATGCGCCGGTCGATCGTTTTCAGGAATGTTTTCCAGGACGAAGTTCATATAGGCGCTGCCCATCAAAGCCCACGAATATCCGCCGACGATCGAAACAAAGTAATACCAATAAGCTGAATGCGCAAAGGCCATCAGTCCAGGGTATAAGGCCATGATCATGAACCCGAGGCCGGTGACTTTGCGGTGACCCAACCGGCGCACAGCCCGGTTTAGCTGGGTCGTACCGATCAGGCTGGTCAGATAATAGAGTGCAGTGCCAATACCAATACTTTGATCTGTCAGGTGCAAAGCATTGACCGAGAAGAGTGGAAAAAGTGGAATGGCAAAATACTGGGTCATATGCAGTCCCAGCATGGCCAGCAAAACGCCGGCAAAGGGTGTCCGCCAGATGTCCAGACGCAGGCTGCTCAGCCGGTTGCTGCGTACGGCAGGCTTTTCTGGATCGTTTTGCACCGGCGCAGCTGGTCGGTCGGGCACGCTGGGCACGGCAGGCTGAATCCGGACGAAGAAGAGGTGGGCACAGCTCATCATCGCGGCAATGCCGCCGATTCCAAACACGACCTGGTAGCCAACCGGGAAAGACAGGTGAACGAGCAGCCAGCCAGCCCCCAGGGCGGAGAGCATATAGGTGACCGAATAGACCATGTTGCGGGTTCCGGCCACGGTAGCGCGCCATTCAGTCGGGACGGCTGCGGCAAAAAGGGCATTGAAGCCGATCGCCTGCACGGTCAAAGGGATTCCCATCAGAAGGGTGATGCCGATCAACGCCCAGATTTGACCCTGCTTGGCAAACAGCCAGGGCAGCGGAATCCACAGCAGGTATCCGATCCGGTAGAGCACGGAGGTCCAGAAGACAGTCCGCCCGACCGGGCGCTTTTGGAATACATGGCTGGCGGGCATGGCCAGGATGAGATTGACGAATGCGGAAGTTGCCGCCAGCATGCCGATTTGGAACCCGCTTCCCCCCAGGCGGGCAGCATATACGCTGAGGAAATTCATCGCCGTCCCGCTCAGGATGCCAAACCAGGCCATGTCGAAATAAAGATGGATAAAATTGGCCCGATATGCGTGCGGGACGGCTGGGTTGGAAAAAAATCTGCGCAATGAAATCACATGCTTGATTATAATGGGAACCCGTTATTTTCCGACCTGACACATTCGAGAGGGCGATTTGGATCGCGCAAGCAGGCCATCCGCTTCCCATCAAATGAAAAAATTCCCCTACTGGTGAGCGCCCTGCCGGGCATCCTGCCGTAGATGTCGATCGAGGAGTCACTTCGCGTTACCCGCATCTACTCGATGACCGGCCAGTTCCCGCCCTAAACATCATTGCTGCGTAACTTGCCCCTTCCGCTTTCTGCCCCACATCATCTGCGGCGCCCGGCTGGCGTCTTGAGGCACGAGCCGGCGGGCTCGTGATGTAAAAGCGAAAAGGTCTGGAGATTGGCCGTCCATTTTCTAAGTCTCAGGCGCCATCCCCTGACCTTCCCCGCGCCGGCATAGTTCTCATATTCTAATCAGTCCAAAGGTAGAGGTGTGCCTGGTAGACAACCTCCA
>JBEKEB010000261.1:0-3936 GCA_050014055.1 Anaerolineales bacterium | reverse complement strand
GCGATTTTCTAGCCAGAAGGAATTGCGAGAATTTATTCGCTTGAGTTTTGTTCATTATTCTTCCGCGGAGATCGAAAAAGGAATAATTCGATTAAAAGAATCTTTGGATGAATTGTAAACATCGATTTCCATAAGGCAAATGTTGAGTGGCAATACTATATTATGCGACATTGGTATATTAGTACAGTTGTCTGGATATAACGACATCCTCAATGGGCAATTCTCACTTACTGACCAACTCCAACGATTTAAGCGCTCGCAAATAGTAGAAGAATGCCTCCGGGCTGGTCTTTTTGACTTTGTTCAATTTGTTGTAATCTGGATTCGAGATATTCCAAGATGAGAGATCCTGCCCAGGCTCAAATCGGCCGATAGATCCACCTCGCCTCAACAACAGCGCGACTGCGTAAGCTACCTTGGCAGCACATAAGATGGCAGTGTCGAGGGAGAAAAAACCAGAATAAACGAAGGCTGCCAATTTCTTGAACCCTTCCAAAAGCTCTACATATTCATCGCCACCGATTGATCCACGCATGCCAATGATACAAGCGGTGTCAAAAGCATCGCGCAAAACATCAGCGGGAGCGAGCTTGCCCAGGTTCCGATAGGTCAATTGGGCGGAAGCGACATTCTCAAAGGCCGGGACTACTAAGCTCAAATCCGTGACGGCATCAAAAAGGATTCCAACATCAAACAATTGCTTGGCAATCTCCAGTTCCTTACCGGTGCCATACAGGATCCTAGTGGTGTGCGGTGCGAAAGTGGTCAGCTTATCCCCCAGCAATCCCTAGACGGTCGGACAGGTAACTTTTGAAGCTTTCCCTTCCGTGGACAAGAGCGGCGATTCCAGCTTAACTTCTTGAAGTCGAGGATAGGGGTTCTCTTCAAACAAGATGTCCAGCAGGATATGACTCTCTTTTGCCTCGATCACTGAACTGAAAAAGAACTTGTAATGCTGCTTGGGCAGTTCCCCTGAACGCCTGTTTTCTTCAAAGCGATTAAATGTGCCCTTTTCCACTACAGACTGATAATACGCATCCAGGTTGGTTCTTTCCTGCACCATAATGTCAATGTCGATTGAGAAGCGTTGTGGTGTCCCCAACAACAGGAGCAGGGAGGTTCCGCCCTTGAAGATGAAATTCAGACCGCTCAATCGGAGATCTTCAACCAGCATCAGTGCCATGATCATCTTTTCAATCAGGATTGGGTCTTTCCCTCGCGATCCTGTGCGGATCCCCATGATCCATTCAGGTGTACGGGATTGGGTTGATATCATTCGGGGTTTTCCAGGGTCAAAGAGAGTTCAACCTGTGTTTGCGTGCTGATAAATTGCCGTAGTTTCTGGCTTGCTTTACGCCGGCCGGCATAGCGGAATAGCGTTATCTCGCTAATCAAATAGGATGAGAAAGCACTTTCAAAAATGTGCACCAGTTCCTCACCCTGAAGGAAATAATATTTCTCTTCGTCCACAAAGATATCAACCAGGATTTTTTCCAGTTTCGGGTATGGGAGCCCATGGATTATCTTCCTTGGCGATTGCGTAATGAGGGGAGAAACGAGAATTGCATCCGTTTGATTCAGCACGTATCTTTCCATCGTCAACCGGTCTGGATCTAGGAACACTTTCCCGGGATTCTTCTGGCTCACATGGTAGAAAACGGATTCGCACACATTCTTTTCGACATCTACAATAAAGATATTTTGACTTGGCTGGAGCAGCATAAATTCATGCAACGCACGGGTTTCCCAAGCCAGATAATTAATATAAGGAAAGGTTGTTTGAACCGTTTTGTTTAAGGCCACCAATTCCTGCGACCAGTTGGGAGAAAAACGTTTTTTCTTGGTCAGCTGGTGCGAGGATGGATCAGGGAATATATATCCACCCGCGCCGACCGGGACAATCATCTGCCACTTCTGCAGCCTGTATAAGAACCTGCGAAAAGCCTGTTCAGTGGCATCCGGGGAATGGTGGAAGTAATACTTCCTCAAGTCGGCCTTATGAACCAGCCGGGAACCCGGAAAGGCTTTTCTGATATCAAAATCATGAGACTGTTGTTCATTATGTTTCATTGGGCCATCTCCATCTAAATTTCGTATATTGTCACTAATTATAATTAGTGACAATATACGAAATCAATGGTGTTACATCAACAAATTCTAAAAGGAAGAATGAATCACTTTCAGCACTACCTGGATGAATGTTTAAAGAATCCCTAGAGCAAAGAGAGTGATGATGGATTTTGAGGAAGATCTTATAAAAGTAGAGTGGTTCAAAGAGTAGGGATCAACCCAGAGATAAAAATACTCCGCGGCAGGCTGAGGGGGGCAGTCAACTGCGGAGCGTTGTTATTATCACATGAGTTATCCCCACGCGCAAGCGAAAAATGTAATATTCTGTACCTATTCTGCATTTTACAGGAAGCAGTGTAATGCCAGTTCTCCGGCTGGATTGGAGAGCAGGTCTCCTGCCTTCTTATTTACAATTATCCTGATAAATGATAATATAGGTTTACATTATTTTCGTTTTCGTTAGAATTTGGAAATAGTTAAAGTATGGATCCTAAAGACTACCAAAACAGTACCGCCGGTCACCCGGTCCGAACCCCGCAAGGTTATTGGGCATTTGTTCCATCCCCCCTACCGCCAGCATTGGAATGGCCCGTCTCATTGGTCGGAGTCCTATCCAGCGCGGATCAAGCGATAAGCAGGCTATCCACACTGGCCGGCACATTTCCCTTCCCGCATGTTCTGATGCAGCCCTTCGTCCGGCGTGAAGCGGTTCAGTCTTCCCGCATCGAGGGAAAACGCGCATCACTTGTCGAGTTATATACCTACGAGTCTGGTCAGTTATCGTTCCTGGAACCTGCATCTGATGCCAGCGAAGTGTACAACTACGTCCGCGCTCTGGATTATGGATTGGATCGGCGAATAGATTTGCCAGTCAGCCTGCGACTCATTCGGGAAATGCACGCCCGTTTGATGGAGAATGTGCGCGGCAGCAATCTCACACCCGGCGAATTTCGCCGTTCTCAAAATTGGATTGGACCGTCAGGCAGCACCCTGATGAGTGCTCCGTACGTATCCCCTCCTGTTGATGAGATGAATCAGGCATTGGGGGATCTGGAAACATTCACCCATTCCTCTTCCCCCATTCCCCCTCTGGTGCGGATTGGCCTGATTCATTATCAGTTCGAAGCCATTCACCCTTTCCTGGATGGGAATGGCCGGATGGGGAGATTGCTGATCATGCTCTTGATGTGCGAATGGGGCATCCTGTCCCAGCCGATTTTCAACCTGAGTTCCTATATCGAGCAACATTGCCTGGTGTACTACGACCGGCTGCTGGCTGTCAGCCAACATGGGGATTGGGAAGCATGGCTGGATTTCTTTATCACCGGGATCCAAGTTCAAGCACAGGACGATACAATCCGCCTGGTTGCCCTGAACGATCTCCGTCTGCGATATCACCGGGAGGTGCGCTCCGAACGAATGGTCAGGCTGGTTGACCTGCTCTTTGAGAGGCCGATTGTAAGCATCCGCCAAGTGGAAGCTGCATTGGGAATCCCATACCTAACTGCCCTACGGCAGGTCGAGAAACTTGTTGAAGCAAGGGTTATTCGGGAAGTGACTGGCCGGTCCCGCAACCGTTTCTACCAAGCAGATGAAATATTGAAGGTGATTGGAGCACCGGCAGCAGAACTCGAAATCCCGAATGATCAGGCGGATACTAAAAAATGAAAATTATAGGGCAATTGCAATTAGCATTTTTCTCTTATTCGAGACCTGAAAAGGGTCTTTCTTTTGATAACGGTATTTGAACTAAGCGCTTCGCGCAGCTGACTTTTCCCCATGTAGCTCTCCATAAATTTTATAGTCCTCAATCGGGGCTATATTTCTTGCAAATGTTCCCAATCTTAATTTGCAGGAGGTATAGCT
>JBEKEB010000260.1:0-3956 GCA_050014055.1 Anaerolineales bacterium | reverse complement strand
AAATGGGACTGGTAGCCAGGAGTTCTTTGTGCGTGCCCTGCGCAACTACACGCCCCTTATCGATAACGATAATCTTGTCTGCATTCAGGACGGTGCTGATGCGTTGAGCCACCACGAAACTGGTGTGAGAGCGTATATTTTTTTCAAGAGCATCCTGAATTTTTATTTCGGTTTCCACATCCACTGAACTGGTGCTGTCGTCCAGGATCAGGATCTTGGGCTGCATCAGCAGCGCCCGGGCAATGGCGATGCGTTGTTTTTGGCCTCCGGAGAAATTGGTGCCGCGCGCCTCGACATGACTATCGTAACCCTGGTCCAAGTGCATGATAAAGTCATGCGCCTGGGCCGCTTTGGCGGCCGCCACTACCTCTTCATCACTGGCCTGTGGACGGCCATAACGGATGTTATCGCCTACCGTACCGGAGAACAGGATGGTCTCCTGGGGCACGCTCGCAACCTGAGCGAGCAGGGTATCCTGGCTGATCTCCCGGACATCTAACCCATCGAACAACACCCGTCCGCCAGAAACATCGTAAAAGCGCGGGATCAGATCGATCAAGCTTGACTTTCCAGAGCCGGTTGCACCCAGAATGGCGACAGTCTGCCCGGGTTCGGCGGTCAGGTTGACTGCTTCCAGCACGGGTTCGTCCCCATTGCCATTATAGTGAAAGTTCACATTTTCGAAGACAACCTTTCCGGAGGCATGCTCGGGTAAAGCCAATGCATCCGGAACATCCTGGATTTCGGGGACCGTATTGAAAATCTCATTGACGCGCCTGGCCGAGGCCAGCCCGTTGGCCCAGTTATTGGACAGGTTGGCCATCATGGTAAGCGGAGTCATGGTGGTAAGCAGGTAGTTGGTGAAGGCCACGATCGCACCGATGGTCAGGGTGTCATAAATGGACTGAAAGCCGCCAGCCCAAATGACAACGACCATGCCGATATTCACACAGACTGTCAAGGCCGGGGACATGCTGGACATGAACTGCATCACCCGTACCGATTCGTCGGTGTAATTCTTGTTGGCCGACTCGAAGCGCTGGCCTTCATAATTAGCACGCACAAATGCCTTGACCAGGCGCACTCCAGCAACATTTTCCTGCAGGACGGAGTTCAGCCGGTCTAGTTTTTGCTGCACAATGCGGAAGAGCGGCTCCATTTTCCGTGTGAAAAAAACGAGTATGGCGGAGGTGACCAGCAGCAGTGGGAGCATGGTCAACGCCAGGATGGGGCTGGTACTGACCATCAGGATCAGACTACCGATCATCAATAGCGGGGCGCGCGTGCCGATGCGCAACGACATCTGGGTGAGAGTCTTCAAGGCTGCTACATCGCTGGTCAGGCGCACCATCAACTGGCCGGTATTTTGGCGGTCGAGGTTGCCGAAAGAAAAGGTCTGAATCTTGAGGAAAAGGGCATCCCGCAGATCGCGTGCCACGCTTTCCCCGACCTGCACGGACAGGACGCTGTTACCTACGGCGATCACGGTACTTAATACGGAGAGACCAAGCATTATCAGCGAGGTCTGGATGACGACCGCCTGGTTGTGTTTTTCGATGCCCTGGTTGATGATGCGCTCGATCAGGAGCGGGATGGACAGGTCCATGATTACCAGCGAGGACAACAGAATCAGAGCGACGGTGGCACGTCTCCAGTAAGGTTTAACGAATGGAAGTAGTTTTTTAATTTCGGATAGCATGCTTTAATCACCTGTAAATTGCTATTCAACCGGCCCGACAAATGTGTTGGCGAGAATTTCCATGGCGCAAGTGAGGGTTTTCAAATCCATTTCTGTAAGGGAGACCATCCGGTTCTTCATCCAGGCCCGGTTTTTTCCCCAGATGGTATCCAGGAGCGCATTGCCTGCTTCGGTCAACTCGAGCGGAATGTTGCGCCGGTCCAGGGCATTCTGGTGCCGGCAGATGAGGCCGCGCGCCACCAGGATGTCGACCGCCTGGCTGACTGCCGAGCGGCTGATCTGCTTCACCTCTGCCAGTTCGCTGACCGAGGTGAGGCCTCTGCGAATGTGCCGCAGGATATGGAACTGCTCGACGCTGATGTCGTAATGTTCCAACGCAATGGCGCGGACATTCGCTTTGACCCGGTTCCAGACAGGCGGGATCGTGCTCCAGAACGCCTCAATGGCGGCTGGGATCAACTGTTCAGTTGTATTATCGGTTACCAGCATATTTGCCTCAATATTTAGTTTAATAGTTAAATAGTTTAGTTACTTAACTAGTATAATTCCCCCGCATGTTTCTGTCAATACCGACGGACAAAATGTTGTTTTTTGAAAACGGATTCCACGTTTGAAGCGTGAAATCCGTTTCCCCCGACTGAAAGCAATAACCTGCATTTCAGGCTATATTTCAGGGTTTGAGGTCGCTTCATCCGGTAAGGGTAAATGGATGACTATTGTGGTTCCTTCGCCCGGTTTACTCTCGGCCCAGATGCTGCCGCCATGTTTTTCAACAATCGATTTTGCGATCGCAAGGCCCAGGCCTGAACCGCCTGCATTGCGCTGGCGGGAAGGATCCGACCGGTAGAACCGTTCAAAGACAAGATCAATTTCGTTTTCCTCAATCCCTGGACCACTGTCCTGCACCCTCAACTCCAAGTCATCAGCGACCACCCGGGCAGACAGTAATACACGCCCACCCTCTGGTGTATAAAGCAGGGCGTTGTCCACCAGGTTGCTCACAACTTGAACCAACCGGCCTGGATCTGCAGAGATCTCAGGAAGATCGGGGTCCATACGCAGATCAATGGTAATATTCTTGCGGGCAGCTTGCTGCTTATGCATGCTCTGGACCTTTTCCAGCAGTCTATTCGGAAAAACCCGTTGAAACTCGATCGGGAGCTCGCCCGCATCTGCCCGGGAAAGTGTGCGTAAATCTTCGATCAGGCCATCCAATCGTTCGACTTCGTCGCGTATGATCTCGAAAGATTCTAACGAGGGGGCCAGGACACCATCATGGACGGCTTCCGCATGGCCCATGATTACACTGACAGGCGTGCGTAATTCATGCGCAATATCAGCGGTCATCTGGCGACGTAATTCCGTTGAGCGTACCAAAGCGGAATTCATCCGATTAAAGGAAGCCGCCAGTTCACCCAACTCATCGCGGCTGCGGACGGGCACCTCCTGCTTCAACTGACCGGCTGAAACCGCATGCGTGGCAGCGGTCAATTCGCGGATAGGACGTGTCAGAGTTCGGGAAAGCAGGAAAGCCAGCAGCAACCCCACGGCAATGACGCCTATCGCGCTCAGCGTAATCACCTGCAACACGTGATTCAGGAAATCCGATTCAGCCGGGTTTACGTTAATGGTGGGCTGCCTGGTAACCATGGTCCCAACGACTATCCCATTTACTTTTATTGGATTGCCATTTCGAATGTCCGTTACTGGCAGCAGGTCGCCAACATTATCCCCAATCCCTGCAAGAACAACATGATCGGTGCTATCCACCAGGGAAAAAAACCGCCCGCCTCCGGAAAACAAGCGCGGTGGGGCAGCCTGTCCTGGGGCTTGCAGTGCGGCATCAACACCATTCCAGGTGCCGTTTTTACTATAGTAATCAGTCAATTCAGTAATAAGGGTATTCCGGTTTTGCGTAAATAAATAACTCCTGAATTCCCTCTCGGTTAACCAACGGGCGGATAACACAATCAGCAAGACGCTTAGCATGCTGATGGCCAAAAAAGCAAGCAATAATTTAACGGTGATCGAACGCATTTCTATTGCCTGACGAAGCGATAGCCCACACCATAGACCGTTTCGATATAGTGGGGTAGGCTGGGGACCAGCTCGATCTTGGCGCGCAGGTTCTTGATGTGCAGATCGATGGCGCGTTCGTAGCCTTCGAAGCGGACACCCTGCAATAGGTCGAGCAGATCGAGGCGGGAGTAGACATGACCTGGCGTGGACATCAATGCAGCCAGCAGATCGAATTCGG
>JBEKEB010000259.1:0-5853 GCA_050014055.1 Anaerolineales bacterium | reverse complement strand
CGCTCGATGATACTTTTCAATACATAGGTGAATAGGAGGCTGCTTCCGGGCGCCGATTTTCCGACAAAGTCCAAGGTCCGCTGGACGGCTGCTTCGGGGATATATTGGCTGACACCTTCCCAAATAAACACCGTTGGCCTGGAAGGATCAAAAGATGTCCCGGCCAGCGCTTCATCCGGGCCTTCCATATCGAAATCGATTGGAATTAAGCTTACGTTAGCTGGTAACCGTCCCAGGAATTTTTCGATCTTTTTCCTTTTATCGTTCTGCACTGCCGGTAGATCGAGTTCGAGCACCTTAACTTTCTCGATCCCGGGTAAGCGATAGGGACGCGTATCCAACCCCGCGCCCAGGATTACCAGTTGTCCGACTCCTTTTGCCAGGGAGGCCTGGACGGCGTCATCGATATAGCGGGTACGGCAAATTTGCGCACCGAAAATTCCTTGGGCGACCGCATCCGTCTGTTTGACCGTAAATTTCCGCATTGCAGCAATCTGCATCATTACCCGGATGGGCGCGCCAACCAGTTCTTTGGCGATTGGATCGTCGAATAAGCGGGTTTCATCGGGTTCGTACTGCTCGATCAACCTGCATATCGCCGTACCGAGCGCCGTTCTTCCAACATTTTGTTTTGCCATTCGACCTTCTTCTATATAGTGTAACGCAAGGAAATATATCATAAATGGGCCCGGCAGGACATGTACCCCGCCAGGGGTGGTCGGATAGCATCCCCTTCTGGGGGCCTGCGACCAACTTTTGAAATTGAACAAATTGTGGGCCCGGCAGGAGTCAGACGTGCGGACAAACGAATTCAGGCTCTATTCTTGATCGGCTGCAATTCCTTGTCATTTGATGAGAAGCTTTTAACTTGGCAGTCCAAAGTTAAAATCCTGTCCAGGTGTTGTTTCTAGGACGTTTAAAAAATATAAAGGAAGGTGGCAGGATTTGCCGTGAAGCAGTAATTAACGACACCCACTAATCTCGGACGCAGGAGGAATTTTGATGACAGCAAAGACAGCCCCGTCGAGCCCAATCGTCTTGATAGTCTTGCCAGCCTCGCAAACTGATTGGACGAGGTCGGTGCGATTGTTTGCAACGATATAATTATAAGGCGCACCACTGCGAGGATTCCCGAGAGAGGTTATCGTCAGGTCTGGGCGTGCATAGTCTTGAAAGTCGCTTACTGGGTTCATCACTGCGATAACGGCATTTTTAGGGGCGTTTGCATTGATATAAAGAGCTGCTTCCCTATAGGATGTTGACCAGTAATCCAATTCGTACCAATGGTTTGCACCCCGGACGCCGCCGACGAAGCTGTTGTAATAAACGTATTGATAGGGATGCAGGTTGATGTCGGCATACACTCCAGGGGCAATCAGAGCACACAAGATCAAGACCCTGAGTGGATTCCATTTGATCCTTTTGAGGAATGCCTCCAGAGCGATACCGCCGGTAATAAAAATCGGCGGTAACAAGAACAAATATTGACGGAAGTTATCATAGATTGTGCTCCGATTGAAGATCACGAACAGGATTGGAACGACCAACCAGGTGATTGTTAGTAAAAAGAGTTCAACCTGATGGCCTTTGAAAAGATTCCACACTAAAAGCACAAGCCCAATTAAGAAAAGGAAGGGCACAACTTCAGTGAGCTGAACCGACATCAGGTAGGGCAAGAAATATCTTGGCAAATCGTTCGGGGGAAAATGCACGCCCTGGAATAATATGTATTCCTGGAGTGGGTAATTACTCATCAAGGTAACACTTTCAATAAATCGGTTGATGGGTCCCCCCCAGAGATAAGGCCATGTTAGAAAACTCGTCAGGATCGCAATGGAAGCATAAGGGATCACGAGCAGAGTTGCTTTTCTCCAGGATTTGGAAATTGCATAGAGCATCACCAGGATGCCTGCATAAGGGCCAGCGATTCGAATCGAAGTGGTGAAACCTAACACCAATCCGGCAGCGAGAACCATTGGGTTCAGGAAAAGACCCATCGTGCGTCTGGGGAATGGCACCAGTCCTTGCCGCACAAACCTTCTAAAATACTGGGGAAAAATCCATGGAAAAATCAATATGCCGATCAATAAACCGGCCAGGATGTAATCAATCTGCCAACGAAAGAGTATGGCTTGCGCTTTGTGAACGTAATTGTCCAGCGGTAAGCGGTCAGCGTTTGTGGCGAGCCGGGCAAACCACTGGCCCAGGCGGCTTGTTTTATCGGCGCGGTAGAAATAGGTGATCACCATCCTGACCAATCCATTCGAGATGCCCGTGATCATAAAATAAGTCGGCAGAAGATAAATGATTAATAGTGCACTGATAATTTTTTTCAAAGAAGATGAGGCGTGACCCGCTTCATCCATCAGGCACCGGGGCGACCATGTATCGGGCCGTTGACCGGCGTTCGGGTCGAGGGAAGCGGGCAGGGCATCAACCATGTAAATGCCCAAAGTGACGCTGGCAAGAAAGAATGCCAGAAAGGGGGTGTCCTTGGGATTGATGAAAGCGTGCCCCCATAAGAGCGGTTGGGTGGAAAATAGAAGGGCAGTCCCGAAGGCAGCCCAGCCGCCCATCCATTTTCTTGATAAGAAATACAGGCTCAAGATGCCAACTTGAAAAGAAATAAACTCGCTAAAATGCCAGCCGTCGATATGGGACCAGGCCGGGATGATCGCATGCAGCCCATTCGCCAATAAGATGGTGACCATTGCATAGGCCGGGCCATAATCGTTCGCGTTTCGAGGAATTCCACCTACGCTATTCAATTTCGCAAGGTTGGTCTGTATGTCGGTTTTGAAGAGGTTTGAATATGCTTGCAGGGATTCTTCTCCATACGCGAAAATGCCGGATTCATCCGAGCTTTCGCCATAAGCTTGGACTATTGCGATCCCGATAAGGACATTGAGAAGGATTAAAATAAAGATGGGCAGGTGTTTTTTCATAACCGAAGGTGAGTTTGGGAAATGGAATCTCCGGGAGCGAGATAATTATACAGAGAAAGATAATATTGTGAGGTGATTTTAATGTTTAGGCCTCTCGCCTCCAACAGTGGTTATTTCGTCAACTGCTCGACCCGGCTCCCGCCCATGCTGTCGTCCTAACTATTAAGCGCCCCATAATAAAATAGCAAAGGGAGTTCTGGGGAACCGTTTATCTTCAAGGCAAGATAAGAGGCCTCAAAATAATCTTTATTGTCGCGAAAGAAAAAACATTAAAAGTTGGCCCGGCAGGACGTGTACCCCGCCAGGGCTGGTCGTCGCGCAGCACCCTTTAGGGGACATCGTACCCGCAGGGTATCCCATCCCCTTCTGGGGGCCTGCGACCAACTTTTGATATTGAACAAATTGTGGGCCCGGCAGGAGAAGTACCAGCGAAAACCAGAGCGGGAGTTTATGATCCTTGGCGCGTAAATCCCAGATGGTTCCAAGTGTCAACCAAAGGAACAGGGTGATCAGGGCAATGATTTCATGGATACGCATATCGTTAGTTAGAGCCGAAGAGGGCATCAACCATGGCAAGCATGCCCAGGAGAATAAGCATGATGCGTTTTTTCATGCCGGGTTCTTTTTCCGGGGAGCAGTGATGGCTACCATGGCGACCCCGGCTTCGCGCAGAGTCAAGCCGGTAGCGAGAATTTCCTCGACCAGCTTGATCTCTTTCAGGTCCGAGGCCTGAAGAGCCTGACGCCAAATCTCCCAGTCCGGAGCATCTGCTGGCGGCAGGCTACCGTACATGCGGGTGGCGGACGGGCGAACATAGAAGCCGATTGGTAAGGTGGTTTTCGTAACGATTTCTTCCTTCATAATCTTTTTCTTCATCCATCCTTTCTTGCCCTGGATGGAAATATCCGACACTGTGACCGGGATGTTGCGCTTCGCCAAATACGAAGCGTTCATGCTGGCCATATCCTGGGCGTTGCTGTATACATCCGGGAGAAAGACCACCTGGCCGGTCTCCCGGTACTCAGGCACATTGATGCGGGCGGCGGCTGCCAGGGCGGCTGCGTCGGCTGCCTTGCCGACTTCTCCGCGTGCGTACACGATCCTGCCTACTTCGATGGCTACGGCGGTCAGGATGAGCAGGCCGGTCAGGATCAGGGTGAAGAAGACAGTCGTCTGCCCGGCTTGCTTAATGGATGTCGGGTTGTGCCTGAATGGTTGGCCGCGCTTTGCCCGTTTCATGGTTTCCAGCCTTCCTGGCGGAATGTTGCTTCTGCCGCGACGGTTGTAAGTGGTCCCAGGCCAAATGTGTTTCCACCCGGCACGATCATGGGGATATGGGCCGTGACGCGGATCTGTACGGTCGATCCCACCACCCCGCCCGGAGCCAGTACGGCTACCGCTGCATCCCGGATCACCGGTTGCCCCTGGATGGCGGACTGCGCGGCCGCGCTGGCCTCACAGGCCGGGCAGGACTGGCTCACCGATCCCTGCCTGGCACCATTCCGGGCAGCGTTCTCAACGATGGACAGCCCAAACAAGTACATCCCAAATTGCATCATTCCGAGGAACATGATGATGGCGATGGATACGACCAGGGCGAACTCAACGGCGCTTTGGCCGCTTTCATTTTTCTTAAACATGAGATTCTCCTCGAACCTGAGCCGGCGGTCATCCAGACCGCCGGCTGCTGGTTCGCCTACCCGCCGCCCATCAGGCTGGCGATGCGCTGGAACAGGGAGATCAGCGAGTCACGGAAGATGGCTATCACGATCAGGACGGCCACGATCAGACCCGCCAGAATCGTTCCGAACTCTGCCGAGCCCTGGCCCTTCTCGTACTTGCGGAAGAGGGGAAACGGGATACCGTAGAAGAGATAAGGGATTGCTTTGAATAGCTTCTTGTACATGGATGCCTCCAAAAGATGGAACTAGAATTGAGCGAGCCGGTGGTTGTAGCGGGAATGCGAGAGCACCTGGCGGGCCTGCACCCGCCCGGCCTTATCTTCGGCCAGGATGCGCCAGGTGCGCCCAACCGGGATCGAGATGACGCAACGGTTGAACTGCAGGCGTTTGCCGTGCAGCTTCCAGTACGGCGTGCCGGCCTCCAGTCTGGCAATGATCTGGCGGGCCTTGGCGAGCACTGCGGGCGGGATACCGTGCACCGGGATGCCGCGCCGGGTGAAGAAATTGTTGGAAGGCCCGGGCATGTGCATTCCTGTTAATGCTTTCCGGCCGGCGGGACTTCGAACAGGTAAAGCCGTTCGCTGTCCAAGGGGCTGCTTGCAACCTGCTGCCAGGCCAACTTGGCTTCCAGGTCGAAGAACGTACCACAGGTGACGATATTCATCTCGTGGACCGGGACGCGCCCTGGGTGGACGCCGAGAATCCCGACTTCCGCCTTCCGCAAGCGGCGGCTGCCGCGCGCCCGGCTGGCCTTTACAAAAACGGAGGGCAGGTTGGATGTCAGAACCAGGTTGCGACCGTCTGCACAGGGGGCCAGGATAGCGTTCAGGCCATTCTCCGCCCAGGGGGTCAGCTGGACTATCTGCGCAGGGACACCCAGCAGGTGGGAAGTCACTCCTTCGAGCCACGCACGCGGGTCGGTCACCTGCACATCCCGCGTGGCGCGGGCGCGCTTCAGCCGCAGATCGGCCTCCGCCCAGCGGACGGCCTGTTCGCGTAAGCCATCGATGGCCTTGCGCTGGCGTTCGTTGCCGATCGAAATCAACGCGCCGAACAGGATCACGGCGGCCAGAACGGTGAGTACATAGATGAAATCAAGCATGGGATTATCCTTTCTCGAAATACAATTTAGTTTGACTTACCCTGGATTTGTTCCAGGGTCTTGCCCAGTGCGCGCAGGGCACGCGGGCGTGGATCCGACAGGCTGGCCGAAGCAAGCGCGGCCA
>JBEKEB010000258.1:0-3959 GCA_050014055.1 Anaerolineales bacterium | reverse complement strand
TCCCTGCCATTTCCACTCTTAGCTGATAACGGTCACAAAGTATGTGACGAGTATGGTGTATGGGGACCCAAGAAATTTATGGGGCGCGGATATGAGGGCGTATTGAGAACGACTTTTCTAATTGATTCCAATGGCCGTATTGCCAAAGTTTTCGAAAATGTCCGGCCGGCCGAGCATAGTACCGAGGTGCTGGAAGCGGTGAAGAAGCTTTAGCAAGGCAAAAAGGTCGCGTAGTAACCATTGTCTAGTTTTCACGCTTTTTCAACAACTCATTTTATGAATATGGTGCTTTGCTTGTCTGAAAAGGAGACGTGCCAGGCAGGGGATTGACGGAGGGCGATGGCCAAAGGGGCGTCAGATTCAACCAGGACTGTCTGTATATCTTGATTATTCAGCTTATCTTCCCAGCCAGGTTCGGCGTTGTAAATACTTAAGTAATCGACGATAAAAGCATCTCCATAAACATCCGCACGCCCGTCAATGTACACCCTATACTGAGGGAACAAACGCCAGATGAGATAACCGCCCCAATTATATGAATTGAAAAGATTCCCTGCAGGCGCATTATTTTGTAACCAATCCACAGCGGTTTTGGGGAAATTTTCAGCCTCTGTTCGGGGTTGCTCCTGAACGACTTGAATAAAACGCAGGCAGGTGATCAATAAAATACCGACCAGCAGAATGGGGACAAACAATCGAAATAATCTGCCTGGAGCATAGACAGTTGAGTGGATATTTATCAAGGAACCGATCTGTTCCGCTAATACCGGGATAGCCGCAAGAGCGAAAAAAGGGATATTTCGCATCGAGATTAATGCAGCATATCCGAACCCGATTGTCAGCAGGATATTGGTCGTGGAAATGTACTTTTTATTGAGCATGCCAATGCCGATAAGAGCCAGGATAAGCCAGGCGAGGGGCTGCCACATCAGCTGGTGGAAATCAGGTGAGAACCATTCCTGGATGAACTGCTGCATGGACGAGCTGGTCAAGGTCTGGAATGGATAGATAATGATAAGCACGCCATTCGGGTTCACTAGGGTTGCCAAGACGCAAACGCCCAAAGTTATGCACAAGGTGAGGATAGGTTTGAGGTTTGGCACATGTAGAACCTGCTCTCTTTTCAAAAACCCAGACAGAAGCAGGTCTGTCAATCCACCGGCAATAAAAATACAAATAAGAACAAGACCAAGGAAATAGCCAGCATGCAGGTTAACCCATACCAGCATAATTAATGGAAGCGGGACAAGGAAGTAAAGGTTTTCATTGCGCCGGTAGCCGTCAAGTAAAAATAAGAACAGGCTAGCAAGAAGAAGAGAAACCATTTGCGGGCGCACTCCCCACGTAGGTGCAGTAGCGACAGAACCCAAAAGCAGCACAAATCCAGCCACATAAGGTCGCGTCTCTGCCGGGCTGCGCAGGTAAGCGAGCAAGAACGCCACAGTGATGAAAATGGAAAAAGTAAATATCGGTAATCCATAACTGCCCAACTGGAAGAGGGCATAAATTAATATCTCTGACAACCATTCGTGAGTGATCCATGGCTTACCAACCATGGTATATGAGAACGGATCAGTGTGAGGTATGGTGTGCGTTTGAATGATGAACTGGCCTGTCCGCAAATGCCACCAGAAATCCGGGTCGGCGATCGGGCGCAGTGTCATCATGAATAAACCAAGAACGAGAACGATGAAAAAGACCTGACGAATGGTTAATTTCATGATGTTATTTTACTGCTTCTTTAATAAATAGGTGCACCTGTTGATATCTTCTTCCCGATGTAATAAAAAAATCCCGCCACTAGAAAAGTGGCGGGATTTCAGATTCAGGCTATTCACCCAAGTAATCACGCAATTTACGACGAATGGATGGATGACGCAAGCGGCTTAATGCCTGAGCTTCGATCTGACGAACGCGTTCCCGTGTCACGCCCATCTTGCGTCCGACTTCCTCCAGGGTATAGGCCTGGCCATCCAGTAACCCATAGCGTAATTGTAAAATTCGTACTTCGCGTGGAGGCAGCCCATTCAAGACCTCACTTAAATGCTCGCGCAACAAATTATATGTTGCGGTTTCATCGGGAGGAGCGGCTTCATCGTCTTCGATAAAATCGCCCAAGACTGAATCTTCTTCATCATCCGTTGGCGTCTCCAACGAGAGCGGGCGACGCGCCACCTGGATCATGTTCTCCACCTTCTTTGGAGGCACTTCCAACGCTTCCGCCACTTCCTCGACGGTTGGTTCGCGACCGAGGCGTTGGGTTAACTGGTGCTGAACGCGCAGAAGCTTGTTTATCTGATCGCCCATGTGGACTGGGACGCGAATGGTGCGGCCCTGGTCCGCAATAGCGCGGGTCACGGCCTGGCGGATCCACCAAGTGGCATAGGTGCTGAATTTATGGCCGCGGCGATAGTCGAATTTCTTGGTGGCCCGGATAAGGCCGATATTGCCTTCCTGGATCAAATCGAGAAATGGTACGCCGCGTCCCATATATTTCTTGGCGACACTAATTACCAACCGAGAATTGGCCGTAATGAGGTGTTCGCGGGCTGCCCAGCCATCTTCGATCAGTTTGCGGAGTTCAATCCGGCGACGCTGGCTAACGTTGCCGCGCGCCAATTCTTCGCGTGCCATACGCCCGCGTTCGATGCGCTGGGCAAGTTCAACTTCCTGGGTTGCGGTCAGTAACGGGACACGGCTGACTTCCTTGAGATACAACCCGATGGTATCATCGGTGTCAATATTGGCGAGATAGTCATCCAACGAAAGTTCTGGTTCAACCTCAGTCTCAGTTTCTTCAACAGCGACCAGCTCATCCTCTGGGGGTTCGGTTGTAGGAGTATCTTCCACAAACGCCACACCAGCACTAAGGAGTGCTGCAAAGGCCTCCTCCAATTGTTCAACATCCTGTTCAGCCTCGGGAAAGAAGTGCAGGATGTCATCAATGGTTACATAGGTTTTCTGCCGTCCCAACTCAATCAGGCGAGCGATCGGTGAATATTCTTCTTCCTCCTCAAGCAGTAAAGGATTTTCCATTTTACTTCCTTAGAAAATTGATTTTAATTAGAATACTCTTTTTTCAGTTGATTTTCAATACCCTATTTAGGTGTCGGAGAGGAAATCTCGGATGCCGGGGTACTAGTGGTATCAGATGTCGGGAGAGGCGTCGGCGTGGGCGGGAATGGCGGAGTGGTAAGCAGATTCAGTAGGGAATCGATCCCTGACTTTTCAATCACATAGATTTTTGCACCGTCGAAACGAACATAGTATCCGCTACTGGTTGGGGTCAGGTCCCCAATTTCCATTTTGTGGCTCGTACCGTTGACAAATACCAGATCAATGGTGTCAGCCGGAACTGCCAAGCCTATATCGCTCAAAGCGGGTGGCGTACTGAGCGTGGTAACTATACTTAGCGCACCTACCTGAGTCTCAGCAGCACCAGCCAAGCCTTGATCAGCAGGCCCGGAGGTTGGCGCAGTAACCACCCATGCCTTGCTCAAATCCCTTTGCATTTGGAAGTTATTGCCCTTATTATCGACAATATGCAAGGTTTGTAAAACACCTTGAGCCTGGGTGATGAGGAAACTGCCTCCGGTAGGCGAGGGTGTCAACGCATTTATCTTTGAAGGTTTGTTCTCAATAAAGAAATATGCACCAACGGCCAGAACCAATAATACAAGCAAAATCCAGGTGGAGCGCTTAATCATGGGATCATCCTCGTGAACGCCGAACCAACCAGGACCATACACCAGCCGCGATAATCAACCCAGGGATCAGAATGACAAAAGCAAAAGCCAGCAGTAAAACAGTGAAGCTACTTGGCAGGCGCAATTGCCGGCTGACTGGTTGGCTGGATGTCAAATTGATCATATTGCCCTGCCCGGCGGCCCAATCAACCGCGTTGATAAATAAATCACCATTGCCATATTGATCAAAATAGATATCGCTGGCAAAGGAAG
>JBEKEB010000257.1:0-4012 GCA_050014055.1 Anaerolineales bacterium | reverse complement strand
AGGGTGCCGGTGGGCGGGATCGGGGTATGGGTGGGAGTCAGGGTGCCGGTGGGCGGGAGCGGGGTCTGGGTAGGCGAAATCGGGGGGTTGGTAGGCGTTATCGGGGTGTTGGTGGGCGTAATCGGGGTGTTCGTTGCGGTGACCATGGAGGTGTGTGTTGCCGTCGGCGCCCCGAAGGGTGTTTTGGTCAAGGTGCGGGTCTTTGTCGGTGCCGTTGGGGTACGGGTGGAGGTGGAGGTGGCCAGGCCGGCCTCGACGGTCGCCTGGGCCTCACCCGGACTGACAGGCGTGATTTCGCTCGGGGAGCAGTACTGGCCTCCCAGGCTGCAGGCCAATTTGAGCTCATCGGGCGAGAGCGGCTCGGGTGTGGACGGCGGGCTGATCGCATCCGACCCGCCCGGGCCTCCCAACTGGACGCTGACCTGCTGGCCGGCGCCGAAGTATTGTTCCTGGCCCTGGGAGACGACCTCGCCTGCGCCGCTGTACAGGCTGACCTGCATGGTCCCGTTTTTGGCGGCTTTAAGGCTGGCATTGCCCGTCAGGGTTAGCTCGGTGCCGTTGACCATGAAGTGCACGCCCTGTCCTTTCGACATGGTGATCATGATGCCGTCCAGATTGACCTTATTGCATATGATCTGCCCGAACTCGCTGGTAAAATGGAACGCCTCCAGGCTGCCGGAGCTATTGTCCAGCTGGGTATTGCCGAAGACCAGCAGCGTCACCGTTTCGCCGGGCAGGGAGTCGGGCAGATTGGCGAGCACTTTGAAGACGGCGACCCCCCACTGGTCCTTATCGAGTTCAAGCGGGGACGCGGACAGGCCGAGCAGCATGCCGATATCCACTACATCGCCGCGCTGAGTGAAACGCTCGGAGGTCGACGGACTGAGATTCGCCTTGAGGATGTTATTCCCGTAGCAAACTTTATTGGAGCCCATCTGCTGGCAGGAACTCCCAGAGGCCTGTAGCGCCTGCTGGATCAGCGCCTGACAGGTTTGGTCATGGGCTGCGAGGGCCGTGGCCGTCAGATCTGCGGGTGAGGTCCTGTAAAGGACGCCGACGCGATCGATGGTGAAGGCCGCCATGCCAACGCAAACCAGGCCTACGATGACGATCGCCGCGGCCAGCAGGAATCGTGATGGTTCTTTCTTCTTCTTCGATTCTTTGAGGGTCACCCCGCCGGGGGCAGGTGGGGTCCGGGCCAGAGCCACCCCAAGCAGGATTGGATTGGCCTGTGACAAGATCTGTGTGGGAATCTCGGCTGCGGGGTTGATCTCGGCTGGGGGGGTGATCTCGGCCAGTTGTTGCCTGGCCCAGGGGTGGTCCGGACGCAGGGTGAGGATGGACTTGAGGCAGAAGGTTTTCTCTTCCTGGTTGTGGGCGATATGAAACATCAGTTCCCAGGCCAGCAGGTTGTTCTGGTCGGCCATCAGCACTTCACGCAACAGCAAGCGCGCATCCTCCTGCTTTCCGGTGCTGATGAACTCGGCGGCCTGGCTAAGTTTGTCCTCGGCTGGATTGTACGAACTATCCATGCTCACTCCCAGAAAATCCCGGACCTGAGCGCATCTTGGTGCTCAGGGTTTGGCAGCCAATTCCTGATAGATCACGAAGATCTGCAACCGGCCCAGGTAGAACTCGGCGCCATTTTCAAGCGGATAGGGCTTATCGGGGGTCAGCCGTTTCTTGTTCAACCAGGTTCCGTTGGAGGAGCCCAGGTCGAGGATCTCGTAGCCATGGTCGGTCCGGCGGATCAGGGCGTGCCGCCGCGAAACGCCGTTCTCATAACCGCCGAAGGGTTTGAGGTCGACGAAAGCCTGCTCGACCTCTTCGGTGGTGCGGCGGCCGAGAGTGAATTCGCCCTCTTTGAGGATCTCGATCGGTGCAGCGTGATCCTTGACGTAGATGGCGATCCCTTCTTCGGGGGGCTTGAAAGTCTTTTTGAAGGCCTCCTCGATTATATGAGGCAGGACATTCGTTTCCTCTTCCTTTTGATTCACGCGTCGGGTAGTGGATGGGCTCTCCTGTCTGTATTCGAGAGGCGACCCACAATAGGCACACACCGTCGCGCTGGGTTCGTTCTTATGATTGCAGACCGGGCAGAATTTGCCAGAAATAGAATCCATTCGTTTCACCGTTAGAAGCGGACAACCAGGACATTCGAGGAACGGCAATACCGCATAAGTTACTACACATCGTTCTTCGAAAGTGAATCACACCCTCTAAAACCATTTTTAGCACGATTTCCAGGCTTGATCATGGTTAAAAAGGGCGTAAACTGTCTGGTCGTCAGTTTTCAGCTAATAAAAGTCTATTATAGTGAGTTATGCGATATTGCGAGGAACGAAAATACTCACACTGACAACGAAATACTATCAGTTAACACCATTCTACACTCGAAAAGGGAGACGTGCAATATTAATAACTTTACAATGAAGAAAGGTCGATCCGGCTTCCATCGGCAGAAGAGTTTTCTTACGGCCTTAATTCGAGAAGTAGAGAATAACTTACCCACCTGGCTTTTTTCCTGTTCATCACCGCATGGATCGCCGCGGAATAAATCCCCCGGCTCATCGCACAAGGACGCTTTACCGCCCTTGCCTCCAGCCTCGCAAGGGCTTTTTCATGGAATGCCCGATTATTTGACCCTTGTTCTTTCCATTCCGCCGCGGCTGGCTGTTGCCGCCACCATTGAACGCCTCTGGCTTTCTATATCCATGCAATGGTAATTTCGCCCTCCAGGGCTTTGAATTCCTTGTCACCCGTAATCAACTCCGCTTTGCGATTCTTCGTCAGCGCAGCCGCATAACAATCCGCGTACGAGATATTCCCATTGGCTTTGAATGTCGCGGCCTGGCGGGTCAACGGCCAGTCCGCATCCACGATATCAATTGCCATCCCCTGGATTTCCTGGATATATTGATCCGCGGTTACAGGGGAATTCGTACGTGCGATCGAATACCAGACCTCACCCAGATTTACAACGCTGATGAGCAGCTTTACGTCATCAGCCTCCGCTTTGAGAAGCAGGTTTCGCACAACCTCCGCGCCAGGCTCATCTTCAAAGAAGGCCATAATGGCATAAGCGTCAAGTACTTTGCTGACCATGCTTACTCCTTCGCCTCGTCTTTGCGGCGTTCCTCAAGTAGCACTTTCATGCCCCCTTTGCCCTTCAATGAGCCTTGCAGCTTTTGAAGATACTGCTCGGTGATTGGCTTCAGGACAATTGACTCGCCATTGTCCAGGATAATAATCTTTGTGCCTTTTTTGATGCCGTATTTTCTCCGCAAGGAGGCCGGGATGACAATCTGGCCCTTGCTGGTTGCGTAAGTTTCCATATTCATTATCTCCTATCTATAACAATAGAATACCATTAACCATAATGTAAGTCTATAGTTAATATGGTTTACATAAAACGAGATTTACGACACAGCCTTCTGGTTTTTGTTCGCCGATATTGAAAACAGTCTGGGCCATCGCGGCTGTTTTGTATCGTTTTGGCCCAATAATGGATCCACACACATCCGTTGCATCCATCCAATCCGCGTGCTATTCCCCGGTTAGCAGGTGGATTTTTTTCATTAATCATCATATTTTCTTTTCTACGGTTTACGGTTTTCGTTCCCAACCCTTGCCAAATATGTACATATGTTCTAAAATAAAACCGTATCAACTCACCCCCCTAGCGGGAGCGGGAGGGAAGGGCGACCGAACAAGGTTTGGATGGCGGCGAAAGCGTGGATGCCATTCAGTTCGGCAGTATCGATGACCGTGGCCAGGGCTGCGTAGGCGCGTGCGCCCCATTTGGAACGGAAACAGCCGATGACCTTGCGATGAATGACCGAAGGACGCAAAGCACGTTCGCTGACATTGTTGGTCGGAGAGACATCCCGGCGGTACAGGAAGACGAACAGGCTGGGGCGATGTTTCTGGTAGCGGCGCTGCAGTCGGCTGGCATCCGGATCGGTCAGGGACTGCTGGAGCAGCCAATCGCAATGGTGCTCAATGCACTTGA
>JBEKEB010000256.1:0-4018 GCA_050014055.1 Anaerolineales bacterium | reverse complement strand
CCAGCTTCCTTCAGACCCCACCTCACGGTGACGCCCTTGCTCTCGGCTAATGGTTAGCGCAATCAGCCTCCATAAAGGTCTTTCACCTTCTAGCCAACGCCCATGCTGGGCGCACATAAAAAAGCCTGCTGGAGGTTCCAGCAGGCTTTGCCGTTGAAAGAGATCGAAAAGCTAGGGCTTGATGATGCCCTTCCGGATGGCATACCGCACCAATTCCGAACGGGAGTGCAGTCCAAGTTTTTGCATTATATTCTCACGATGGCGTTCCACGGTTTTTACACTGATCACCAGTGCCTCAGCAATCTCGGCGTTAGCCACCCCATCTGCGAGATAGCGCAACACTTCCTGTTCCCGTTCTGTCAGACCATCCAGAGCTTTACCCGACTCGCTGGTATGTTCCTGGATAAGGTAATCTTTTACCAACAGTTTCGCCAGGGATGGATACAGGTAGACTTCCCCGGCTGCGGCGGCGCGAATTGCTGTTAGCAATTCTTCTGGCGCGGCGCGCTTGGGCACATACCCTCCAGCACCTGCCTCCAGCATCTTGAAGAAATACTCTTCATCTTCATGGATGGTCAGGGCCACTACGGCTACCTCGGGATTGGTGCGTTTGATCTCGCGCGTCGCGTCAATGCCGGAAAGGTCCGGCAAGCCAATGTCCATCAGGACCACATTTGGCAATAGCGATTTGACTGCCTCCAGGGCCTCATGGGCGGTTCCGACTTCACCAACAATCTCTACATCGCTTTCATTGGAAAGCAACATGCGCAGACCCGATCGTACTACTTGATGGTCATCAACCAACAACAGCCGGATTTTCATCGGTTTCCTCCTGGGAGAATGGAACAGTCACATCCACAGTTGTTCCTTCTCCTGGTTTCGAATTGACTTTGAGTTTGCCGCCCAGCAAAGAAGCGCGTTCTTCCATACCTTTCAGGCCCCAAGAAATCCGCCCGGCAGATTCGACCATACTTGGATTGAATCCCTGTCCATTATCGACCACCCGGGCGCGTATCTCCCGGGCTGAATAGGATAAGTGAATCCTGACCTGCGTGGCGTGGGCATGTTTTATAACATTGGTCAAAGCTTCCTGGATAATTCTGAAGGTAGCCGTTTTCACAGGGGAAGGGATGTTGGGTTCATTCCCACGTGTCACAACCTGTACATCAATTTTGGTCCGCTCTTGAACATTCCCTGCGTACCAACGCAAAGCGGAAGAAATTCCTAAATCGTCAAGGTGGGAAGGCCGCAGATCGGCAATCAAGCGCTGTAATTCATCCAGGGAATGAGCCGTCAGGGATTCCAATTGGTGCAGATTTTGCTTGGTACTGCCGCGTCCAGAACTCTTTACGTCTGCCTCCAGGCTGCGCAATCCCATACCGATGGCGGTCAACGCCTGGCCGGTCTCATCATGAAGTTCCCTGGCTATCCGCTGGCGTTCCGATTCCTGAGCGGCCACGATGCGCTTGTATAATTCACTTTTAAGTGTTTCCCTTTGTTCTGATTCCCGCAGCCGGGCTTCCTGAAGGCTGTTTATTTGTCGGTCGGTTTCCACTTGAAAAGCCCTCAGAAAGCGAATAACAAAGAAGGCGGCCACTCCTGCCATCAAGGCACTAAAGGCTTGCACGGGGATGCCAAATAAACGATTGAAAAGTTCCTGGTTGATTACGTTGGATGGAGGCAACGGAGATGATGGAACAAACAATTGACCCACCAGACCATACCACCCGAATGCAACGGCTGCCCATAGTGCATCCCGTCCGAAGGAGACCAATCCTGCCCGGCGGAAAACCCGTTGTTGAACAACCAACCCGATGGCTGCAAGAATTGCGGCTGGAATTGCCAAAGAGTATCGTGTCCAATTGTCCGCGATATCCCATAATATGGGCACTGAATAATATCCTTTTAGCAATACCAGGCCAAAGACCCAAAAACTTTCCAGTCCCAATGGGACCAGGAGAATCAACCTCCAGGCTGTCCTGGATATCACCATGAGATAGCTGCCAAACGCTGCCAGGGAAACAAAAGAAAAAGCTAGCATCCCCAACCTGAGAGCGATCATCCAGGTAGGGAAGGTATGTCCGCCATATTCTGTCACCGACTGGGCCATTTCCAGCCATTCATTTGCTGCAAGGATCAAGCCAAAAGCTGCCAGGGGCCGTAAAGCCCGGCGAAGGCGCGCATCCGAGGATCGCCCGCCTTCTAGCATAACCAATAATCCCATGCTAAAAAAAGACAGTCCGTAAAAGAAGTAAATGAGGATTATCGGAGGATAACTCACGGGATAGACCTCATCGTACCACTACTGGTAAAAGCAAGAAAACTAAGTTTCAATCAATTCTCCGAAACCTGCTAAGGGGTTTGGGTTGGTTCACAAGGCTGTGGCTTGGTAACCAGTAAATCAGACTAGCCTTAGCGCCAGTTTCCGATAGACCGCCCGACATCCCTGATATTTGTCTCTGATAATCTGCAGTCAAGTTGATGGTCTGCACGGCAATCAGGTTGACCACTGCCGGTTGATAATTAGGATAGCCCATTTTGGCTGAGGTAGTAACAGACGGAAACGTAAGAACCAGTTTGGTCGCAACGTCCAACTGTTTGAAGTCCACGGCAAGTGTGTTCATGGCACATCAAGCATGTTCATATCCATAACCTAATTAATCTTACCATGCCTTTCAATTCAGGGCCGCTTGAATTAGGCCGGGGGGTATGGTAGATTGTTATGGATGCCTTTCTTTAAAAAACCCACCTCTTAAGCTCAAATATGCTTGATTCTAGGTTCGAATCCTCGGCAAGGACCTTTTGAAAAAAAGACATTAGCTTTTTTACTAAGACAATTTCATATCAAGATACCCAAGGAAAAAATTCTCGGTTTTCGAGAGAAAGAAATTACTAATTCCATTCGGAATTCAACCCGTTCGCATTTTGATCACCGTTGTTATGGCGTTCCTGCTTTTCGGGTCCACAAAATTATATGGGATGTGACGTAGGTTGGGAAAAACAATCAACTCTATTAATGGGCGCCTTTAGTTATTCCCATCCGGCTTCGGAATGTAATTTCCTTCCAGCCATTCTTCACCCGTGGGACCAACCTCCTTTTTCCAGACAGGCACGATTTCCTTCAAACGATCAATGCCATATCGGGCTGCTTCGAATACACCCGTATTGCGATGCGCAGCGGTGCAGGCGACTACTACAGTTGGCGTGCGCGGATAAAGCCGCCCGATTCGCTGGACTATGGCAATTCCTTCGACAGTCTCCCAGCGGGTGCGGATTTCACCAGCAATTTGTTTCATCTTTGCTTCTGCCATTGGCTTATAGGCTTCGTATTCAAGCATGGTGGTTTCATGGGCCTGGCCGCTAGTGGTAATTCCGCGCACTATCCCTGTAAAGATCGCTGCCGCACCGGTAGGAAGGAGCGTAATTTGTTCGAGCAATCGATTCAAGTCAATTTCTTCTTCGGTTATGTAAAAAACAGTTGGATGATCCATTGTAGTTTAGCCGCCTGAAACAGGAGGGAATAATCCAATTTCCGCATGTTCGGGAATGACAGTTTCATCGAAAACATATTCATGATTAATGGCCACCAACATATGATTAATCATACCCGCCAGTGCTGGATATCTATTGGTTAAAATGGATTTAAACTCCGATATATTCGTTTCGGGCGGAATCTGTAATTCCACGGATTTTATGCCTGCACGGTCGCGCAGGGTTGCAAAGAAAAGGGCGGTAACCTGATTCATTTCATCCTCCAATCTGACTCATGCCACGTTGCGAACCTGCAGGTGCAGAGATGACCAAATTATGCTGCATAGGTTTGTTTGAAATAGCCTGAAAGAAATATTTATCGAGCGGTTCACCCCTTTGTAATGCATCACGTAATGAGACTTCCGTTGGGATCACCAGGCATGAACGCAAGCGTCCGTCAGCAGTCAGGCGCAGGCGATTGCAATTCCCGCAGAAATGTTCGCCAAGTGGAGAAATAAAACCCACCGAGCCAAGCGCTCCTGAAATC
>JBEKEB010000255.1:0-4055 GCA_050014055.1 Anaerolineales bacterium | reverse complement strand
CGACTGCCTTGGGCCGGGTGAAGTACTACCAGAAGCGCAATTATGTCGCTTATCTCTCTCATCGTAAGTCAAAATTGGACCGACTTGCTATCCTATTCGCCAATGTCGCGCTGTAATGTTAGAAGAAGGGATAAAATAGGGAAAAATAACGTAAAGAAAATGAAATATGAAAGCCCGACCGTGCTGGCCGGGCTTCTTTATCCAGGTAAAGGTATTAATTAGAGTTCGCCGGATAAGATGTTCAAGAGGTTATTCAGGCGGTCCAGGAGTCCCTGGACATGTGAATTTAATTCCACTTTGACGGAATCATAGAGTGCCTGTGTGGATTGGTGGGCCAATTTATAGGCCGGAACGACCGGCGATGAAGCAGGGATGTGCTTGGTATCATGCCACAAGGTCAACGCGAGCAGCAGGTCGCCGGAATGGACCAGGGAATTGTGTGCAGCCTGGAGGTTTGTGCGGGCTGTGTTCACGGTTGTCGCGGCGGCGGTGGGATCGGTGACGTTTCCGCTGGCATCGAAGCCTGCGTGGGTGGAGAGGATACCGGCTGCAGCAGTGCCAGAGGCCTGGGCACCTGTCAGCCTGGTTTCAAAGGTGGATAAGGCTTTGGATAGGAGGGTGGTCGTCAGGCTATTGGCCTGGGCGGCGGTGATCAAATTCTGGACATTCGTCACGACGGTGGTGGCTTTATTTAGATTCGCCTGCTGGCTGGTCAGCCAGGCCTGTTCGTCCAGATAAGAAACCGTCAGGCCGTCAATTTTCGTGAAGAAAGTGGGGTTGGCTTTTGCAAAATCCTTGACTGACTTAATCAAATATTGCATGGCTGCCACCAGATCCTTGTGCGCATTCTGCAAATCTGATGTAGCTGCCTGGACGGTTGCGGTGGCGGCAACGGGGTCGGTAACGTTTCCGCCGGCGTCGAAGCCAGTATGGGCGGAGAGAACAGCGGATGCAGAATCGTGGAAGGTCTGGGCTGTTGCCAAGCGGGATTGATAGCTGGCCAGTGCGCTGGCGAGAGCGGTGGTATCAATTGACTGGTTGTCAGCCTGGGTGATCAGGTTCTGCACTACGGCGACCTGAGCGTCCGCCTTACCCAGATTGGTCTGCTGCAAATTCAGCCAGGTGAGGTCATGCTGATAGGCTTTGGTCAAGGCGGTACTTGACATTAACGGCGTGGGTGCGGCCGCAAAGGCCTGGCTGGTTGGAACGGTGAAAGCCAGTCCAGATATCAACAGTGCGCCAAGCGCAAGCAGGAAAGCCTTTCTTCCCGTTGAAAGCAGGCGGGAAAGGGACAGGGTGGAAAAGAAACCGGGTGTTTTCATATTTTCTCCTTTTTTTCAGATTGATTGTTTCTTATGCCCAGTTTACACAAGAGGTGTAAATTCCAATGCTGATCCATGTAAAAAACCTGTAAAATTCGGGTGACAAGGTTAATGGCCCAATTCTCCCAATTCAGAATCATCGTAACTATCTGGGAATCGCCGGGGTGGGGAAGGAATTAAGGAACACTGACCGGTGGGACCCATTCGAACGGAGAACTTAGCCGAATATTAAGGAGGTTTTCGGCAAAACGCGTTCAACCTGTGATTTTTTAGACAATAACGGACACACTCTCGCAAACGGAACAAACGCGGTATGATAACCATTACCATCTTTGAAGAGGATCCAGGTTATGAAGAAGCTACTTTTCCTTCCCGTATTCCTGTCAATGGTTTTGCCCGCCTGTGGATTGTCCCCGACAGCCACCCCAACTCCAATTGCAGCAAGTACCGAAACAGCCACCTTTACTGTAACGCCAACGCTGCTTCCAACAAATTCACCCACCATTACGCCGACGCTTGCTTATCCGCCAGAAGGTTATGGCCCGGCCAACTTTCCTGCGGAGGTGGATCCCTTAACCGGCCTCAAGGTCGCCAACCCGGCTTTGCTGCAACGCCGTCCCATGCTGATCAAGGTCTCGAATATGCCACGCAGTGTGCGCCCGCAGTGGGGACTTTCCCTTGCAGATATTGTTTTTGATTATTACACTGAGGAAGGCTCGACCCGCTTTGCCGCCATTTTTTACGGCAACGATGCCAGCATGGTGGGCCCAATCCGCTCGGGGCGCTTCATCGATGCCGACTTGGTGCAGGGATATAAGGCGGTCTTTGCTTTTGGGTCCGCTTATGTGGCTGAGATGCAGCGATTCAACGCGTCAGATTTCGCTAACCGTATGGTGGTCGAGGAACCGTACACGCCGTTGAAGCGTTTCGATCCAAACGGCCTTGACTACCTGGTGGTTAATACGGCTGATTTGAGTGCCTATGCCACCAAGAGGGGCATCAACGGGGAACAGAATCTAAATAACATGTTCTTTAATCTCCAGGCTCCCGAGGGAGGCCTGGCCGGGACACAACTGTATGTGCATTATTCTGCTGCGACTTACAACCGCTGGGACTACGATCCGGTCAGCGGAAAATACTTGCGTTTCTCCGACACGGCGGATGTCACCAATATTGGCCAGACCGAGCAATATGCACAATTAACGGACCAATTGACCAACCAACCAGTCGGGTTCGATAACGTGGTGGTCCTGTACGTAAATCACGAACTCTACAGTCCTGGAATTTATGACATCCTTTTGAGCGGTTCGGGGGATGCGTTTGCTTTCCGGGATGGACAGGCGTACAAAGTTCAATGGCAGCGCAACGCCACGGAGGTGGTTTCGCTGACCAAGCCGGACGGCAGCCCCTTCCCCTTCAAACCCGGCACGACCTGTTTCGAGGTAATTGGACTGCAATCCACGGTAGCTCAATCCGGTCAAAGCTGGCGCTTTACCCACCAAATGCCGTAACAATTTCGATAATAAAAAAAGCCCCTCCGGAAATGGAGGGGCTTTCCAATCTAATTGGCTAAACACATGCGCTGACCCGGGTGGTTTGGCGAGACGACACACCATAATCATTGAAAGCTTCTATTTGGTACTTCATATTCACGCCGCGCGGTGCATTATCAGTATAGGCAAGATGCTTTGCCTCCAGTTTGGCGATCAAGCTCCCGTTGCGGTATATGTTGTATCCGGTCGCGCCCTGGGCAGCCGTCCAGGTGAGCCAAACGGTCATGGTATTCAGAACAGGATCGCAATGAGATGTATTTTCAAAAGAAGAGGCAGATGAAGGGAGAGGCGGAGCCATGAGTATCGGGACTGTGTCCACCGGCCCCTGCGTGACGGAAGTGGGGTCGCCCATCCAGCAAGTGACGTTCCCCGGAACCTGGATCAGCCACCAGGTCTCCAAGCCGTTCTGGCCGATTACTTTATAAAAATTACCCGCCTGCAAGTATGTAATTGAAAAGTAGTCTGTCCCGGGACCTTTCCGGCAATACGCATTCATGCCTGGATTCACCTGCGCCGTAAGCGATGTTGTAGGAGTGGCTGGTTCGGTGGCTACCTGAGTTGCTGTGGAACCTGGAGTGGATGTTTCGGTCACGGATGAACCAGCCGAGACTGTTGCGGTAGGCACAAGCGGGGTTGGCGAAGCCATCGGCGTGGCTGTCGCGCTGGCAGTTGCAACAGGAGCTGAGGCAAAATTGCAAGATGTCAGAATGAAAGCCGCCGCCAGGCCAATTCCAATAAGTTTGTAAAAAATCATCCTTTTATTCATCATTCACCTGCTTACCATTTAGAAAAGACAATCTGTATCTTTATAGTACCATACGGGTAAATTGAAGTCAACGGATTGACATATAAATGGCTATCGCCATGAACAGAGCCATCGATCCCGCGCTACCAGCCGCAAGATGGGCCGATTGCCTTTCAGTTCCCAAGTGGCAGCCACAGGTTCCAGAAAAGAGACGCAAAAGTAATTAAAGAATAGATTGCACTGAAAAAAACCAGGGTTATGGTCCGGAGATGGATGTAGGAGTCTCCGACGGGTTCAAGCTAGCAGTGGCAGTGGCGGTTTCGGATGGCGAGCTTGTTGGCGTCATTGTCCAAGTGGGAGTGGCTGAGGCAATCTCAGTATTGGTGACAGTAGCTGTGCAGGTTGGGGTGAATGTACGGGTTGGCGTCAAGGTGA
>JBEKEB010000254.1:0-4063 GCA_050014055.1 Anaerolineales bacterium | reverse complement strand
ATGTCTGCCACACCTGTGATAAACCAAGCCCTGAGCAATGCCTACTGGCTTAACTCAGGGCTGAAGAGCATTAGCAAACGGTATCAAGAACTGCGCTTTGCTTGATGAACCGCCGTATGCGGCCCCGCATGTACGGTGGTGTGAGAGGAGGCGGTTAGCCGCCGCCTCCTACTCGATTGGGGTGACTTGCTCAATAATGACCCAATTCAGGTTTCCGGGCGTGGGATATAGACAGTATGTTGATGGTGTAATCGGTTGTTTCATGGGATAGGCCCCCCATGCTGAAGATTGGATGAACAACGAATTGTATTCAGTGGAGCTCAGCAGTAGACTGATAGTGAAAAAAGATACTAAAGGAAAGGATGGTTGCCATGAAAAGCGCATTGGTCGTTACCCTCTTTACTGTTTTGCGGTTGGGCATTCCGATGGCAATAATGATACTCATCGGCGAACTGGTACGCCGCCACGATCTTAGCATTCATAAACCAAGAGGTGCCTGATGGATGTGGTTCTGACTTTCCTATTCGGCTTGCTTCTCCGCCTGGGTATCCCGATCATGGTTACTGCCCTGGTATTTGCTTTGCTACATCGACTGGACCAGCGCTGGCAAAAGGAAGCGCTGGCTCTGCCGGTCATCCCTGCCGGGAAACCTTGCTGGGAGATCAAAGGGTGTTCAGAGGAGAAGAAGAAAGATTGTGAGGCTGTGGCCCAACCGAAGACCCCATGCTGGCAGGTTTTCCGAGCCAGGGATGGCGTTATGAAGGAAGCATGCCTTGGATGTATTGTGTTCCGACAAGCCCCGGTTCCTATCCGGTCATAGGATACCTGCCAGGAAATAAAACTTTTTGAAGAGGAGACACCAAATGAAAAAAATCAAGCGATTGCTCATTTCCATCGTCATTGCCCTGCTTGTAGCGGGAACCACCTATCTGGTTGCCCAAGCAGATACGCATACAAGTACTGCAAACACCCCGGGACAGGCGCAGCAACAAATCGCCTGCTCGGCCTGCCATTCAAAGTATACGGATGCCCTGGCTGGAGGTCCCCACGGCCAGTCAATGAGTGATCCCAAGTTTACGAAAATGTGGACAGATGAAGGGAAACCCGGAAACTGCCTGGTTTGTCATGCCACCGGTTATGACCCCGGAAATGGCTCAGTGCAAAAAGATTCCGTCTCCTGTGCAGACTGTCACGACCCCATACCGCCCAATCATGCCTCCGATCCCACGGCCAACCCCGTGCCAGTTGACACTACGGACAGCCTGTGTGCTCGGTGCCACAGCTTTCCCAGTTCCGGGTTGTCCCAATTTCAGACCAGCACGCATTATCAGGTTGGGATGACCTGCACTGTATGTCATGACCCGCATACGGCTACATTTAAAACAGTTCCAGGCATGGAGAGCGAAGGACCTTCTGCTTTGTGCATTAATTGTCATAAAGATGTGTCCATGAACTTTCCAATTTCGGTACATGCTGAAGCTGGTATTAGTTGTGTGGATTGCCATTTGCCACTTCCCGATCCACAGTCTAACCAGGATGTGCATGTCATGCCCGACCACAGTTTTACGGCCAGCCTGGCAACCTGCACAGCCTGCCATGGCGACCAGATGCACACAACAGGAAGCCCTGTAATTCCCACGCCCGGCGCAGTCACTCCACAGATTGAGCTGACACCCACTCCCGTAGCAACTGTTGCAGATAAACCCGACCCGGTCAGCCCGGCCGGTTTTTCCGGATTGGCCGGTTTGTTGGGTCTGGCCGGGGGCATGGTACTACAGCCCTGGCTTGAAAAGTTTTATCACCAGGTAAATGTCAGGAAAGGTGGAAAGAATGAGCGAAAACAAGATTAACCGGCGCGATTTCTTAAAGCTGGCCACTGTTGGTGTAACCGTCCTGGCCGGATCGCAATTCCTCCGGCAGCCCGCGGCAGCATCCGAGCCGGGACCATCCGGCGGACATAAGTGGGTAATGGTGATTGATCAAGCCAAATGCACGGGCTGTGGGTACTGCACTCTGGCCTGCCGGGCACATAATGACGTTTCACCAGACATTTCCTGGAATGTGGTTACAAAGACAGGGCAGGTGGATAACCAGGATGTGTATCTTGCCCGGCCATGCATGCACTGTGCACATGCCCCTTGCGTGGATGTCTGCCCGGTGCATGCCAGCACATCCCGCACTGATGGGATCGTCATGATGGACTATGATCGCTGCATCGGCTGCCGGTACTGCGAAGTGGCCTGCCCTTATGGAGCGCGTTCCTTCAACTGGAAAGAGTTCGACGGCCCGAACCCGGCCGTACCCGAATGGGGTCAGCCTGAAATAGCGCGGCGACCGCGCGGCGTCGTGGAGAAGTGTTCCTTCTGTTTTCAACGCATCGATCGCGGTCTTGCACTCGGCCTGACCCCCGGCCTGGATCAGGATGCCACACCAGCATGTGTGGTGGTCTGTCCAGTGGGGGCACGTCAATTTGGCGATATTAGCGATCCTGACTCGAATGTCAGCAAACTCTTGCGCAACCGTGCTTCCTATCGATTACGCGAGGAACTGGGAACTTCTCCGCACGTCTTCTACCTGCCTGCCACAGAGGAGCCTCTGTCATGAAATTAATAATCTCACTCCCCAAAATCAAAATCCCGAAAATCACTCTTCCGAGAATCACATCCTGGAGAATCTGGGCGGCGATGTTATCAATATTTATGGCTGCCGGCGCGACTTGCGGTGTGATGGTGCTTTGGAAAGGGCTTTCGCTTACCAATCTTACGGATCTAGTTCCCTGGGGGCTCTGGATCACAATCGACCTGAGCTCTATTGCCGTCAGTGCGGGAGCATTCAGCCTTTGTGCGGTGGTATATCTGCTCAGAATGAAACGTTTCCAACCGGTGGCACGTACCGCCACTTTTATTGGCCTGATAGGCTATAGCATGGCCACCATGACCTTGATGCTTGATATCGGCCGCCCTGATCGTTTCTGGCATTCGTTGGTTTACTGGAATGAACATTCCTTGCTTTGGGAAGTGACCATGTGCGTCACACTTTATTTAGGAGTGTTGCTTCTTGAGACTCTGCCAATCTTTGCCAATATCGACTGGCTGCGGGACTGCTGGCCGAGATTGGCAGGGCGGATGTCCCAGGCACACCAACTTGCCCCCTACCTCGCAATCGCCGGATTGGCATTATCCATGCTGCACCAGTCCTCGCTTGGGGATCTTTACGGTGTGCTGATAGCCCGCCCACTTTGGTACCGGCCGGATATCTCCGTATTGTTCATTATCTCCGCAGTGGCCAGCGGCATGTCCCTGACAGTTTTCGCATCGATGCTCTCAGCCTGGCTGACCAGGCGTGCCAGCGTGGATGACCATCTGCTTGACCGCATTTCCCAGATCATCGGCTGGATCCTAGTGCTTTATCTGTATTTCCGCTTTTGGGATGCCTGGTCGATGAATTATACCTACCAGCCCGGCCGGACCGAAGGCCTGCACTTATTGACGGACGGCCCACTTTCGTTTAATTTTTGGGTGGGTGAAATCCTGGTCGGGATAATCATTCCGATGATCCTGCTGCTCAATAAAAGGACGCGTGCGCTGCCTTTATGGCGGATGCTAGCCCTGCTTTTTGTAGTGGGTGGCGTGGTGGCGTATCGCTGGGACACCAATATTTCAGGCCTGATGGTGGTCCTTTCCTATCTGCCCGGGGATCCCAATATCAGCTATGCATCTTATCATCCATCTTTGATCGAGTTTTTGGTTGGGGGAGGCATTATCAGTTACGGTCTACTGGCTTTCTCTCTGGGGGTGCGCTACCTGAAAGTGGTGAATCACTACAGCACAGTGGTTCATGTATTGCAACCTGAATCCAAGACGATGGAGCAATTACCTGTTCCTGCGGGGGATTAAATAAAACGGGCCGCCCAATTGGGCGGCCCATCTTTTTCATTCAAACCGTCTATTTTTCCAGGGCTCCCGCGTCGATCCACTGCTTGACCAACGCCAATTCCTGCGGAGTCAGGTTCCGGAAGTGCTGGGCACTCTGGATCTTGATAATCAAACTACCGGCCGAATTG
>JBEKEB010000253.1:0-4067 GCA_050014055.1 Anaerolineales bacterium | reverse complement strand
GTCTGAAGAGCATTAGCAAACGGTATCAAGAACTGCGCTTTGCTTGATGAACCGCCGTATGCGGACCCGCATGTACGGTGGTGTGAGAGGAGGCGGTTAGCCGCCGCCTCCTACTCGATTCCATCTGGATTCATGCCCACCTACAACCGCCCCTCCGACCGTGTCCTCAGCATTTATTTAACGCTGACCGAATATCCCATTCTAAGCGCCCTCATCCGGCATATCATGCGCGAGCAACTTTTCGCACGCGGCATCCTTACGCCTGAAGCTTTGGACGCAGAGGTGCGCCAGAAGGCCATCCAATCCCAATTGCGGGAGGGGTTGCAGGACCCATATTACGAGGAAGGAGCAGATGTTTGGGAGGAGCGGTTAAGGATCGTGCGTGATAACTTGACCGATTTCTATTTCGCGCACAACCTGCCATATGAGGATTTCGAGAAAATTGTCCGTCTGGCGATCAGCGAACAAGGGGAAACACCGGATTTGATCACCTTTAACCCGGAACTCGCCCCACAGGATATGGTCTTCCAGCAGGCCGAGGAGATCGAACGAATGCCGGCTGCCAGGCGCAAAGGGTTCGAGGCGCGCTTGCAGGAAATTAAATCGGTGCTCATCCGGACCATGATCAGTGACCAACTGGCCTATTTGAATATTGCCCGGAGATGGTTCTCGGTTGCCGATTTAAAAGGTATCTACCATCGCAAGATCGGTTATGGGAAGATAGGGGGAAAAGCAGCCGGAATGATGCTGGCATATCGCATCCTGATGGAGGCGGCCCCGCCGGATGTCCGGGATGCAGTTCGCATTCCCGTTTCATTCTTCCTGGCATCTGACCTGTACTATGCGTTCATGGCCAATAATGGTCTTGTGCATTGGTCTGACCAAAAATACAAGCCCGAAGCGGAAATGCGTTCCGAGTATCCCCAGATTGTGCGTGATTTTGTCAATGGTAAATTTCCGGATGACATCCTGGAACGCTTGCGGGGAATCTTGATCGAAGCCGGGCAACGACCATTGATCGTCCGCTCATCCAGTTTGTTGGAAGACAACTTTGGCACTTCCTTCGCAGGCAAATATGACAGCTATTTTTGCCCCAACCAGGGCACACCCAATGAAAACCTGCTCGCCCTGACCGAAGCCATTGCACGTGTTTATGCCTCCTGCGTAAACCCGAATGCCTTGCTCTATCGCCATTCCAAAGGACTGGTGGAATACGATGAGCGTATTGCCGTGCTGCTCCAGTTTGTGGAAGGGAAGCAGTTTGAAGGATACTTCATGCCGCAAGCAGCCGGGGTGGCCTTCAGCCGCAACCTGTATCGCTGGTCGCCGCAAATCCGTAAAGAGGATGGTTTTGTGCGCCTGGTATGGGGGCTGGGCACGCGCGCGGTGGAGTCTTTTGGTGATGACCACCCGCGTCTGGTGGCGCTCAGCCATCCGTTGTTGCAGCCGGCCGATTCAATTGAAGAGATTCGCCAGCATTCCCAGAAATGCGTCGATTTGATTGATCTCGAAAAGAATACCCTGGAGACTTTGCCTGTCCGCGAGGTTCTGGCAGCCCGCTACCCGCTCTTGCGGTACGTTGCCCAGGTTGAAGCGGATGGTTACCTGAGCTCCCTGAGCAGCAGCATGGTGGATGTCAGCCGCCTGGTTGTTACCTTCGATGGCCTGCTACGCAGGACCTCATTCGCCAACCGGATGAAAGGCCTGCTTACCACGCTTGAAAAATACTACGACTCTCCAGTAGATACCGAGTTCACCGCGGAAATTGTCGACCCTGACAGCGCCCACCCGGATATCAGGATTACACTACTCCAATGCCGGCCGCAGAGTCACCTGCGCGATGCCCACGAGGTGGAATTGCCCACCAAACTTGACCGTGCGGAGGTTATTATCTCCACCCGGCGCATGGTCCCTCGGGGAAAGGTCCTGGGCATCCGCTGGGTGCTATTCGTCCCTCCGGAAGGGTACTTTGCCCTGACTTCCCCTGCCGATCGAACCAGGCTGGAGCGTTCCATCGGAACCGTCAACTCGGCCTTGAAAGATGAGAAGTTTATTTGTGTCGGGCCGGGCCGCTGGGGCACATCCACACCCGACCTGGGTGTTGGTATTGCTTATGGGGATATTTATTGCACGCGTGCCCTGATTGAACTGACCGGCAAGGGTGTCGGTCCGGAGCTTGAACCGTCTTTCGGAACGCATTTCTTCCAGGACCTGGTGGAATCAAATATCTACCCGCTGAATGTCAACCTGGATGATAACGAGGCGGTTTTTAACCGCGACTTTTTCTATAAGACCCCCAACCATCTCTCCGATTTCATCCGTTCGGACGAAGGGTTGCTAAATACACTGCGCCTGATCAAAGTGGAGGATTTCCATCCGGGTGGTTCCCTGACGCTGGTAATGAATGACGATGTGGGCAAAGCGATGGCGTTCATACAAAATGAATAAAGGAACTACGTATTCCGGCAAACCACCAGGCCCCCTTTACATAAAAGATGTGCGAGGTTAAATAGCACCTCGAACATCACGGGCGACCCACCCGCCCACTTTATCGCTTCATGGACTGCAACATCGTGGTAGAAAGGAAGGGCATCAACACTTTGAACGTGGCTCCCTTGCCCAGCCCGGGGCTCTCGGCCCAGATTTTGCCGCCATGCGCTTCGATTAATCCTTTGGCGATGGAAAGTCCGATCCCCATCCCGCCGTGCGTCCGCGTGGTATGCGGTTCGATTTGATAGAACTCGTTAAATATTTTTTTCAACTCGCCCTGGGGGATGCCAATACCATTATCTTGCACCCAACTCAAAACTCCTCCGCCGACCTGGGGGATTGCCCCAAGCGTAATCTTGCCATGTTCCGGGGTAAAGCGGATCGCGTTATCGAGCAGGTTGACAAAAGCTGATTTCAACTTTTCCGGATCGCACTTCACAGGCAGGGGAATTTCCTTCATATCCAATATAACCCTTTGGCTTTTCGCCTCGGCCAGATTCTTGACTTCGTTATAGGCATCCAGCAGTATCTGTTGCATGGGGAGCACAACCCGGTGCATGATCATCTCGCTGGAGCGAAGCATGTCCATGTTTGTCATGGCATCCACCAGACCACGCATCTGCATGGCAGCGTTGAGCACCTGTTTGGCATGCTCTGAAAGCTCGCCCGGGCTTTCCTGCTGGAGAAAAGTGGCATACCCGATGATGACCCCCAGCGGCGTACGCAGTTCGTGGGAAGCCAGTGCCAGGAAATTGGTTTTTAATTGGTCGGCATCGCGCAAATCGTTATTGGCATCCTGCAAAGCTTCCACCATCCGGGCGTTATGGATGGCAACGGCTGCCTGTGAAGCGATCACTGCCAGGATATCAGCATCGCTTTCGTCGAAGTCCCCATCGCGTTTGTTCAATGCCTCCAGCACCCCGGTTGGCTTGTCATGGATGCGCATCGGCACGCCCAGGAGGTTCTTCACCTCGATATTAACAAGCTTCGAGACCGCCAGGAAATGGCGCGCATCGCGCTGTACGTCTGAAAGGCAAACGACCTTGTTTTCGCGGAAGATGGTTCCCGCCAGGCTTTTTTCCAGTGGTACGGGGGTTTCCGCCAGCTTCTTTGGGTCCGATCCGGTAGCGGCGGCAAAGAATAGGCGGTCACGTTTCTCATCATACAATAAGATCGAGACCGATTCGCAATCCAGGATTTCGGTTGCGGTGCGGATAATGAACTGGAGCAACTCATCCTGGTTGAGAGTCGAGTTGAGCGTAACACTGACCTCGATCAAGCGGGCCAAATGTTCTGCCATTGTACGGAGATCAGGTTTGAGTTTGGACATATCCACCGATACTGATAGTGTAGCCTGAAACCAGTCGGGAAGCAATACCCATTATTAATTAACATGAATTATGGAACAAACTCCCCGTAACGACTTTAGCAGTTTTTCTCATGAGTTATTCCAATTGTACATGTTTAGCGTTGATTTATGGTGAAGCTGTGAGCGATGGCGTCGTATCGCCGTATCGCTGCAGGCTGACCATATAATCCAGGATCGGAATGGTATGTTGACGACAAGTCACCAGAAC
>JBEKEB010000252.1:0-4071 GCA_050014055.1 Anaerolineales bacterium | reverse complement strand
ATCGGGGTAATGCGCAGCCTCATCACCAGGAGACCATTGAGGGCTCCCAATACAATCCCCAGGATCAAGGTGATGATGATAGCGGGGAGAAAACCGAATCCATTCAGGATCAGCCAGGCAAACACTACTGCGCTCAGGCTCATGGCGCTGCCCACCGAAAGGTCAATGTAGCCGGAAATCATCAGCAGGGTGAAAGGGCCGCTCAGGATGAGGATGGGAACCGAGCTGCGCAGCAGGTTGATCAGGCTGTCGAGGCTGAGGAAACTGCCTCGCCCAAACAGGCCATCCTCGTTCAGCTTCACCATGCTTAAGGCGATCACGATCAATGCCAGCACAACGTAAATATAATAACGCTTGATATTTGATCGCATCGTTGCTGAACGATCCGACTCGAGTGGCAGTGTTTCTTTTTTTATGGTATTCATCTCGTTGGCTCCTAGGAATAGATGCTCCAGACCTTACCGCTCTTCCTCAGCCTTTTCTTCTATCCAGGGCATATCGCTGTGCAACAATTGCAAGGAAGGTAATGATACCTTTGAGGGTGAACTGCCATTCTGGCGACAAGAGCAACCCGGTGGAAGACGTAGTTACAACAGAGAGGATGATTGCACCCACAAACATCCCTAGCATAGACCCAAACCCGCCGGCGATACTGACGCCTCCGAGGAGAGTGATGACCAGAGCGTCGAATTCGTACCCTGTCGCACTATTCGAAAACCCGGCCTTGAATTCGGACGCCATGAGTATGCCGGTAATACCAGCGAGCAGTCCGCTGAAAATATACAGCGCAGTAAGATATTTGTCCACGTTGATGCCTGAAAGTCGAGCAGCCTCGGGGTTCGCGCCAATGAGATAGATACGCCTCGCGAATATTGTTTTTTTCTCGAAGATGAATGCAAGACCAAGCAGGACAATCATGACCAGAAACGAGAGTCGAATTGATGTGCCAGGGATACCCCAGCTGCCCAGCAACCCGAAAGCATCGGGCAGGCTGGTATTGCGCTGCGCACCCTGGGTAATGACCTCGGCAACACCGCGCGCCAGAATCATCGTGCCAAGCGTGACGATGATGGAAGGCACCTTCAGTTTGGCAATGAAAAAAGCATTGATGGCGCCCACGCCCATGGCGCACAGCAGCGCCAACGCAACGGCGACAAGATAGGGCAACCCCAGTCCGTTAGCCAACGGGTTTGGGGATCCGGCTACCGCCTGGCAGAAATATACAGACAGCACGCCGGTCAAGGCGATGTTAGCACCCACCGACATGTCGTAATTTCCGGTTATCAACACAAAGGTAACGCCGATTCCTATTACGACGAGATACCAATTGTTCGTGACGAGGTTGAGCATGTTCTGGGGCAGATAGAAGTTTGGTACAAAAAGGCAGGCAAGGGCGAACAAAATGACGAGCACGCCGACCATGAATAGAGTAATAAATGACTCGTCGCTCAGCTTGCCAGCCAATAAGGATTTCCGCACCTGTTTGGTTTCCATGTCTATGCTCCTCCTGTGACGATGTGAAGGATATTTTCGCTGTTTACATCCGGGCCGTTTTGAATAGTAGCCTTCAGGCTTCCGTCGTACAGAAGGTAGATGCTGTCACAAATGTTCATCACCTCAGACAACTCCGAAGAAAAGATGATAATGGTTTTCCCCTCCCTCGAAAGTTGGCGGATGATACTGTAAATTTCACTCTTGGCTCCCACATCAATCCCGCGTGTCGGCTCATCCAGCATAAGCAGGTCGGAATCCGCGAAGAGGCATTTGGAAAGGACCACCTTCTGCTGGTTGCCGCCAGAGAGCTTGGCAGCTTCCTTTTCAATGCTATTGGTAGCGATCTTCAGCTTTTCAACGTACTCGATAGTGACATCGCGTTCCGTTGTATTATTTATGAATCCGGCGTTGGAAACTTTGGCCATATTCATGACAGGCACATTCTCACGGATGGGAAGGATGGTGAACAGCCCCTGCGATCTTCTTTCCTCAGGCACCAATGTAATGCCCGCCGCAATCGCCTTATCTGGAGCAGCCTTGAATTTCTTGCCCTTGAAGATGATTTCGCCTTCGTATAGGTCGGCGCCAAAGATGGCACGTGCCAGTTCCGTTTTGCCAGCGCCCACCAGTCCGTAGAAACCGGCAATTTCCCCGGCGTGAACGTCGAAGGAAATATCGTTCAGCCTGTGGTTGGAGAGGTTCTTGACCTGCAGGATGGCTTCCGGGCGTTCACCCTGGCGGGGCATATACTGTTCGAACACGGTTTTGCCGATCATCATCTTGATCAGTTCCGACCGGTCCTGAACCTGCGCCAAGGGTTTCGTATCAACGTGCTTGCCATCCCGCAAGACAGTCACATAATCCCCAATTTCAAAAATCTCATCAAGCCGATGAGAGATGTAGATGACGGTCACATTTTTCTCGCGCAAGCCTTTGATAATGGCAAACAAGCGCTTAATTTCGCTTTCAGAGAGCGCGGCGGTCGGCTCGTCCATGATGATGATGTTGGACTCCGCCGCGACCGCCTTGGCAATTTCGACGATCTGTTTCTTGGCAACGCTCAGCGACGAGACCAACTGCTTGGGCTTGATGGACGGCTCGATGCTGTTCATCACGCTGACGATCTTGTTGATCTTGTCCGTCTTCCTCAAGAACCCGAAGGTGGTATCTTCCATACCCAGCGTGAGATTTTCCTCGACGGTAAGCTGGTTGACAACGTTGAGTTCCTGAAATAGGGTACTGATCCCTTTTTGCTTTGCGTCCCGTGTGCTGTGCGGGCTGAACTCTGCGCCGTTCAGAAGAATCCGGCCGCTGGTGCGCGTGTAGGCCCCGGTCAGAATTTTGATCAGGGTGGATTTCCCCGCGCCATTCTCCCCAACCAGGCAGTGAATGGTGTTCCGTTTTATATCAAAGCTGACATTGTTGACCGCCCGCACACCCGGGAAATCCTTCACTAGATCCCTAATTTCCAGCACGTTCTCTGTCCGTTCCATAGACTTGCTCCCTGAAGCTGACGGGAGGCAGGGGCCTCCCGTCAGTTCAAATACATCGTTTCTCGGGTAGGACTACTTGAGGCTAGTACCGAACTGTTTATTCATCCAGGAAACGGCATCCGCGCGCGGCATCGTCCAATAGGACATGTTGTAGGCTTTGTAAAAGAACTCCTGGGCAGGCTGCGAGGTCTGCGGGATTTTGCCTGCCGCGACTTGCATGATCAGGTCAATGCGGCCATCGGCGGTCTCAATGGGGGGCAGCCCCATGCACAGCTTCAGCGAGCTGTTCGGGTCGTAGACCTCATTCAACTGGGGTTCGTCGAAGTCGACGCTGGCGACGATCTCTGTCAACGGTTTGCCATTGTCAAACTTGCCACGCCCAGCCTGGGTCAGGCCAGCCATTGTGCCAACGGTCAGGTTGCCGGCTTCGGAGTAGATTAGGTTGACTTCGGGGTGCGTGGTCATCAGGTCCGTGATGATCTGCTTGGCAGCATCCGGACCCTTGCTGGCATCCTGGCAACCGAGATCTTTCGCAGTCGAATCAACCGACATCACACCCTGCACAAACGGTTGGGTGCGGCCCGTCTCGACTTCAGTGTTAGTCGGCCAGCCCAACTCCACCATCACAATCGGCTTGTTCGGGAACGCAGCCTTCCACTGAGTGGCCATCTCAGCGCCCATCGCAAACGAGATACCTTTCTCATCGTTACGGGCGACCGGAATGCCGGTATCAGACAGCGGGCTGAAGAACGAGGTCATGATGATGCCCTTCGCTAGAGCCGCCTCTACGCCGGGTTTATTCGAATCAGGATCCCAAGGCTGAATAGTGGCTGCGTCCATGCCCTGCGCTAAGACCTGATCAACGTTCTGGACCATGACTGCGGAATCGGACTTGCCATCGAAGCAATATACATCCACACCATATGTTGCCTTGGCGTACTTCTTAGCCTCGGCGCACTGCTGCTGGTGGAAAGTGACGCTCAGATCAGATACAAGGAACGCGATCTTCTTGACGGTCTTTACCGGACCTTGGTAAGGTTGGGTAGCCGTCGGAGCCTGGGTAGCAGCCGGAGCCTGGGTAGCC
>JBEKEB010000251.1:0-4110 GCA_050014055.1 Anaerolineales bacterium | reverse complement strand
ACCACTGTCTCCACGCCCCGGCTGATGCCGAGTTTCAGGCGCATTGGGTTGGCACCCGCGGCCAGGTTCTTCAACCCTTCGGTAACGATGGCATGCGCCAGAACGGTCGAGGTGGTGGTACCATCACCGGCGATATCATTGGTCTTGGTGGCGGCTTCCTTGAGAAGCTGTGCGCCCATGTTGGCAAAGGGGTCTTCCAGTTCGATTTCCTTGGCAACAGTTACGCCATCGTGGGTGATGGTAGGGGAGCCATACTTCCGATCAATAGCCACGTTGCGGCCCTTGGGGCCAAGGGTGGTGGCAACAGCATCGGCGACCACGTCAATGCCTTGCTGAAGCCGGCGACGGGCGTCTTCGGAAAAGACGAGTTGTTTTGCAGTCATAATTCATTCCTCCAATTCGGGCTTATTTTTTGCTTTTGCTTTTGCTTTCGCTTTTGCTTTCAACAATGGCAAGGATGTCACTCTCCTTCATGATGAGCAATTTCTTGGTGTCCATTTTGATTTCCGAGCCGGAATATTTGGCGAACAAAACTTTGTCGCCTACGGCCACGTCCATCGGGATGCGTTTGCCCGCTTCGTCGCGGTCGCCCTGGCCGATCGACAGGACCATCCCTTGCTGGGGTTTTTCCTTGGCCGTTTCGGGAAGCACGATGCCGCCCGCAGTGATATCCTCCTGCTCAATTGGTTCGATCACGACACGACTGCCGAGGGGTTTGAGATTAAGTACCATATTCGCCTCCTGGATAAGAATAGTTCAGCAATTTAGCACTCAACCACGTCGAGTGCTAAAGATTATGATACAGGACTTCTTATCGGCCGTCAATGGAAATTGGTCAAGCTATAACAAAACTATTACATCCGCCATTTCTCGACCGGTCTGGGACATCCAGGTGGGATAAAAGATTGGAACAATGTGAGGCGTGCGGCGTGCTCTTTAAGCAGACGATATCAGCAAGCTATCCTCCCTGCGGATTGGCTGGCTACCCCGCTTTTTTCCACCCCATGGCATTTTTCAGCGAGGAAAGCCCAGGACTCCCTGCCGAGGCTTTCGCAAATATTGCTGTGGTATCAAATTAATAGATGCCAGACGCTCGAAACTCCCCCACCGAAAAAAACAGCCCTTCCATGGTGCCAGCGCGTAGGTTATCTTTGTTCTCCGTCCTATACACTTCATTTGTTTGACTTACACATCGGACAGTTCCCGTCTTTCATAGCTCTCTCCTTAGTTTCTGAACTTCCTCACACTCGCCATTGCAGTAGGACTGCCAGTTCCCCAACCGGTCCCCGCAGATCCCGGCGGTCAGAATTTCACCATCGAGCTCTTAAGACAGTCTCGCTTCAGGACTGGCCTGTCTCCCGGCTGCATAGGTTGCCTGCTACCTGGCCGCCTGTTCGTTACCAGGGCTGAACTTTCACCTTTTCCCGGATCACGTTGTTTTACTTCTCAAACAGTCAGAACTTTCACAGTGACGGGGATCTGGACAGCGGTCATTCACCCAGGTAGTCGTGCAGTTTGCGGCGGATGGACGGATGCCGCAGACGGTTCAAGGCCTGGGTTTCGATCTGACGGACGCGCTCACGCGTCACGCCCATCTTGCGCCCAACTTCCTGCAGTGTATAGGCCTGCCCATCGAACAAGCCATAGCGCAGTTGCAGGATGCGCCCTTCGCGCGCTGGCAATCCTTTCAATATTTCGGACAAATTCTCGCGCAGCATATTATACGTAGCGGCTTCATCGGGCGGAGTAATTTCGTCATCTTCAATGAAGTCGCCGAGCACCGAGTCCTCTTCATCGCCGGTTGGCAATTCCAACGAAAGCGGCCGGCGCGCAACCTTGATTATATTCTCGACTTTTTGGGGCGGCAATTCCAGCGCTTCGGCCATCTCCTCGATGGTTGGTTCGCGGCCCAGGCGCTGAGTCAACTGGTACTGGATGCGAAAAACCTTGTTGATATGATCATACATGTGAACCGGAACGCGGATAGTACGTCCCTGGTCAGCAATGGCGCGTGTCACGGCCTGGTGGATCCACCAGGTGGCGTAGGTGCTAAATTTATGGCCGCGGCGATAGTCGAACTTCTTGGTGGCACGCATGAGGCCGATATTGCCTTCCTGGATCAGGTCAAGGAAGGGTACACCGCGTCCCATATATTTTTTGGCGACACTGATCACCAGGCGGGAGTTGGCTAGAATAATGTGCTCGCGGGCAGACCAACCTTCTTCGATGGATTTACGCAATTCGATCCGGCGGTGGGGAACGACTTTGCCGCGCGCCAGTTCTTCACGAGCCATCCGTCCGCGCTCATTGCACCGGGCGAGTTCAACTTCTTCCGTGGCTGTCAACAGCGGGACTTGGCTGACTTCTTTGAGATATAGTCCAATGTTGTCGGTGGTATCTATGGCTGCGAGATAATCGTCCAGCGAAACTTCAGGCTCGGGCCCGGTCTCGGATTCTTCTACTGCAGCTAATTCATTCTCTGGAGGTTCACTGGCAGGCGCGTCTTCAACGAAAACAACTCCCGCGCTCAAAAGCGCCGAAAAAGCCTCCTCCAATTGCTCGATATCCTTTTCGGCTTCAGGGAAGAAATGCAGGATGTCGTCAAAGGTGACGTATTTCTTCTGCCGTCCCAACTCGATCAGCCGGGCGATGGGTGAATATTCTTCGTTCACCTCAACCAGTAAATGGTTCTTCATTTTATTTCCTGACCAATCCAATTTTCATAAGATTACTCTATCTGGCCCCCTGAATGATGAATTTACCGCACTCATTGAAATCCGTTTTTAGCATGCGCATGTCGGGAATCCCCTGTGGGGTGGTAACAATATATCCCGAATGTTTTTTAAGCTTTATTTCACTGACAGCCGATCACGAAAACCAGCCATCACAGACCGGTTTCTCACTTGACACTATTCCGCCTGGCAAATCTTCATGCAGTCTAGACCAACTGAACTCATATGGTTCTTATTCATCATCCAAGGTACTTGTCGAGAAAATAGCGTGGTTTCAGGACTTCAATGTTTTGATATCCTGACACCTTGAGCAGATGCCTGTCGCCGCTCACAACGAGATTACTTCCGCTTGCCAGTGCACAGGCAAGAAATTTATCGTCATCCGGATCCTCACAAACTTTTTCAGGAAGCGGAATAACGGAAAAGGCGACGGCATTTTGGATTACATATGCAAGCACGGGTTCCAAGCTGATTGCTGGATGTTCCTCGGCAAGTACCTCTCCCACGCGCCGATATTCGTCCAGTATTTCGGGGGAGACAACCATTTGGATCTTTCCATCCTTCCATGCTTGCAGAATCTGATATGGCGGTCCACTGAAAAAGACCCCCGAAACAAACACATTTGTGTCGAGAACTACTTTCACTGACCGCCTCGCGCTTTTGATATGGCATTTGAAATGTCTGCCCGTTTCAAGCCTGCAAGTTTCGCCTGCTGGCGCGCCTGCTGGATGAGTGCCTCGAATGTGTCCATGCCAGGAGCAGTAATTGCCTTGAGGATCACTACGTCATCTTCACCCACGACAACAAATTGCGCACCTGCCTTGAGATTCAGTTGTTTGCGAATGGTTTCAGGGATGACAATTTGCCCTTTAGAGGACATGCGAGTGGTAGCAAGAGTATTCATTGGTTTCTCCTTATTCTTACCAGTAAGATTATATCACATGATACCTTTATTACGATAGCAATCATAAAAGCGCAGCTTGTGCGCAAATATAAACGACATGGACTGGTACTAGGTTCGAAAGTAATTATCCGAAGTTTTTTCGAGATGCTTTCAGGCTTCCTGAGGATAGTTTCTCAAAGGAATCTAATATGAAACTACGAGCAATATACATTGGAAGTAGTATTGTATTGCTGTCTGTTTAAATCTATATTCCAGCCACCCATTCTTTTCCCTTCGTCTACGAGAATCTGCCCAAGGAATTTTAGAACATATTTTCTGTTATAATAGTTCCATGGCTTTCTGGCATCGAATCTTATTCAGGCTCGACCTGCGCCCCGACCCCGGTCCGCATACATACAAACTGGACGCCGATTTGCATACGGCTTTAAAAGACCTGGCGCAACGTGAGAAACGCCCGGCGAATGAGGTTGTATC
>JBEKEB010000250.1:0-4115 GCA_050014055.1 Anaerolineales bacterium | reverse complement strand
CGGAACGTTCTTCGGGTAGGGCGTCGGCTAAATAAACGCATGTCATAGTTTCATCATACAACGAACACTCCCCGGCTGCATCCACCGGTCGGGGAGTATTTGCCTCCGCCACTTGGGGGAGGAAGTCAGGGGCCCAAATACGAGAATAGGATCATGGTTTTGTGGCCGGGCAACCACTTGCCGGTGCCGGGATGATATCGTCCGGATGGTTGCCATGACCATTTAAGCCATTAATACTCACTGTGATCTCGTTATAAGGATGGGTTTGGCTGCCTGTGGCATGGCAGATCGTGATCTTGCTATTACTGATCACCAATACGCTTGCCGGACATCCGCTTGCCGGTGCCGGGATGATATCGTCTGCATGGGTGCCGTGACCATTCAAGCCATTAACACTCACTGTGATCTCGTTATAAGGATGGGTCTGGCTGCCTGTGGCATGGCAGATCGTGATCTTGCCATTGCTGACCGCCAGCGGGCTGGTAGGGCAACCGTTTACCGGCACAGGGGAGATATCCTTGGATTGTCCCATGTAGTCCTTCAATTGAGCTTTGGTGACAGTGACTTCCTGGTATGGGTTCGCCGGGTCGCCGGTGACACGGCAGACGGTAACCTGCTGGGTACTCATGGTGCAGGCCGCCAGCAGGCTAATAGCAAGAATCAGAATAGGTGCTACCAGTTTGACAGTTCTTTTGCCAAGATTATTCATTTGACATTCCTCTTTAAATGGCTTGAGATCATAAAGTCTAGACTAAGCATACAACTAACCTCCCCCGGCCGCATCCATTAGTTGGGGGGTGTGTGCCTCCCCCAGTTGGGGGGTAGGGAAGAATTGGTCGACAGGCCAGATGCATCAGGCAATCACGTTTTTCATCCGGGAGTAGAAATACTTCTTCGCAATTTCAGTCGCAAGCACGTAAAGCGCGGTCAGCCCAAGCAGCATCAGCATCAGCGGCAAAGGCAGCGGGATGAAGCCAAATATGAAATTGAATGGGAGATATGGCAGTACCAGGGTAATCCCAATAAAGACCAGCGTGCCCACCAGTAATAGTTTGCCCGGCCGGCTGCGGAAGAACACGCGCCGCGTTCTCACGACCAGTGAGATCACCAATTCTGTTAATAGAGATTCGAGGAACCAGCTGGTACGGAATACCTCCGGTGAAGAATGGAAAATAAACAGCAGCACCCCAAAGGTCAGGAAGTCGAAGACCGAACTGACCAGGCCAAAGAGCACCATGTAGTCCCGGATAAAGGCGGTGTTCCAGCGACGCGGCCTGGCCACCCATTCCGGGTCCACATTGTCACTGGCAATGGCAGTACTGGGAATGTCCGACAGAAAGTTTTCGAGCAGGATTTGCGGTGCGAGCATGGGCAGGAAGGGCAGGATCAGTGAGGCTCCGGCCATGCTGAACATATTGCCAAAATTGGCGCTGACCGCCGTCAGAATATACTTGAGCGTATTGGCGAATGTCATGCGGCCAACGTCAATCCCTTCCCGCAGGATACCCAGATCCTGCTTGAGCAGCACAAAATCGGCGGCTTCTTTGGCCACGTCCACGGCCGTATCCACCGAAATGCCCACATCGGCAGCGTGCAAAGCGGGAGCATCGTTGATGCCATCGCCCATATAACCGACCACGTGTTTGGTCTTGCGCAAGGCCAGGATGATGCGCTCCTTCTGGTTGGGGTCCACCGCTGCGAATATGTTCGTTCCTTCCGCGGCGTGCCAGAGCGCCTCATCCGACATGCTGTTCAGCGCGCTGCCGGTCAGGACCGCCATGGGTGGCAGATGCACTGTCTCGGCGACATGCCGGGCTACTTTCTCGTTATCGCCGGTGATGATCTTGATCTGTACGCCACGGCTGGCCAGGTCTTCAATGGCTTTCTGTACATCGGCCTTAGGCGGATCGAAGAACAGCAGGAACCCAATCAAGGTCAAGCCTTTTTCATCGGCAGCCGAATAGGAGGCGGCTTGCTCTGGCAGGCTTTTCGTTGCCACTCCCAGCACGCGGAAGCCTTTTTCGCTCCAATCGCTGTAGCGCTGTTCAATCCCGGCCAGCGTTTTGTCGTCCAGGGGCTGGCTGGCAGTTCCGGATTGGACCTGGCTGCAATTTTTTAAGATATTTTCCAGCGCGCCTTTGGTGATGAGGGTACGCTGCCCTTGCGGGTTGGCTGTCACCACGCTCAAGGATTTGCGTACAAAGTCGTATGGAATTTCATCTATTTTTTGTTCCGCGCCGTTTTTTAATCCGGCTTTTTGAGCATAAGCGATGACGGCATCATCCAGTGGATTGGTCAGCCCGGTTTGATATTGGGAATTGAGAAAGGTGGAACTCAAGACGGTGGCGGACGGTTGCCCTTCGATGTCGAGCGCGCCATCCAGCTGGACCACACCTTCGGTGAGGGTGCCGGTTTTATCGGTACAGAGTATATCCATGCTGCCAAAATTCTCAATTGCGTTCAACCGGCGCACGATTACCCCATGTTTGGCCATTTCCTGTGCGCCATGGGAAAGGGTTATGCTGATAATGGCTGGCAGAAGTTCAGGCGTCAGGCCGACTGCCAGTGCAAGCGCAAAAAGCAGCGAGTCGATCGGCGGCTTGGCGAGGAATATGTTGATGGCCAGGACCAGCACCACCATTACCACCATGACCTCAGTCAGCAGATAACCAAATTTTTGGACGCCATGTTCAAAATCAGTTTGTGCCGGGCGCAGGGTGAGCTTTTCGGCAATCTGGCCAAATACCGTGGATTCGCCAGTCTGCACGATCATCACGTGCGCCGTGCCGCTGCGCACGCTGGTGCCCATAAAGACAACATTGGTGCGTTCTGCCAGGCTGGCATTGGCCGGGACAATTCCGGGGGTTTTCTCCACCGGGAAAGTTTCACCGGTCAGCACTGCCTGGTTCACAAAAAAGTCGTTGGCTTCCAACACAATCCCATCAGCCGGAATCAGGCTGCCAGCCGAGAGCAGGACCACGTCACCGGGAACCACCTGCTCGGAGGGCAGCAATTGCGGTTTGCCGTCGCGCAATATGTTTGATTTGATGGTAACCTGCAAACGCAATTTCTCGATGGCGTTGCTGGCGCGATATTCCTGGATAAAACCGAGCATGGTACTGCCCAAGACCACGGACAGCACGATGATGGCATCGGTCCACTCGCCTAAAAAGGCTGAGACAATTGCGGCAAATATCAGGATCAGAACGAGCGGGCTTTTAAACTGGCGCAGCAGCAGCCCTAACGCCGTGGTCTGTTGTTTTGCTTTTAGCGCGTTCGGTCCGTACTGCTTGATGAGATTGTCCGCATCGGTCTGTTGGAGGCCGGTTTTGCTGGTGTGCAGCGTAGCCATCAGGCTTTCGGCAGCCAGGCTCCAATAAGCTGCCAACGTTGCAGGGATAGCTTGTCCTTTGGCGGGTAATTTGGTTGAGAAAAGTTTTAAAGGTTTCATACTGGTACTGTCTTTCCTAAACCTTAATGAATGCCAGCAGGTCGGCATTGAGCTGGTCTTTGTGTGTGTAGGCCAGGCCGTGTGGGGCGCCCCGGTAGATCTTCAGGGTCGCGTTCTTAACCAACTTGGCTGAGCGGAGGGCCGCTGCGCCGATTGGAACAATCTGGTCATCGTCGCCATGAACAACCAGCGTCGGCACGTCGAACTTCTTGAGGTCTTCGGTGAAATCCATCTCGGAAAATGCCTTGATGCACTCAAAGGTGTTCCTGGCGCCGGCCTGCATCCCCTGTAACCAGAACGAGTCGATCATGCCCTGCGAAACCTTGGCGCCAGGATGGTTGGCCCCAAAGAACGGGCCGCTGGCGAGATCTTTATAGAATTGCGAGCGGTCGGCCCGGCAGCCGGCGCGGATCTCGTCGAACTTCTCAATCGGTAAGCCGCTAGGATTGGCCACTGTTTTTAGCATCAGTGGCGGGACGGCGGAGATCAGCGCGGCTTTGGCCACCCGTTTCGTGTCGTGGCGGCCGATATAACGCGCAACTTCACCGCCGCCCGCCGAGAAGCCGATCAGGAATGCGCTCTTCAGGTCGAGCGTTTCGATAAGTTCAGCCAGGTCGTCGGCATAGGTATCCATATCATTACCATTCCAAGGCTGGCTCGACCG
>JBEKEB010000249.1:0-4124 GCA_050014055.1 Anaerolineales bacterium | reverse complement strand
GGTATTTTTCAGAACGATAATTATGCCAGGCATTTTTCATAAACATCTTTATATGGATATTTTGCCGGGAGCTTCATGGCAGCATATCTTGCCGATCTGATAATCTTCCCGGCAAGAAAAACCTACTTAAAACTGAACCACGCTTAGTTCTGGAGTTCGCCGGCTACGCATCTCTGCCCGGATGGTACGCATGATTACTGGTGCCACATCCAAAACTTCACGAGCAATTGTGTCAGAAGATGCATTCATTGTTCACCTTTCTAACAATTAAATAGGCAAATTAAATCCAAAACGTGAGGCGGTCAACCTGCCTTTCTGACAGACCAGATTCGTTTGGAGAAAATAAGCCGCGCAGTGAAGCAGGAACCGAACCTCATTCTGCCTATGTGTGATTTTGTATGTTTCGGAGAAAAGATTTGCAAAAAGCGTATAATTCATACATGCCGCGAAGAGCGGCAATACCTTTTTGAGGCGTAGATTGGAAAAACACGATTCTGCTGCCAAGTTTGAATTGAACCTGCACTTGACGGAAACCTTTGCCGCGCTGAAGCATTACAATTACCGGCTCTGGTTCATCGGCCAGATGGTTTCCATGATGGGCACCTGGATGCAGAGCACGGCTCAAGGTTACTTGATTTACCAGCTCACCAATTCGACAACTTATCTGGGCCTGGTGGTTTTTATAGGAGGGATTCCGACCTGGTTATTCACTCTTTTTGGCGGGGTGGTCGCCGACCGGATTCCCCGCCGGACGTTGATGGTCATTACACAGACCTCAATGATGATCCTGGCATTCATCTTGGGGGCCCTGGTGTTTGCCAATGCTGTCCAACCCTGGCATATCCTTGTCCTGGCTTTCCTGCTGGGCGTGGCGAATGCCTTTGATGCTCCTGCGCGTGTTTCCTTTGTATTGGAACTGGTCCCGCGCGAAGACATGACCAATGCAATTGCTCTGAACTCGACCATGTTCAACATTGCAACGGTGGTCGGGCCGTCGGTGGCAGGCCTGACTTACGCTGCTTTTGGTCCAGCCTGGTGCTTTACGATTAATGGTCTTTCCTTCATCGCTGTGATTGTCGCCCTGCTATTGATGCATATTCGAGAGGATGTAAAAGTAGTACGCAATTCGAAGGCAATCGCAGATATCGTCGAAGGCCTGCGGTATGTGTTTGCAAGCCGGCTGATCCTCAACCTGATCGGGGCGGTCGGCCTGATGGGCGTTTTCGGTTTTGGCCTGTTGAATCTTCTGCCAGCCTGGGCAACGGATGTTCTGCATGGAAACGAGGTAACCAATGGCCTGCTGGTATCGGCGCGTGGCTTCGGTGCGCTGGTCAGTGCCCTTATGCTGGCTTCGCTCGTCAAGGTCAACATCCGGGGGAAATTTTGGATAATCGGCCTGTTTATTATGCCGGTATCTTTGTTTTTCTTCGCACTGGTCCGCTGGGTGCCTCTTTCGCTGGCTATGATGGTAGTTGTCGGCTGGAGCCTGATGATGGTCACCAACAACTGTAACACCTTGATCCAGTCGGATGTACCGGATGTGTTGCGCGGGCGGGTGATGGGAGTCTACTCTTTGATTTTCAACGGTGCGATCCCGATCGGAGCATTGCTGGCGGGCGCTGTCGCAGAGCGCATCGGTGCACCTCTCACGGCGATGATCTGCGCCGGGATCTTATTGGTGTATGCCCTGGTAGCTTGGGTTTTCTTGCCGGATATTCGCCGACAGGCATAACCTATGACTATTTGGGGGTACCGCTCTCCCGGACGATCTTATTCAATCAGGTGGCATGGCAACCCCCGCTCATCGGCCACGAAGGAGATTCCTTGTTCGGCTGTATCCACACCACCTTTATAGGGGTAACGAGCAATTTTGATACTGTTGGCGAATTCATGCTCATGCTGACGAAACGCACAAGGCAGCGAAATGGGACATATGTGTGGGAGCGAGCGGAACGTCCGTCAGCTAGGCATAACGGCGGGTCAGGTAGATCGCCGCGGCCGTCAACAAATGTTGCAAGCGGGTCTAGGCCAAGCCAATATACCGGGTTCGTCGAAGCCCTAAAGCTCGGATGCCCTGAGAGAGAGTTCCCCTTTTAGTGATCTCGCCAGCTACGCTGGCGTGTATATCAGTGACCAGGGAAGAACTCGTTTTGCTTTTCAGCGGATTGGATTATTGATGGTTGGGGAGGCTGAGCACCCACAGGCGAAGGCTGGCTTTGATCGAATCGTGCAGCGAAGCCGGCAGGTGCAGCCTGCGCAGCGAGATAATCTCCGAAATTTCATCCACCGGGTTATGGATCGCCGCGCTCAACCCCATTTCACGCAGGAATGCCCTTAGCTGCTCCAGGGAATCGAAGGAGTTGTTATACATCTTGTGCCCGGTGGCTGCGGCCACGATGCGGCGGAAATTGCGCTGCAGGTCCGATACCTGGTCGACCTCGTCTTTGATCGAAAAATCGGGTGTGATCCAGCTGCCCTTGAATTCGGACAGAAGGTCGCGGATGTTGCGAACCACTGCGCGCATTTCGTCCGGGGAAAGATATTGAAAGAGCCCCTCACTGACGACCACCAGCGGTTGGTCCCGGTTCAGGCGTTTGACGGCTTCCTGAAGCTGGCTGCGATCCAACGCGTTCACCGCTGGAAAATGAAGGTTGGCGTGATCGGCCAGCCCGTATTTCTGGCGCAGGCTGGCGATGATCGCCTTTTTTTCCGCGCTGATGCCGGTCAGGTCGGATTCGATATAGGTGTAGCGCGGGTCCTGGGTGAAGGCCAGCCCGCGCAGGGTAAGACCGCTGGCCAGTTCCAACACCTGGCGGATGCCGGTGCGGCGGATTGCCTCGGTCACGCTTTTATAGCGCACCTCAAAAATCGGGGCATACCAGAGCAAATTTTCGGGGGTCATTTGCTGGCCCTGGAGCAGGGCTTCAAATACCTCCCGTGAATGCAGCAGTTCGACCACATCGCTGGCGAAAGGGATATCACTGAACTGCCGCATATACGCCGCCAGCTGGGCGGTCAGGCTGATTTTTTCATAGTCGATATCCATGCCCCGATTGTAACCTCTGAATGGAATCGTTAGGGCTATTTTCGGCCATAAGGGGTAACGAGCAATTTTGATACTGTTGGCGAATTCCCATTTGAGCTTGAGCGGAGTATGATGGGCTTCTCTTTATAGGTTTGCAAAGGTCTATCACCTTAGGAGGTATCGCCATGTCGCTCAAACCACGTCCTGCCGACTTTATTCCGGAAGAAACTGCTCGCCTTGCCAGAGCCGCCTTCCCTCAAGGCAACCTCTACATACGAATCCGCGATGAGTTAGGAGCGCTCTACACCGACGAGCAGTTTGTGCCCTTGTTCCCCGAACACGGGCAGCCGGCGGAGTCGCCAGGACAGCTCGCTCTGATCCTGGTGATGCAGTTTATCGAAGGGCTTTCGGATCGGCAAGCCGCCAATGCTGTGTGGAGCCGGATCGATTGGAAGTATGCCTTGGCGCTGGAATTGACCGATAATGCTGATCCAATCGTCGCAGGTGATCTCCTCGGGTGATATAACATAACAAGGCGTCAGGAGCGCTGCCGCGCATCTCCAGCCATTCTCTCAAATATATCACCGCATTCTGGTCAAGAATAAGTTTTGCGGGACGCTGCTTATTGCCCTTCCCGATGATCATAATCGCATATTCAGGTTCAGGCTGCCAGAAACCAGGAAGATGCTTTTCATGCTGAGACCGGCGATCTCGGAGACCCGCGGCCCGAACCTCCAATTTTGTGTATTTAATACGCCCAAGTATTTAGACACTTTTTGCGGGAATTTAGCAGGATGAGAATGCGGGCCCAGACTGTGCGGAGCTACAAGACCTGGCTTGGAATATAGACCCGCTTGATGCTAGCCGGTACAAAATCCAATTAATCTCTGCATGATCCAGGTAGGAGACTGTATCCTCCTAATTTCCCAAACTTGCTCAAAGCCGATGTTACCGACTCAACATAATTCTTGACATATCCTAGAAGCCCGGCCGAAAAGCTCGCGTTTTTCGGGGTTTGGGAGTACACTCCGCGATAGACCAAATCAGGAGTGAGACATGCTTGGTAAACATTCTCAACAAGGCAGCCTGTTCGAGGCAG
>JBEKEB010000248.1:0-4142 GCA_050014055.1 Anaerolineales bacterium | reverse complement strand
ATTCCGTGATCTGGTTCACATCCACCAGTTGACCCGCGACTGCATGCAGATCAGCATGACAATTCTTACACGCTTCGGCCTTCAGGTTCACTATATGGTTCGGCTGGGCCACAAATTTGCGCCCGTACTTGACATGCCCCTGCGGCGGTCCATGCTTGCGTTTACGCCGATCTTTCGGCTGACTGGGCTTGTGGTCCAAAGACGGCGGCTGCGAAGAATTGCTCGAATTGGTCGGCGGCTGCTTGCCCTTTTCCAACTTCAGCTTCAAGGCTTCGACGTCCGCCTGCAACTGCGCCACCAGCTCTTGCGAAGCTTCCAGCTGCGCATGCTCGGCAAGCACCAGATCGATCAATTCGTCACGGCTCTTTTGAGCCAGTTCGTCTTGGGTCATCGTGACCCTATCTTACCAAACCTCGCGATTTTTGAGGAGGGTGTGAGTTGATACATAAAACCCGTAGGATTGGTTTCCTCCATATCATATTGCAGGAATAATTTTGGAGCAGGTTTCCATGGTTTAACAATTAGAAATCCCCAACCATCAATCAAAAATGTTCTTTATTCGTTCCGCGAAAAAATTGCAAAAAGTGACTCTAATTCGCCCCGTTCCCCTGCCCGGTTCCGGAAATTTCCCCTCCAAAATTATTGCCAGGGTCTATTCGTTTTTTTTTTTTTTCGATACGCGGAACGAATACCTGTCCCAGCAGGGGATACCTGTCCGTTGTTTTCTTCCCCCTCTCCAAATCCGCAGGATTTGGGGAGGGTGCCCGTATGGCGGGTGGGGTATTCATTCCTCCTTTCGTTTCCAGGAAACGAATAATGCCGCTCTTATAATTTTTAGGTTTTCCTTCGTGTTCTTTCCCCTTCGTGTTCCTTGGCCTGCACTATGCCGCACCTGTACCTGCGGTACTGGCGCAGGCAGGCAAATGTGTGTCCTTAGTGTTTAGGAATGCCTCTGCCGAATAGAACTCCCGCAAAAAACTCGAAGGGTGCGTCGCCAGCCGACGAGAGGCGCTGAACCCGGCCTCGTTCGCCAGCAGCTGGAACCGCTCGAAGGAGCATGGATACGGCACCCAGATATTCCCCGCATCCACGTTGTACTCCACCACCAGCAGCCGGCCGCCCGGCTTCAGCAGCCTGCCCACCTGCCGCAGCAGGCTGACCTTATCCTGATGGAAATGCAGCGAATTCGCCATCAGCACCCCCTCCAGCGCAGGCAGATCCAGCGGGCGGGTGAAGTCCGCCGGCAGCAGGTGCAGGCCTGCCGCATCCCCAAAGCGCACGCGCCAGGCCCGTTCCAGCTCGCCCAGCCGGGCCTTGTCCCGGTCGACGGCGTAGAGGCTGGCTTGCGGGCCGACCAGTTCGCGCAGTGCCAGGGTAAAGGCGCCCGAGCCAGCTCCCAGGTCTGCCCATCTGCCGCCGGGTTCCAGCAGCGCCGGGCGAAGAAGGTTCACGTAATCGTGATGGTCCATAAGTAACCTGGATGGTAACATAATGCAGCGTATAATGCTCTAAAAATAATCCCATCATTCTGCGCCAGTTGAGAAAATCGATATTGGTTTGCTGTTGACTTGGAATTCAGGTCATAAATGGTAGGATAATAGAAATAAACCAAAAGATCGGCGAAAATTTGTGAAGAGTAGCAGATAAAAAACAACCTAAAATTAAGCAAAGTTTTCCATAGGAGTACCCCAGTTATGGCAGCGAAACGAACCCAAGGTCTACGAGTCATGGTGATTGTCCTCCTGGCCCTGCTGGGTTTGCAATACGAATTCGGCATGGCTGTCAACATCGCCAACCCGCCCAGCCTGCCCGCCTTCGGTCTTTCTTTGAACGCAGTTTCCAATGCGCTCCACCAAGCCGGCGTGGTGGCCGTGATCCATGCCAGCCTGGGAATCTGGTTGGTGGTCTTTTCCGTGATCAACCTGATTCTCTCCCTACGATCAGGGCTGCGCAGCGTGCAGGTTTTTGGCAGCCTGGCTTTCCTGGCCACCCTGCTGGCCGCCATCACCGGGCTGCTTTTCACCCTGTCCGGCTTTCAAAACGACGGGGATTCGCATGGGATGGCCACCAACTTCCTCCTGTCATTCACCTTCTATTTCCTGGAGCTATCCTTTCTGAAGCCCATTCAGCTTTCTTCTTGATCGTCTTGAGCCACAGCACCCGCCCCGCTTTTTTCTCCCGCTGCCGCGCCGCCGTTGTGCCCGAGATTAGGGCCATAAGGCTGTTTCCGTGATATATTCGCAGGAAAACTTTTCTAAATTCGGAATCGTCAAGGATAAATAAACTGTAATAGTATTTTCAATCCCGGAACTCCAGTTTTATAGTGTTTATCAAACCCAAATACGTTCATCTTTGTTCATCTCCGGTTTATTTTTTTATTGCTTATTAAGCGCAATTCAATACTTCGCCTCTATTAAATATTGGAGAATTGCATGGACAAACCCGTAAAGGGTGCATCGAACAGTTTCCTGCAAAGCCTGCGCAGCCTGCCTGCCAACGTCTGGGTGGTGACAGCCACTTCCTTCCTTACGGACGTCTCCTCGGAGATGATCTTCAACCTGGTGCCGCTCTTTCTGGCCAACGTGCTCAACGCCGGTACAGCGGTGATCGGCTTGATCGACGGGCTGGCAGAGACCACCGCCAGCATAATGAAGATCTATGCCGGCGGCCTTTCGGACAGGCTCGGCCAGCGCAAATGGCTGACCGTGCTTGGTTATGCCATCTCGACTGTCTCCAAGCCATTCCTGTACATCGCCAATACCTGGGGCTGGGTGCTGGGCGTGCGCGTGGCCGACCGTTTCGGCAAGGGCGTGCGCACCTCCCCACGCGATGCGCTGGTAGCCGACAGCATCAACGATAAACAGCGCGGCTTGGCCTTCGGCATGCACCGGGCCGGGGATACGGCCGGGGCATTCTTTGGGGTCCTGATCGCCGCGCTGATCGTCTGGTTGACCGAGCGCGGCGCGGCCGACCTGACCCGCCACACTTTCCAGATCCTGGTGCTGGTCAGCATCGTCCCGGCGGTACTGGCGGTGCTGGTACTGGCTATCTGGGCCAGGGAGACCGGCATCCGCAGCCAGTCCAATGTGCCGGTCCTGAGCATGAAAGGGATGAATGCCCGCTTCAAGTTGTTCATGCTGGTGCTGGTTCTGTTCACCCTGGGCAACTCCTCCGATGCTTTCATCATCCTGCTCGGTCAGAAGCGCGGCCTGGACGTGCTGCAGATCCTGCTGATGCTGCTGACCTTCAACCTGATCTATTCGGTCCTGTCCGGGCCGCTCGGAGCTCTCTCCGACAAGATCGGCCGGCGCCGGCTGATCATCGCCGGCTGGATCGCTTATGGGTTGGTGTATCTCGGCTTTGCCCTATCCAGGACCGGCTGGCAGATCTGGACCTTCTACGCCCTGTATGGTATCTATTACGCCGCCACGGAGGGCTCCTCCAAAGGCTTTATCGCCGATCTGGTGCCGGCCGACCGGCGCGGCACCGCCTACGGTCTTTATAACGCCGCCATCGGGGTGATGGCTTTCCCGGCCTCGCTCATCGCCGGCCTGCTCTGGCAGGGCGCTTTTGGCTGGCACGGGTTGGGCGCCCCGGCGCCCTTCTTCTTTGGAGCCGGGCTGGCCCTGCTGGCCGGGCTGCTGTTCTGGGTGCTGGTGCCTGCCAGCCAGCCAAAAAGTTGATCACCATCCCGGAGATTTTATTGTCCAACCATGTTGGTACCGTCAAGCCTTCGCGGCGGTAAATCCAAGGATTATAAAAAAACGAGTGACGGCATCCGTCACTCGTTTAGATTCCTTTTCCTTTTTACACTTTTTATTTCAATCCAACCAGCTCATACACCTCCACCGGCTCGCTTTTCCCCTTGACATGCAAGGAGGTGCAAGGCTTTGCCTCCACCTGGTCCTTGACGCGCTGATAGGTTGCCTTGCTAATCAGGATCTGGTTCATGGCGGCATTTTCCTGGATGCGCTTGGCAGTATTGACGCTATCGCCAATGGCAGTATATTCAAGGCGTTTTTCGTTTCCGATCCAGCCCAAAACCGCTTCGCCGTAATGGATGCCCACACCAAAGGACAGGTGGGCCTCGGGCGGGAGTTCGGCGTGCAATGCCTCCACGGCAGACTTAAGAGCCAGGGCTG
>JBEKEB010000247.1:0-4151 GCA_050014055.1 Anaerolineales bacterium | reverse complement strand
GGTGGAATCCCGCTCCCGGAAGAACCTCTTTATCCTGCGACACAAGGAGAATCCAAGGCGCTTGTCGATGTGGCCGGCAAGCCCATGATCCAATGGATCCTGGATGCCCTGAGCGAAGCCAAGACCGTGGATAATGTCATCATCGTTGGGCTGACCGAGAAAAGCGGCCTGGAATGCAACAAGAAAATGTACTTCGTCTCCAACCAGGGCAAGATGGTGGCCAACCTGCAAGCCGGAGCCAGGAAAGTGAAAGAGATCAACCCGAAAGCCGAGCATGTGTTGATGGTCTCATCCGACATTCCGGGTATTACCGGCGAAATGGTTGATTGGGTGGTAAATACCGACATGCAGACCGACCTGGATGTGTATTACCATATCCTCCAGCGTGAGGTCATGGAAAAACGTTATCCGGGGTGTAAACGAACCTGGACTCGCCTCAAGGATATGGAAGTGTGCGGGGGAGATATGAACATGGGCCGCCTCAGCCTACTGATGAGCGAAGATACGGATATGTGGGAAAAGATTACGGATGCCCGGAAGAGTCCATTGAAGCAGGCGGCGCTGGTCGGTTTCGATACCGCCTTCATGCTCCTGACCGGTCAATTGACCCTCGAGAAGGCCGAGACGAATATCATGGCGCGGTTGAACATTACCGGCAAGGCCATCGTCTGTCCCTACGCTGAAGTGGGCATGGATGTCGACAAGCTTTTCCAACTTGAGATCATGCGCGAGGATCTAAAAAAACGTCTCAAGAAAGCCGAGCGCGCCTCGAGAAGTGCAGAGACCCCGAAAGGGAAACCGCTTCCAAAAAAAACGGCAAAAAAGTGAACTGGGAACAATTGCTTTCATTGGACGCTCGTCTGTCCGCAAAGCTGCGGGTGGCCGAGCGTCCGGGTTTATTAAGGACCTGTGCGGCCTTTCTGGCCCATTCGGGCGATTCCTGGTTCTGGTGGGCCGGACTGGCTCTGCTGTGGTGGCGTGGCAACCTGTTCTGGCGTCCATGGGCGCTGACGGTGCTTCTTTCCATCATTGGCCTGGCGGTCATCGTGCTGGCAATCAAATTCACCATCCGTCGCAGCAGACCGCAGGGAGAGTGGGGCGGGATGTATCGCAGCACTGACCCGCATTCCTTCCCATCCGGGCACGCTGCGCGGGCGATCCTGATTGGCGTGCTCGCCATCGGTCTTGGACCGGGCTGGCTGGCAATACTTCTGTGCGTTTGGGCGCCGCTGGTGGCACTGGCACGCGTGGCGATGGGACTGCACTATTTGTCTGATATAGTGGCAGGTGCAGTACTGGGAGCAAGCGCAGGGGGGATTGTTTTGCTAGTCAGATAGGGGGTTGTGCAGCAAAAAAAGGTGGGATTCGTTCCAGCAGGAATATTTTCATCGACCCTGTCACCTAGTCGCCTTCAAGGCGGCTTTTAAATTCTGCAAGGCCTCCACGGGCGTCGGGTCCATCCCATACGCCATCGCCAGATAGTAAGCCATATAATCCCCAAAGTGTAAAGCCGTCCAGAGGTGCGCCAGCCGGGATTCTCCGTTCGCATTATAGACATCCGTGTTAAGCCCCGCAATCATAAAGACCTGCCGGGTCAATTCGATGCGCAGGTGGTTGCGGGGGTGGTCAGACGGAGCGCAGAGGAACAGGGTCATTGTCCGCATCAACACCTCGGGATTCTCCAACCCTGCCAGTGCGTTGTGGTCCGCTTCGGGCAGGAGCTCGAACCCGGCACCAGCCTTGGCAATCTCATTGATCTGTCCTTTCCAGCGGCGCGCCACCGGGGCCAGGATGCCCGAACCATACACATTGACCCACCGCCCAACCAGTTGCCCAGCCAAGCGTTTGGCCGGGTTCTGCGCCACCGGCACATGCGCACGCAGGGTTTCCTGTTGGGACAGCATGCCAGCTACCGCTTCGAGCAGATCTTTTTCCGGATTTGGGATTAGACCCATGCGGGCTGAGGCCGCCAACAATAACCCAAACGAAAACCCTACCGCAACGCGCGGTTGGCCGTCGTGGTTAAACTTCCAGACCGGCACATGCTGCGCCGTGGCACGTTGTTCCAATTCTCCGCCGGTACAAACAGTCAGGAGACGGCAACCGCCCTGGATGGCAGCCTCAAAAACCGCCAGCGTTTCCTCGGTATTGCCGGAATGGGATGAAGCAATAACCAGCGTTTCGGGGCCATGCGCCCAAGCAGGCAGGCTGTAATCACGATGGACGATAACCGGTATCTGGCAGGTTGGGGCAAGATAGGCTGCCAGAAGGTCCGCGCCGATGGCAGAGCCACCCATGCCGCTGATGAGGATACGGGTCACGCCCTGACAGTCAGGCAATGGCGCCTGTTGGCCCAATTCCCAGGCAGATTGCAATTGCTTGGGCAGGTTGTCGATTTCGCCCAGCATGTTCTGCGGATCAAGTTTTTCGAACGCTTTAACATCATTAAGATCCATTTTTCACCTTCGTTGAAAATTGGAAGCCATTTTATAGATTTCGCGCCTGTCCCAACCACTCTCTTCCGCGACCCGTTTGGCCAGCGCAGAAGGAGACTCGCCAGACTTCAGCCCGAACTTGATCGAAATCTTGACCTTGTCCTCGGTCCACATCTGTTTTTCGTCTTTTGCTTTTCCCGCCACCACCAGAGTAAACTCACCGCGCGGCTCGTTGGCGGTGAAATAAGCAATTGCTGCGCTGAGCGTGCCGCGCCAGATCTGCTCGTGAACCTTGGTCAATTCACGCGCAACCGCGACTTGCCGGTCACCCAGGCTGGACTCGAGATCAGCCAGCCCGCTCAGCAGGCGATGGGGTGATTCGAGGAAAATCAGGGTATAGGAAAGATCGGCAATTTTCTCAAACAGCTCCCGCCGCTCGGAGGAACGGCGCGGCAGGTAGCCAAGGTAAAGGAAAGCATCCGTTGGCAGGCCTGAGGCAGCCAGAGCTGCCAGCGGCGCGGACGGCCCGGGGACAGGGCAAACGGTGTGTCCTGCGGAAAGGGCTGCCCGCACCAACTCGTAGCCGGGGTCGTTGATTGCGGGCGTCCCGGCATCCGAGACAAGCGCCACGTCGCCCTGCGCCAGGGCAGCCAGAACCGAATCGAGCTTGGCCAGCTTGTTATGTTCGAAATAACTGGTCAGGGGGGTGTGGAGACCGAAATGGGTGAGCAGTTTGCGGGTCACGCGCGTATCCTCGGCAGCGATGAGGCGGGCATCCTGCAGAATGCGCAGAGCGCGCGGACTCAGGTCTTCCAGATTACCGATCGGGGTGGCGACGAGATAGAGGGTGCCCATGCGCCTATTAAACCACAGATAGGCAGGGAGGGGATGAGGGAAAAGCGGTTTTTTGGGGTTCCGAGGGATCGTTAGTTGAATACTACGAGGATCAAAAATAGGGGAAGAGAGCGGAGAGTTGGAAGTAGAGAGTAAATAGGGGAAAAAGGCGGTTTGGTACAAAATTTGGGGCATTTTGGAGGGTTTCGTGCAGGAAGGGAGGCGGGAGAAGGCGGCGGCGGGATTGTGCAAGGTTTTTTCTGTAAATTCAAGATCAAGTGCTTCCTCTGAAGAAAAAGAACGAACTAAACTAATGGTTGGACGAGTTCAAGGCGTGCTCCAGGAAAGTCAAATAGGCTTTGCTGGCCAGCCATTCATCGCTGATCTCATTGAGTACTGCGGAGACCAAACGCAGGCAGGAAGCTGGATTTGGGAAAATGCTCACCACGCGTGCCCGACGACGGACTTCGCGATGCAGTCGTTCCACAACGTTGGTGGTGCGGATCAGGATGCCGTGAGCAGCTGGGAAGGAGAAGATGGTTAGTCCTTCGGGGATGTTCGCAGCCATCCAGGCAGACAGGCGGGAAGCAGTCTTTTGGTATTTTTCCATGGCCTTGGCCAGGTAAGCTTCTGCGGTGATGCGGTCCGGAGCGTTGAAGATGGTGCGGATATCCTCGGCGACCTCGGCCTGCATATATTTGTGAGGTACATAGGCCTGGGCATTTTGCTGCAGATGGAACTGGCAGCGTTGCCAGGGAATCCCACCAAACACGGCCAGGCGTGCAGCCTTCAGTCCTTCATGAGCGTCACTGATGATGAGTTGCACACCAGCCAGTCCACGGGCCTTCAAGCTCTCCAGGAAGGCTCGCCAATGCACTTCAT
>JBEKEB010000246.1:0-5862 GCA_050014055.1 Anaerolineales bacterium | reverse complement strand
ACTGCCTTGGGCCGGGTGAAGTACTACCAGAAGCGCAATTATGTCGCTTATCTCTCTCATCGTAAGTCAAAATTGGACCGACTTGCTATCCTATTCGCCAATGTCGCGCTGTAATGCTAGTTATTTCTTTTATTCCTGGTACTCCAGCTCGTACTCCCCGATGTAAACCGTATCGCCTTCCCGCGCGCCGGCTTCCCGCAGGGCCTTATCCACGCCCAGGCGTTCCATCAGCTTCTGGAAACGCCGCACCGAGCCGCTTTGGTCGAACGGGGTCATCTCGGCCGCCCGTTCGATCGCGGCGGATTTGACCCGGTAGCCATCCGGTTCGCGCACGATGGTAAAGGCATGCGGGTCCTCCACCGGGCGGTAGACCGGCATGGGCTGTTCGGTCTCTTCCAGCGGGGGCAGCTCCGCCAGCAGGCTGACCGCCTTCATCAGCAGCTCGCGAACATTGGTGCGCGCCAGGGCTGAGACCGCCATGGCCTCGTAACCGTGCTGCTTGAGTTCCTTTTTTAGCTTCGGCCAGGCCTCCAGCACTTCGGGCTGGTCGATCTTGTTCAGGGCCACCAGCATGGGTTTCTTCGCCAGTCCCGGATCGAACAGGGCCAGCTCTGCGTTGATCTGCAGGAAGTCCTCCAGCGGATCTTCCGAGAGCCCATCCAGCATATGGATCAGCACGCGCGTGCGCTGGATGTGCCGCAGGAAATCATGTCCCAGCCCCACTCCTTTCGCCGCACCCTCCACCAGTCCGGGGATATCCGCCAGGACGACCGTTGTTTCGTCATCCATGTTCGCCACGCCCAGGTTCGGTTCGAGGGTGGTGAACGGGTAGGCGGCGATCTTGGGTTTGGCGTTGGTTAGAACCGAAAGCAGGGTGGACTTGCCCGCATTCGGCGCGCCCACAATGCCGATATCCGCGATCAGTTTAAGTTCCAAGCGCAGGCGCTTTTCTTCGCCCGGCTCGCCGTTCTCGGCCGTGCGCGGGATCTGGTTGATGGAACTCTTGAAATGCGGGTTGCCGCGCCCGCCGCGCCCGCCCTTGCTTACCACCAGGCGCTGCCCCGGGGCGGTCAGGTCCCCCAGAAGATGCGGAAGACCGCCTTCCTCCGCATGGACAGGATTCTGACTGACATCGTAGACCAGCGTGCCAGGCGGGACTGCCACAACCAGGTCATCCGCGGACTTGCCAGACTTGTTGTTCGTGCCGCCGCCTTTGCCATCCCCGGCCTCGAAGCGGGTGGTGAAACGGAAGGCCTGTAACGAATTGAGCGTGGCACGCACTTCCAGGATGACATCCCCGCCGCGCCCGCCGTCGCCGCCATCCGGCCCGCCGCGCGGCACATATTTTTCACGGTGGAAATGCACCATCCCGTCTCCGCCTCGACCGGAATGTACCAGGATCTCTGCCTTATCTATGAACATGATTTCTCCATAGCAATCATTATACCGTCTAATAAAAGGGTCCCAAAGCCCTGAAAGGTTTCCAAGGACAGCCAGCCAGGCAATCCGGCTGCCCTTGCAACCAGGGGATAGGCAAATCAACCAGTGAAACCTGCCAGGTCTTCCCTATTGACAATCCGCCCAACCGAGATTATTATGTGACATATACTATATATGATTAGTCCTATATAAGGAGCGTCCAATATGTCCCTCGAATACGCCATCCTGGGTTTCCTGAACTACCACCCCTACACCGGCTACGACCTGAAAAAGATCTTCGACAGCTCCATCCGGCATTTCTGGCCGGCCGACCAGAGCCAGATCTACCGCACCCTGGCACGCCTGACCGGGCAAGGCTACGCGGAAATGGAGAAAGTTCCACAGGATGACCGGCCTGACCGCAAGGTTTATTCCATCACCGCGGCCGGGCGGGCCGAGTTAATGAAGTGGCTGGCCGGACCGCCCCCGCTGGGAGATGCACGCAGCGCCCCGCTCATCCAGGTTTTCTTTGCCGGGCAGTTGACGGACGAAGAGATCCTGGCCAAGTTCGAGGGCTTCGCCGCCATTGTGCGGGCCGTCCTGGCGCAATATGAACAGATCCCGGCCCAGATCATTCCGTACCAGCAGGAAATCAGCTCGCCGCGTGAGCACTTCTTCTGGCTGCTGACGCTCGACAGCGGCATCCGCTCGATGCGCGCCAGCCTGGCCTGGGCTGAGAACGTCATCGAACAGTTAAAGCAGGGTAAGGTTCCTGCAAAATAAGGAAACGGACATGAAAATCACCATCCTGAACGGAAACCCCGCCGCATCTCCCTTCGATACAACACTGGCCGAATTGAGAACGGTTCTCCAGGCCGAAGGCCACAGCCTGACCCAGTTCGAACTACGCGACCTTTCCCTGCGCTATTGCATCGGGTGCTGGGGCTGCTGGGTCAAGACGCCCGGCCGGTGCTCCAACGGGGATGCCACCTGCCTGGCCATGGACCGGGCCGTCATCAACGCGGATTTCGTCCTGTGGGCCGCGCCGCTCAAAATGGGCTTCCCGTCCAGTTTGCTAAAAATGGCGCTGGACAAGCACCTGCCGTTGATCCACCCCTATATGGTTGTGGATCACGGAGAGGCCCACCATCGCAAACGCTATGCGCATTATCCACGCATCGGGCTGCTGCTCGAAAAAGAACCCGGCACCGAGGCGCGCGACCTGCAGATCGTCAGCGATATATTCTGCCGCACGGCGCTCAATTTAAAGACCCGCCTGGAATTCAGCCTGACCAGTGAAACCCCGCTGGCTGAACTGGCCCGGCGCATCCTGGCCCAACCGTCCCGCCCGCTGGCGCTGCCCGCAGGCCTCCCCGCCACCGCCGGTTTGACCGTTGCCCCACCTGCCCGGCTGACCATGTTCAACGGCTCGCCGCGCGGCCGGCGCGGCAACACACCCATTTTCCTCGAACAATTCGCCCGGGGCTTTGGCGCTCCGACCGAGATGCACCAGCTCATCCGCCTGAAAGAGACGGACCAGATGGTGCAGGCCGTTGCCGGGGCGGAATGCGTCCTGCTCGGTTTCCCGCTTTACACCGATGCCATGCCCGGGATTGTCAAGCATTTCATCGAGGCGCTCGAACCGCTGGCCGGCCGGAAGAACAACCCATCCATCGGTTTCCTGATCCAATCCGGCTTCCCGGAGGGACTGCACTCGCGCTACGTGGAACGCTATCTCGAAAGGCTGGCGGAACGGCTGGGCTGCCCGTACCTGGGAACCATTGTCAAAGGCAACGGCGAAGGCATTCGCCTGATGCCGCCCAACGCCACCCGGGGCCTGTTCGAAGAATTGCAATCATTGGGGGCCGGCCTGCGCCGGGAGGGAAATCTCGATCCGAAAATATTGGTCCGCCTGGCCGCCCCAGAACGCTACCCTGCCATCCTGGGCCCGCTTTTCCAGCTCTCCCTGCGTCTGCCGCTGGCGCACGCCTACTTCGATGACATGTTGAAGAAGAATGGCGTTTTCGACCAACGCTTCGCCAGGCCGTTCGCAGAGGCAGACTGACTAAAACCGGTGAACGTATCAACACTGAAGAGTTGCGTCTGGCTGCCATGAGGGTTGGCAAAATTCGAGTGGAGTTGCACTAAAGTGAAACTCGAACTACACTGGCTGACCTGTCTCTGGTTGATGCTCCCGCTGCTGGCTTTTAATCTGGTGCTTCGCGCTCGGATTACCGACCCGCGCGTGACATCCGATGCCCATTCCCCGCAATGGCTGCTGGTCGCCGAGAACGGCACGCGCATCCTGATCTTCGCCCTGCCGCTGCTGATCTCCCTGCCGCATGGGGCTGATTGGCAGTCCGCCCTCCCAAAGGCCGGACTGGCCGTCTACATCCTTGGGACACTGGTTTACTTTTTCTCCTGGCTGCCGCTGCTGTTTGCCCAGGCTTCCGCCTGGAGCAACAACCCGGCCGGCCTGCTGGCCCCGCGCCTGACACCTTACCTTTCGTTCTTGGGCATTTCCCTGCGGGGAGGCTCCTGGCTGTACGGAGGCATCGCAACGGTCTTCATCTTCCTGCATGCCTGGCATGGGAAACAAAATCTATAATCGGAGCATGCCAACCGAACCATTTGGCTTTATTCAGGAGATCACTCTGTGTAATCCTATGTCTTTACTGTGCATAAATTAAACATAGACCGATATAGTATCCGCACAGTCATTCCGGAGTAATGCGCACACTTTTTGAAAAATTAGGGAGAGAGAAAAACGCTGGTTAATCCCAAATGTGGCATGATGTCTTTTTGAGGAAAAAGGAGATAGTCATGACCAAGGAGCGATTAACCGTGAAGAAGATCAAAGAAATACTGCGATTGAAGTATGAAGCCAAGCTGTCAAACCGAATGATAGCGGGAGCCTGTCAGGTATCCAACAGCACCGTTGGAGAGTATTTGAAGAGAGCAGAGGCAGCCGGAATACGTTGGCCGCTCGGAGAGATCGGGGAAGAGGAACTCTACCGAAAACTGTTTCCGGAGAAACAAGTGGCAGCCTCCGAGCGGAAATATCCGTTGCCGGACTGGGAAGCCGTGCAAAAAGATAAACGAAAAAAGGGGGTCACGCTGCAACTGCTATGGCAGGAGTACAAAGAAAAATATCCGGAAGGTTATCAATACTCTCAATTTTGCGAGCACTATCAGCGCTGGAAGAACAGCCAAGTAGAGCCGAGCATGCATATTGAGCATACCGGCGGTGAACAAATGCAGGTGGATTATGCCGGGCTGAAAATTCCTATTACCGATCCGGAGACCGGTGAAATCAGCCAGGCGTCTGTCTTTGTGGCCATCTTACCTGCCAGCAATTACATCTATGCGGAAGCACAATCCAGCGAAAACCAGTGCAACTGGAATAATGGGCACGTGCGGGCCCTGGAGTATTTTGGTGGGGTGGTCAAGATCGTCGTACCCGATAATCTGAGAACCGGAATCACCAAACCCAACTACTATGAGCCGGGGGTTAATCTGGCTTACCAGGAACTGGCTGAGTATTACCAATTTGCAGTCTTGCCAGCCAGGGTTAAAAAACCGAAAGATAAGGCAGCCGGAGAGAACGGGGTTCAAAACGCGGAAAGGTGGATCATTGCGCCGCTGCGGAACCGCCAGTTCTTTAGTATTTATGAAGTCAATCTGGCGGTCAAAGAGAAGTTGGAACAACTGAACAACAAAGTCATGCAGTCCGTTGGCCGCTCACGCCGCCAGGAGTTCGAAGAGATCGATCGACCTGCCTTGCGGCCATTGCCCGAAAAGCCCTATGTATATGCCGAGAGAAAAACAGCCACGGTGAATATCGATTACCATGTCGAATTTGATGAGCACCGATATTCGGTCCCGTATATCCTGATCCACCAGGAGGTAGATATTCACGCGACCGAATGGATGGTGGAGATCTTTCACCACGGAAAATCCGTTGCCATCCATCCACGCAACTTCCGGAAAGGACGTTTTTCCACCCTGCGTGAACACATGCCAGCCAATCATCAATTTATGGGGGATATCAACCCGGATAGATTGATCGAGTGGGCCAGCAAGATCGGCCCCCAAACGGCAATTTTGGTGAAAGCCACACTCCAGTCACGACCTTTTCCGGAACAAGCCTATCGATCCTGCCTGGGCATGCTCAGCCTGACCAAGAAATATAGCCGTGCCTTGTTGGAACAGGCCTGCCAGGCGGTTTTTGAGGCAAAAGAATTTTCCTACAAAGCCCTTGCAGAAGAATTGATCTATCTACAGAAACAGGTCACTACTCCCATTGTCGAAACTCTCCCAACCCACGCGAATATCCGTGGCGCTGAATACTACCAGGAAAGGCATCTCTCATGATCTCCCAAACACTGATGGAAAAACTTCTGGAACTCCGTTTACCCGCATTCCGGGACGGTTTGCGTGAAC
>JBEKEB010000245.1:0-7536 GCA_050014055.1 Anaerolineales bacterium | reverse complement strand
GCATCAGCCGCAGCGTCTTTTTCAAGTCGCCCTGGCCGATGAAGTCCTCCAGCGTTTTCGGGCGGAAGTTCCGCTCGTCAGAAATCGAATTACTTGGTTGGGTGGTCATAATGACATACCTCCGTTTTAGAATTTAGAACGACCACCGTCGTTCTCAGGGTCAAAGGAGCCAGGTTCGGATGCCTGTGAGAGCGGCGGTGGAGGTCGTTGGAGGTTTTATAATTGGACCATGCCTACAGTTTTCTATTACTGCCCGGAGTGCAATTACAAAGCCCTTCAGATCGAGATTGTTGCCAATCCCGATGGCGTGGTCCAGTCATATACATGTAAGTGCCTGGCCTGTGGCTATTGCTATGCGTCCGATGGCCAGGAAAGGGAGGGGAAAGGTCTACAACAGGAGCTTCCCGACTGGGTAGGACGCAAACCCAGTGATTTTGGATTGACCCTTAGACGGGTCGCTGGAGGTTGGGCAATCTTTTCCATCGATGCCGATGGTTTTATCTCAAGGCAAACAGGAATTCCGAATCTGTGCAAATTCTTCCTGCCTTCCAACTCCGGATGAAATACTCCCTGTTACCTTTTTCTATCTTCCGGCAACATATATTACAGGGAGTATAACCAGTGGAGGAGGATTGTAACCACGGTATGTATACACAGGGCCAAAACCAGCCCATGGACGATGCTGTGCTTGCGCAACGGGCGCGCACCGACGGGGATGCTTTTGCCGAGCTTTATTGCAGGCATGTCCCCGGTGTCTACCGTTATCACATGGCGCACACCGGCAACGTCAAGGATGCTGAAGACCTGACCTCGCAAACTTTTATGGCGGCGATGGAGGGCATCCGTTCTTTTCGCGGGGAGGGTTCGTTTGCCGCCTGGATTATGGGCATTGCGGTCCGCAAAAAGGCCTTGTTCTTTCGGCGCCGAAAACTCGAAGCCCCCCTCGAAGCGGCGGAACACATCCCAACCCCCGGCCTGTCTACCGATAAAGCCGTGTTTCAGCTTATGCAGATCGAATCCGTTTCCCGCTCCATGAGAAAAATCAGCCCCGATCGGGCAGAAGCGCTGGTCCTGTATTTCTTTGGCGGCCTGACCAGCCTGGAGGTAAGCCAGGTCACCGGCAAAAGCGAGGCGGCAGTAAAGATGCTGCTCTCGCGCGGCCTGAAGGACCTGCGTGAACGGACCTCCCTGGTATTGGAGGTGGAACCATGAAAGACGATCAGATCATAGCCTTTGCACAATTGTTGGATCCCGAAGACGAAAGAATTTCCGCGTTGTTGCAAAGAGTCGCCGCTCAAACAAACGTTAACCACCAATTCCAAATTGAACTGGAATTGCGTTTGAAAAAGGCTTACAAACCGAAAGGGATTGTTTTCACAACCTCCCTGGCGAAGCTGGCTACCACTCTGGCCTCGATTCTGGCCTTGATCTCATTAATATTCTTTGTGGATTGGGTCATCCGCCCTTTGATGCCGCAATCCAAGCTCGCTTCCGGAAATATCGTCACACCAACCATGGCTTATCCGGAGGCCACACCCACGCCGTCTGAACACCTAAACAAGCCAAGCCCGACGCCGAACAGCACCAGCTATTCCTGGAACGGCACGACTCTCTACTTGCAAGGGACGCTGCCGGATTCGCCCGCCGAGGCAAACATTTATCGTTTGCAGCCCGACCAGCGTGCGACGCTGGATGAAGCCGTCGCCCTGGCAGGACGCTTCGGGATCCAAGGTGAAGTTTACCGATCGGCAGGGGATCTGCCGGGTACGACGGATTACGTCATTACCGATGGCAAGCAGTGGATGTCCATCCGGTCGGACCATTATTTCACCTACTACGCCGACTATCCTAACTCCCAGGTCCTTTCCGGGGTTGAAATAAATGCAGCCGAAGCGGCTGCAAATATCAAGGCCTTCCTGAAATCCCACGGCTTCAATTTCGAGTACAAGATTGACTCTACGGATATGTGGGGAAAGTATTACATCACGCCCCTCACCCCGGATGGCTTCGCCGTTCACATCGAAGACTTGCGTCCGTCAGGTCTCTTGATCACGCTGGACGATTCCGGGCAGGTCGCTTCCGTACAGGCCAATCTGGTGGATTACCAACCGATAGGTACCTACGCCATCCGCACGGCACAGGAGGCCTGGAAAACCCTGCTTGATACCGGTATCCAGGCCGGCAAGCTGGAATGGTTCTCCTCTCCGAGCGGTCCCACCCGGGAATGGCTGAGGAACTATCCCATGAATCAGACGGAGACGATTTATAGCTACGTGAGCTCAATTCCATCCGCCGAGGCAGGTAAAACACCTCTGATCATGGTTGGGATGTACATGGCCAGCGGAAACATCACTGGCCTGGATAAGGTACCCTCCAATACATTAGTCGAGGCGACCGGTCAGTTTGTGACCGATGGCGGGATCACAAAATTCAAGGTGGATTCCTGGAAAGTGACCCCGCTGACCGAGGACGGAATCGAGGGGACTCTGGAACTGGTGAATGGGCAGGTCACTCTCTCTGCCCAGGAAGGCAATTTCCAGCTTGCAGATGTACCAGCCGATATTCCCCTGCCGTTCGAAAACGCTTTCGTCGCCGGCGTCCGGTTGGGAAATATTTACGATTGGACGTCAATCGATAATCGAGGCGGACCCGGAGGGGGTGGCGGAGGCGGTGGAGGCGGGCTGGGATTCTATAAAATCAATTTCAGCGGCACGCCCGTGCCTCTCCCCACACCGGTGCCAACTGCCTTGCCCCCCGGGCAGCAGCCAACCGGTCAAAAAATAGAGGGCCAGCGAGGTCTGCTCAGGGTGACCATCTACAAGCAGTCGGATGGAAGCCAGCGCGTCGAATATGCACTCGCACCCTGGAATGGCACCGGTTCATTTTCTTACATGATCCTGGAAGGGGACCTGCAATCGCTGCAGGCCTACCAAAACCGTCCGGTGGATATCTGGGGCAGCGTCGACCATTTTAACCAAGACGGCACCCCCGTGGTAAAGGTCGACCGCTACGAGGTCCCCTTCCCCGATCTGCAGTTCCAGATCTTGAAAGGCACGCAAAAAAACGTTCAACTGGCCGGCCAGCCTGCTACCCTTTTCACAACCGATGCAGGTAGAACCTACGTCCAGCAAACGCCGGGCGGAACTGTCGACCGGAGCGAGATCGGACATGAAGGCGATCTGGTATTGATCGAGGCACTTGTAATCCCAAGCGAGTCTCTGGGAGGGTACCAGGTCTTGGTGGTGTTCAGCGCACAAATGGCGGTCAGCCCCAAAAGCGGTCAGCCGTCCGAGCTCACAATCACCGCCGACCAGCCCTATGTAATGGAAAAGCCGCAGACATCTGCCGCGGTCACAATTCCCCCGACCGCCACGGTCGAGAAGGTCGAGTTGGTTTACTTTGTCAGCAACCCTCAGTTCGCAACGGGTACGAATACTGGATATCCCTACCTTCAGCCTGCCTGGCGATTCTATGGGCATTACAGCAACGGGGATGAATTCGAGGTCCTCATCCAGGCGCTTCCCAATGAATATCTGCTCCCCGAGCTGGCTCCATTTATTTCACCCGGATAATATTCTACCTATGTCAATGTAAAAAAAACACTTCCTCACTTCTACATGGGGAGGCAACCTCTATACAAGATCTGTTGGTTTCCTTTATTTATATTTGCCTAAATTAGGAGATATGAACATGCAAAAGAAAACCGCATTAATATTGATTAGCGTTTTTGGAATCATATTTGGTATAGGGTGGCTTTTGGGTCATGCCTATACTAGCAAATTAATCACGGCCTATGCCCAATCCCAGCTTCCGGATGGAAACGTATTAAAACAGGGGTTAGCAAAGGAGAATTGGACATTTGAGCCTGTTGATCCAGCTAAACTTAACGCTTCCGGGATCACTCAAACTATCCTCTCGAGAGATCAAGCCATTGACATAGCAAATAAGCAGTATCCAGATTTGCAAAATACCAAAGGCTTAATTGGTATCACTGCAAATTTAGGTCGACTCAGCAACCCACGATTGCAATCAAACGCTCAAGCTGGGGAAAAAGTTGATCCAACATTTCTCAATCCACGATTGGTCTGGATTGTGACGTATGGTGGAGTTTATTCGCAGTCCGCGGGAGGACCGAATAGTCCCCAGGCGACTGGCTCCGCGTCCGCAGTGTCTGCCGCCCTGCCTGGAACGCTGATCCCCATCCAATCTCCGGATGGGAATTTGTGGGCCTGGCTCCCCTGGCCTACCTGGCCCCTGGCTCAAAGCGCCGGGAGGTGGGTCGGAAAGGCGGGGCAGCCACCCACGCAGATTACTACTGCCACAGTGGCATCTTTCAGTTGGTCTCCGGATGGCAAAACGCTGTTCTTTTATGCCAACGACAACTTGTATATCGCACATTGGCCGGAGCTTAAACTGGAAGCTCGCCTTTCCACCCAGCCTGAAGAACGTTGGCTTGCAGCAGGCGCAATGTTTTGTCAGGAACGGTTACAATCCACTCATGGTATCTCAATTCAGCCAACGCGAGCGGCAAATTATTGAGTTGCTTCTAAAAGGAAAAACCAATAAAGAAATTGCACTCTTGCTAGGAATTTCGCGCAGGACGGTGGAATTTCACGCCAGCAATATTTACGCCAAATTGGGAGTCCGCACACGCGCAGAGGCCATTTTAAAGGTAATGCAAGATGGGGACCTGTGGATTTCCGCAGGCTTGCCAAAACCGGTAATCTCCACAGGTAAAAAATCTGTCCAAGAGGAGTACAGTTCTCGTAGAAAACATTCCTTTACCCCTCGAAAGGAAATAAACATGAGAAACCGTACATTAATTCCTATTGGATTGATCGTGTTGAGTGTCGTGGCTGTCCTGGGCGCATGCCTGTGGTTTATACACCTGAGAAGGCTCACATATCTTGCTGACCAATCCGCCTCTCAGAATGTCCCTCAGTTCACGCCCACGATGGAGACACCTAAAATCGTCCAGGTTGCAACAGGTGCTTCGACGCGCAATTTCAACGAGGTATTATTGGTATTGAGGACTCAACATGTACCTTTTTCTTATGCTGCGGTTTTGACGGCAGAATCCTGTTTTGTTCCTGGTGAAATGCCCACTTGCGGATTTACGGATAAATTTCCGTTTTCAAAAACCGAGTTTGCCTCACTTTCAGGGAATGTTGTCTCTTGGTTCCCGGATGGCGAAAACGGCCTGGTGGATTATGGCGGCGAGATCCTTCTCTTGAACTATGCGACGCGCACCAGTCAGATCTATAAACCTGATTTTCAAAAGGCAAATTGGGGTCTTCATCTTTCCCCGGATGCAAAATGGCTGATCGAGTCAGTTAACATCGCTGACCCGTATTTGTCCGATCTGATAATGATTGATGTGTCGACCGGGGTTACGAAGAAATTGAACAACTTGCCAGTTTGTTTCAAGAATCCGATCGGTTGGCTGAGCTCGACCCAATTCCTTTTCAGCTGCGACATATTCACCGGAGCGACCTCGAAAAAGAACCTCTCATCAAGGAAAATGTACACCATCGATATCCAATCGGGACAGCTCTTGCCGTTTGGGGAGGAATACAATTGGATGATTGCAGGCGTGCTCGGGATCTCCCCGGATGGCAGGTCCGTGGCGATTACCGTCACGCAGGATCCGCCATCCACCTTGATCATAAAAGATATGGCGACCGGTCAGGTTTATTCGGTGGAGATTCAACCCCGCCTTTTACAATGGTCCCATGATTCGAGTAAACTGGCTGTTATTGACCTAAATGGGAATATATACATCGTGAACCGGGATGGGTCAGACCTCCAGAAGATACACCAGTTCGACCCGCAGAGCATTGGAGATTGGTCCTGGCTCCCCAATGACAACACTATCCTTCTTTTGGTGTACCCCGATATTCCGGATATAGAAAAAACAGAATTGGTTTCTATCTCGATGACAGGTAGTGTGAATAATATCGACTATATTCCTACAACCGATGGTTATGATGTCGCTGGAATATCTCCCTTGCCGGCAATAAAAATAGGAGCCAGCGCGATTCCAACTAACACGACTCCCATGTCTACCTCGCTGCCTTCTGTGACTAGCGGGTCAAGCACTGCAACCATTCCTATGCTACCAAGTCAATACATAGAAATAAAGAGTATTAGTGATGCCCAGAAGGCTGCAAAGTTCCACTTACTGTTGCCTCAATTCATCCCAGACAATCTGCAATTTTCCAGCGGATGGGTTGCGGATTTTGCTGATGGCAGTGAAATCATCCGGCTTTGGTATTCTGAACCGGGCAACCCAAGCGATACAGATTTAAAAACACTTGATCTATTTCAAACCTTGACCGATCAACCGGTTACCCTTCAAACGATTCTCCACCAAGAGAAAGAGATTGCTTTAGATGTTCAGGAAGTTCAAGTACGCGGGCAATCCGGCTTCACTTATTGGGAACAAAGTGTTGCTGCAGGTAACTCAGCTCATTTAGCCTGGCGTGAAGGTGGTATTAATTACCAGCTCGATTTGTTTGGCGATTGGCCAGCACCCAATGAAAGCAATCCACATGGCCTTGATAATCTACTTTTAAAAATCGCTGGTTCGTTGCAACCCATAAAATAAAAAATGATTAGGGAATAAGAACCAGGGATTACAAATCCCCAGACGCCATTCCCTGACTCTGCCATTGGACAATGCTTACCCCAAGCGTCTGTTAGCGAAAGGATAATTAGAATGAACCGAAAACACAATCACTATATAGTTTATTCAGTTATGGGTTTAATCATTGTTCTGGGGATAGCCCTAGGATCCGATTTCCTTATGACATCTCTGATTCATCCCAATACCGGGACTTTCTCCCCGATTACCATCTTGTGGTCTTACGTTCTCATTGCCTTAATATTGGCAGCTGCTTCGTTGTTATTTTTTTGGTTCGTGCTCAATCGGGTGCCCAGAAACATTTGGGTCGCGTTGGTCTTTCTATTACCAGGATTATTTATTGTGACCTATCCGATTCTTTATTTCACACCGGCCTTTGGCGGATTGTTTTATAAGCTTCCTCAATTGAATGATATTTTAATATCACTCATTCGTATACGTTTTTTTCGGGCGGTCTCATTGCGGTAACGGGATTATTCTCCATCATTCTTCCGAGAGGAAATGGATAGAATGTGGCTAACCTCTGGGTCCGCCATTCCAGAAGATCCGATTGCCCAGAAGTCGGTAACCACTCCTGGCTTTAGCCGTCCGCAGCAGCGCTTCCGCTCATAAGTTAATTAACTCGGTAATACCCGTGGCTTATCCTATGTATGGAGGATTGCCACATAAGGGTGACTTTGACCGTCATCAATATGATTTTCTCGGATCTTTTGTTGATCTGATTATGATTTATGATCTCCTAAGCAAAACATATAAGGAAAACTTGATAAGTGCGGATTCTGGTCATATCGCACACTCATTCCGGGGTTATCCGCACAGTCATTCCGGAGCATTCCGCACAGTCAGGAGAGGGGAAACGCTGGTTGAATATATTGTACCTTAGGTGTGCGGTA
>JBEKEB010000244.1:0-4282 GCA_050014055.1 Anaerolineales bacterium | reverse complement strand
AAGCCATCGATTTTTATGCATAGCATTTCTCCTAATTTATATATAATTTATTGTAATTATCCTTTCTTTTCCCAGGAATGCAAATAGGTCTGCGGTACTGAGTACCATCTTCACAAAGTCGGTAGTTCGTGCGTCCTCACCCTCTGGCGCCCGCCCTAGGTTGGGAGAAAAAGAAGTTCTTATGCGGCGATTTGCATACCAACTACAAGTTTCTGCTTCTCCTGCCCCTTTCTTAAGATCCAGGCCTGCCCTTGAACAAGTTGCGTTTTCTTCCCTTCCACCCGAATATATGCCCCGTCTGCCAGCATGATGACCGGATTCTCGTGAAAAACATGATACTCGCCCAGCCATTCGTCCTTTTCGAACCGGCCAATTTCGTCTTCTGGATAATGGCAGCTGAAATTAAACGGCGTTACATTAAGTCCGCTGAAATGGGGCGATTCAACCGTGTTCAAATCCATACTGGTCAGGATGTTCGGCCCGCACAGGACGGTGCCGGCACTAAACCCGATCAGCGGCAGGCCCGCCGTTACTTTCTTGCGCAGGTAATCCAGAATATTGCTGATGTGCAGGCGGTGGTTGGCCAGATAGGTATTCCCGCCAGGAATGTATACCAGGGCAGCATTGCGAATATCCGTCTCCATCTCGGGCAAGGTCATCAATTCCGTGTTGATGGTCGCGACATGCGCCAGACCACGGAAAGCTTTTTCGGTGTATTCCTGGTAAGTACCTCCCAGGGAAGCTGCCGGAATGTAAGCGATGACCGGGTCGTCTTTACCTTCCAGGAACGGGCGGCTGGCCTCCAGGATATAACGGATATCATCCTTGCCGGGGGTGGAGAACAGGTGAAGATTCATTTTTTATCGGGCTTTAAAAGTAATTGGCAACTTCGAAAGTTTAATCCATCGATTCCAAAGAAGCACATCGATTTACTAGGTCTGTGCGTCCTGCGACACCGCTGGATTATTTCCGATAATGTTTTTTGTCTAACCGGAAAATCCCCGCTTACTTGATTCGTTTCAGAATTTCCTGCCTCATGGCTTCCTGCACTTGCTGCCACAGCTGCGTGGCGTCCACCACCACCCAGCGACCGGGTTCCTGCTTCACCAGTTCCAGATACCCCTCCCTAACACGCCGATGAAATTCCAGGTCATAGGCATCCAGCCGGTTCCATTCCCCGCCGCTCTTCTGCCGGCGGCGCAGGCCGGTTTCCGCATCCACGTCGAGCAGCAGTGTCAGGTCCGGCAGCAGGCCGCCCGTGGCATAATGCACTAGGGCGCGCACCTCATCCAAATCCTGCTGGTGGCCATAACCCTGATATGCCAGGGTCGAATCGGCATAGCGATCACACAACACGATCCAGCCATCCGCCAGTTTTGGGCGGAGCACCTGTTCCACGATCTGGGCTCGAGCGGCCTGATATAGCAGAGTCTCGGTGCGCGGGTGCATCTCGGTATTCTTAAGATCGTGAAGAACACTGCGGACCTGTTCACTGATGGCCGTTCCACCCGGCTCACGGGCGGTATGGACGTGGTAACCCAGTCCCTCCAGCCATCCGGCCAGGGGTTTGACGTGGGAGGTTTTGCCGGAGCCGTCCGGACCTTCTAATGTGATGAACATGGGTTATCCATCCAGGTAAGTGTGCAGCGAAGCAGCGTCCCTGCGGTTTATTCCCTGAATATCCTGACATGCCTTCTGGGCTCTTTGCCATAGGAATGCGAGACCAGTTCGGCATCCCGGGCCAGCTCGTGCTGCAGCCTTCGCTCGGTGGCCGGACCGGGCGGCAGGTCGACCCAACGTTCCCCGTTCAAGACCGCCGCGATGGCAGCCTGTGCCTGCAACTTGACATCATCCATCTCAGGCGCGGCCAGAGGCATTTCTGAAAGGTTGAACAGGTCGCTCAGGAACTGTTCCATTTGGCTGACGGTGTTGGCGCGCAGCACGAAGATCGGCATACCGCGATGTTCGGCCTGCATGACGGCCTGCTGGCGGTCCCGGTAATACGAGCGTAGGGTCACCATCACGTCCGCCTCCCCGGCATCCTTGGCGATCAGAGCCGGTACACCCAGGCGCTTGGCAGCCTGGATTAAGCGGTCGCGCGCCACGCCGTAGGGGTAGACGCGTACCGGCGATATAGGCGTGCGGCGGGATTCAGTGGGAGGAACGGGTTCCACCCGTTGCACGGGATTGGTTGATGGCCCGGGAATGGGTTGGGTGGTCTGGCTGCGACGCGGCCCGCTTGTATTACCATTTTCGATTCGAAATTCCGAATCCGGTTTGGATTTCGGGTTGGCTTTGGCTATCTCGATTTGAATCTTTCCCTGCGCATCACGCGAGCGGATCTCCGGCGGGAGTGGATAGCCGCGCAGGAGCGAGTCAACCGAGGCGGCAATGTCCATGTGGACGGCAAACCGGTCACGCGTCTGGATCTCGACCAGCACATCGAAGGTGGGCGGGGAACGGCGTTCGAGCACCGTTTTTTGGGTGCCGCGCCGGCGGGCTTCTTCGTCCGAAAGGGTGACTGCTTCAATGCCGCCGATCAGGTCAGACAAGGTCGGGTTAAGCAGCAGGTTGTCAATGGTCTGTCCGTGGGCAGTACCGATCAACTGGACGCCGCGCTCGGCAATCGTACGGGCGGCGGCCGCTTCAAGTTCCCGCCCGATCTCGTCAATCACGATGACTTCAGGGTTATGGTTCTCGACCGCCTCGATCATCACCTCGTGCTGGAGCATGGGCTCACGCACCTGCATGCGGCGGGCCTTGCCCACGGCCGGATGCGGCACATCTCCGTCCCCGCCGATTTCATTGGAAGTGTCCACCACAATGACGCGCTTGCTCTCGGCCAGGATGCGGGCGGCTTCGCGCAGCAAGGTGGTTTTGCCCACGCCCGGGCGACCCAGGATGAGCAGGGATCTGCCCGACTCGACAATATCCTGGATGATATCCACCGTGCCATAAACGGCACGCCCGACACGGCAGGTCAAACCGACAATATGCCCGCGCCGGTTGCGCAGGCATGAGATACGGTGCAGGGTCCGTTCGAGACCGGCGCGGTTATCGGCATCAAATTCTCCGATCCGTTCTACCACATGGTCAAGTTCGGCGCGTGTGATTTCCTTTTTAATTAAAACATTCTCGCCCTGGACGTAGCGCGCGGTCGGGACACGCCCCAGGTCGAGGATGATCTCGAGCAGGTTATCGTAATCGTTGGCTTTATGGACGGCTTCGACAATGTCGCCGGGCAAAACACCCAGCAGGGCATCCAGGTCGTCAGTTATTTTCAATTGAGTCATGCGTAATTTATATCACTCTTTCGGCGGAATGTCTTGGTTGGTTACCACCCGGGCCACCGGCGCAGTCGGTTTGACCAAAACTTTATCCATGGCAGAAATCTTTTCTTCGACCTTCTGGAGCTTTGCCAGGCGCCTGACCATGACGGCCTGACGCGGCCCGGCCTGTGCGCCCAAGTCGGAAAGGATGGACTCCAGCCAGGCCTGATAAGAACGCACGCATACGTAAATGGGCCGTTCACGCCCGCCTGTCAAGGCATATGCAAGTCCGGCCAGTTGCTCGGACACACAATCAGAATCGGGTGGAACGATCGGCTGGATCCAGATGCCTTTTGGCCCGCTGTTCACTGCCACGTACGCCTGGAGGTTCCCCTCCGGGCGGCATACCAGACCAATCACCTGCTTCGGTAAAACTTCCACCGGATGGAGCAAAGCCGGTACGATCTGTCCATACAGCGACTGGACAGCCGGCCAATCCGTCTCGGCGGCCGGTCGCCAGATGTCCTTTTTCGTATTATCCTGGCCTGCGAGTGGCAATTTCCAGACACGCTGCCAGGCGTACATCGCAAAGCCGGACTGTCGCAACAACCGGAACGCCGGAGAATCCTCATCCACTTCAGCCAGCAGGTGGAATGCGCCCCACTCGCCTGCTTGTGTCACCAAATGATCCAGCAGGGGCTGGGATAATCCGTTGATATTCTCCGCCGGGGCCAGAAAGGTCGCTCGGGCGGAGGTTTCTTCTTCGTGCAACGTTACCTGGCCCATCAACGATAAGCCATCATCGTTCGCGACCGCCGTGTAGATTTGATGGCGCGGGTCCAGGTAGGCAAGCAGCGCTACCGCGCTCAAAGGGTTGCCGCGTGTCAGTATGCGGGCACTATCCAACGAAAGCAAATCCCGGCGATAACGGGAAAGCAGCGGCAGATCGAGTACGTCCAGAGATCGAACTAACATTTTTGAACGATCAAAGGTTTCAATGGGCCAAGGAGAGG
>JBEKEB010000243.1:0-4287 GCA_050014055.1 Anaerolineales bacterium | reverse complement strand
GCCAGTCGGCTGCCATGGCTCTCAAACTCCGTGAGATGACGGTGATCCCTGCGCTCAACTTCACCCCCGCCCCCTGATTTTTCTTGTTCTTTGTGCAAGGAGTCGGGTTAATAGTTCCTAAAGATGCGTAGCAATGAGTGTTTTCGGCTAATTTTAGTGTATCAAGGCGTCCCAGCCGGCATACCGGCAGCCGGGTTGATGGCCGGCTTCCAGAAGGTTACAAGCGGTAACACTTGTTGGCATCTTGGACCATATCTCAAACCGGAACAACCTTGGACAGGTGGCAGGTATCGTTCAGTGAAACCAGAGTGAAATCTCCGCCTTCAAATTCGAATCTATTGATGGCGCAAGGTTCCTGCTGGATGCGCCAGAAGCGTTCATTCCCAAGGCCCAGAACCCCGAGCAGGATGATCCGGTTGAGCGCTGTATGGCCCACCAGTACGATTGTTTGTCCGGTATGGCGGGTAGCTAGCTCGGTCACTCCGCTCATGGCACGGATACGCAAATTTTCCAAGGTTTCTCCACCGGGTATGTGTGCAAGTTGGGGTTTCTTGAACCAGAGATCGACTATTTCAGGCCAGCGAGTGCGGGCCTCATCAGGGGTAAGACCTTGCCAGTCGCCATAGTCTATGTCGATCAAGCCGGGATAAATTTCTACCGGCAAACCGGTATATCTGCCAATCGCTTTGGCGGTACTGGCTGCCCGTGAGAGTGGACTGGAATAGAGAGCTACTGGCCGCCACAATTCGACTACGCGACGGCCAGTCGCTTCGGCTTGACGCGTTCCGGTATCATTAAGAGGAATGTCCGCCCTTCCACGGAACCGCTCCAACCGGTTCCACTCTGTCTGTCCATGCCGGATGAGCAGAATGGTAGTGGGCATGAAAGCCTTTTTAATTCTTTTTTATCTATAGGCGATTTTGCCTACCGCACAAACGCCTTGCGCCCGGCGTAGACTGCCGCGTCGCCCAATTCTTCCTCGATGCGCATAAGCTGGTTGTATTTTTCCACGCGTTCGCCGCGACAGGGGGCGCCTGTCTTGAGGTGCCCGGTGCGCATGGCCACAGTCAAATCGGCGATGAAACTATCAACCGTTTCGCCTGAGCGGTGCGATACCATTGCGCCCCAATTCGCCTTGTATGCCATTTCAATTGCGGCGATTGTTTCACTCAGAGTGCCAATCTGGTTAAGCTTGATTAGTACCGCGTTGGCCGCATTTTCCTGGATGCCCCGCTCAATACGTTTGACATTGGTAACGAATAGATCGTCGCCGACCAATTCGATCTTGCCGCCCAAGGTTTTATTCAGCAGCTTCCATCCATCCCAGTCATCTTCAGCCAGGCCATCTTCGATCACGACGATCGGATACTTGGTCACCCAGTCCGAATACATCTGCACCATCTCTGCCGAGGTAACTTTGCGCTTCTCAGTACGCAGGTTGTAGAATCCATCCTCATAGAAACCGCTGGAGGCCGGGTCAAGGGCGATAGCGATCTGGTCACCGGGCTTGTAGCCGGCTTTCTCGATGGCTTTCAGGATCAATTCTACGGCATCCGAGTTTTTCTTTAGGGCTGGAGCAAAACCTCCTTCATCGCCAACACCGGTGGTATATCCTTCGCTCTTGAGAACACCCTTGAGCGACTGGTAAACTTCGCTCCCCCAGCGTAGGGCTTCACGGAAGTTAGGTGCGCCGACCGGAGCGATCATAAATTCCTGCAGGTCGGTGCCCTGCCAATTGGCATGTACCCCACCGTTAAGGATGTTAAACATCGGCACAGGCAGTATCTTGGCAGGCACACCGCCAAGATACCTGTAAAGTGGCAGGCCAACTGATTCAGCTGCAGCGCGTGCCACTGCCAGGCTGACTCCCAGAATGGCATTGGCGCCCAATTTGCTTTTGTTGGGCGTTCCGTCCAAGTCGAGCATGGTCTGATCCACGGCGGATTGGTCTAGCGCGTCTATGTCGAACAAGGCTTCATCAATCTCTGTGTTGACATGCTCGACAGCCTTTAGTACTCCTTTTCCGCCAAAACGGGTCTTATCACCGTCACGTAATTCAAGGGCTTCGTGGACACCGGTGGAGGCGCCAGATGGAACCGCCGCGCGTCCGAAAGCGCCATCGTCAAGTAGGACTTCGACTTCCACGGTTGGATTGCCGCGCGAATCGAGAATTTCGCGGGCGTTAACAGATTCAATGTTGGACATAATATTTTCTCCTTATATAATATTTGATGGTAGCGCATTTTTATTTTTTCGCTCTGTATATCAGCTTTTAAGAGGTACTGATCCGGGATTTAGCTGGTACCTCACCTTCCATTCATTCACTCTTGTTTAAGCAACTTCAGGTACTAAAAAGCCTCTGCTATGGATGGCAGAGGTTATCAGCCAAGGTGTTGGAAGTTTAGATATTTTCGGGGGAGACTCACGCTCCGCCAGTATTCTAAACCAAATGTTGTCGCTGGTCAATTCACCTTGAATATTGTGCATGCATATCCTGTTTACTATGAAACCCTTTCTAACTCCTTGTTACTTATTTTTCGTTTCTTTTCACTTTTTTCTTTCGCTGCCTTGATCAACCCTACAAACAGGGGATGCGGGCGCATGGGCCTGGATAGGAATTCAGGATGGAACTGGCTGCCGACCATGTAAGGATGATCTTTTAATTCGGAAATCTCCACCAGCATGCCATCCGGTGAAATACCCGAGAAAGCCATCCCTGCTTTTTCGAATTCTTTCCGGTAGTTGTTATTGAATTCCCAGCGGTGGCGGTGGCGTTCTTCCACCTGCTTCTCGCCATAGGCTTCCGCGGCTTTTGTTCCCGGCTGGAGCACACACGGGTATAACCCCAGCCGCATAGTCCCGCCCATATCAGTGATGGCGCGCTGCTCCAACATTAGGTCGATCACTGGATATTTTGTACTTCGGTCGAATTCGGTCGAGTTGGCATCTTCGTGGCCCAAAACATTTCGAGCGAACTCCACGCACATAAGTTGCATTCCCAGACAAAGCCCCAGATAAGGAACCTTATTTTCCCTGGCATAACCGGCAGCCTGGATCTTGCCTTCTATGCCGCGCGAACCGAACCCGCCTGGAACTATGATACCATCCGCAGCTTTGACTTCATCCCAGCCTTTGCCTTTTTCTAAGTCGGCGGAATGCACCCATTGGAGTTCTGCTTCCACCCCCAAAGAAAGCGCAGCATGCTTGACGGCTTCGCGTACCGACATGTAAGCATCCTTCAACTCGACATATTTGCCTACCAGTGCGATTTTAACAACCGGTTTGGGCTTGCGAACTTCCTCAACCAGAGCCTTCCATGGTCCCCAGTCCGGTGTTGCACGCGCTTGCAGCCCTAATCGTTCGACGATGTAATCGCCTACGCCGGCTTTTTCCAGTAGCAGTGGTACCTCGTAGAGCACCTGTGCGGTGACCATGGGTACCACGGCGCGCCTGTCCACGTCGCAGAAAAGAGCTATTTTGTCACAAAGATCATCTTCGACCGGGTAATCGGAGCGGGCAATGATCATATTGGGCGAGATACCGATCGAACGCAGGGCGGACACCGAATGCTGGGTTGGTTTGGTTTTGAGCTCTTGTGTTGCGCCGATGAAGGGCAGCCAGGTGACATGGACGAAGAATGTGTTCTCGCGTCCAACTTCGTTACGCAGCTGACGTAAGCCTTCCAAAAAAGGCTGGGACTCGATATCGCCCACTGTGCCGCCGATTTCGAGGATTACTACCTCTGCCCCGGTCTCTTTACCAACCAAGCCGATGCGGCGTTTGATCTCATTGGTGATGTGAGGAATGACCTGGATCGTGCCGCCCAGGTAATCGCCATGCCGCTCTTTACTGATGACCTCGGCATATACCTGTCCGGTGGTGAAGTTGCTGAAACGGCCCAGGCGGATGTCCACGAAACGTTCGTAATGACCCAGATCCAGGTCCGTTTCAGCTCCATCATCGAGGACGTAGACCTCGCCGTGTTGGTAAGGTGACATGGTACCGGGATCAACGTTAATATATGGATCCAATTTTTGTACGGTAACCTTGAAACCGCGCGATTTTAATAATAGCCCGGTGGCAGCGGCCGTTACGCCTTTTCCAACAGAACTGACTACGCCGCCAGTGAAAAAGATGTATTTGGTTGGCATTTCAACTCCTTACACTCCTCTCCCGATTGTGGGGGGAGGAAACGAGGTGGGATAAATATACAAAGGGCGTGGGGAGGGCCATTGACTGGCATCCTCCCCACGCGGGTTGATGTTCTGGGGTGTTAAGTGTAGGTTG
>JBEKEB010000242.1:0-4330 GCA_050014055.1 Anaerolineales bacterium | reverse complement strand
CCAGCCTCTGTCTCGTCTTTTCATTATTTTATTCGGGTTGGGTTGACAATTGGGATAATTTCCTTGACAAGATTGTTGAGTCCGTACCCATTTTGTGTAGACTTTTATGCCATGGGTGTTAGATCGGGCTGATTGACTGTCAGCGGCAACGGTTAGGTTGCCGCTTTACCTCTCGGCACATCCAATGAATGTGCAGTTCTAGCTCCGGCGGATGCACTACGGGCATCCGGGAGATGGCGCATGAACCGGATCGCCAGCGCCGTCTCCACAGCACGGAAGGGAAGCGTGTTCAGTTCCTCGTCGCTGAAACGTTCAGCGATATTGGAAGCCGCATTCTCGTCCGCGTTGGCTTCAAAACCGCACCACAGGCAGTGAAACTTGGCCTGGGAGCGGCGATTCATCGAAATGGTAAAACCACACTGCGAGCACTGCTGGCTGGAATAAGCCGGTTGTACTGAGCGATAGCGTATGCCGCGCTCATCCAGCTTGAATTTGAGTTTATCGCGTATGTAACCCAACTGGGAAGCACGGAGAGCCCGGTTCATTTGTCTGGACCTGAAGCGCATGTCTTTGACAGTCAACCGTTCCAGTGCAATTTTTATCCCTCCAGGCAGCTCATCCAGCATCTGATTGAGCGCCCGACCGATCTCGTTGCGGGCGAAGGCTTCGGCCTTGTCATCCTTCAAACTGACGGTTGCTAGGCTCTTGCGTTTCAAACAGGCATTGAGCTGCTGTTTGCGGCGGCGCTTTTCATTCGCACATTCCACGCGACGACGTAGTTCCGGGCTAACCTCACCATACCGCCGACCATGCGAAGTAGACACGATCGAGACCATGCCGATGTCCACTCCAACCACTTTTGACGATTCAACCTTTGAGCCTTTGCGTTTCACGATAAATGTGGCAAACCACTTGCCCTCCCGCCGGTTGAAGGTTACGCCGTTGCACAATTTGGGGAATTGCGCCAATGTCTCTTTGGCATGGTTGTATAACTTAATAGGGATACGAATCGGATGTCCGGTTTCAAGCGTGGAAATCCTCAGCCAAAAATCGAATTGTGTTGATCTGGAAGGTTCGATGACTACCACATTGGCATTGGCCTGGATGCAGACATTCTGCAGCTTAGGCGGGTTTTCACGAGCATTACTGTACCAGGATCCCACTATCCCACAGGCTTGCTGCCAGGTGCAGCGCTGCCATCGATCGGACAGCGTTGTGGATATTTCCTGCTCAGGCACAGATGCATACTTGTCTGGCTGGCGAATTTCATGCGAGATCATCCAATCGACATACGCCTGCACGACCCGCTGGTGTTCCGCTGCCAGTTCATCCAATTTTTGCAACTTGCCTGGATTGGCCTGATCAAGTTTGAGATGAGTGATCGCTTTCTTCACTATTTTTCAGCCTGTAATGAATTATTCTGCCTTACACTTCAATGGCTTATTCCAGTGCCAGGCAGTGAAGTATGATATGCCAATTTCTATGAGCGAAGATACTCAATTTCACGTATCAATATTAGCACAAACGTTCTTGTTTGTCAATAAATGGATATAAAAGGTATAATCGTATTCGATACTCACCCGTATCAACCCACCCGATCCAATTAACCAAGGAGAAACGCTATGGGCGACAGAGGCAGTAAAGATAAAGGCAAAAAAGAAGAACGCAAAAAGGCCAAGCTTAATCCGAAGGAAAAACGGAAATTAAAGAACGAGAAGAAAAATCCCACCACCTACACCGGCATCCCGCGCTAATTACCGTCTGTTATGAAAGAAAAAGAATTCATCCCCAGTATTGCCATGAGCATCCAGGCCCATCCGGATGACCAGGAATTTACCATAGCTGGCACGCTTGCCAGATGGGTTCAACGAGGTTGCCAGGTGATCTCGGTCATCGTTACCAGCGGCAACGCCGGCTCCAACGAACCTTCCAGGGGGGCGGACTACAAGCCCATCCTGGCGCATTTACGCGAAGACGAACAGATTGCTGCCAATCTTGTCCTGGGCATCCGGGAAACGGCTTTTCTTCACTACCCGGACGGCGAACTGCAGGCCACCCTGGGGCTGCGCAAGGACCTGACGCGGCTCATCCGCCAGTACAAGCCTGACCTGGTCGTCACCAGCGACCCCACGCGTGTTTTCCACGGCCCAGACTATATCAACCATCCAGACCACCGCGCCGCCGCCGAAGCGGCCGTTTACGCCACCTTCCCATCCGCCGGGACACGCCTGATCTTTACCGATCTCTTGGATGAGGGCTACGAACCCCACAATGTCAAAAAGCTCTACTTGCACGGTGCCGAAAAACCGGATGTCTGGGTGGATACCTCCGGCACTCTCGACCTGAAAATTGCCGCCCTCAAAAAGCACGCCAGCCAGCTAGGAAACTGGGACCCGACCGATATGATGCGGGAATGGGCCACCGATACCGGCAAGGAGCCAAGCCTGGCGGCCGCCGAGGCGTTCAAAGTGATGACGCTAGTGGAAGACAAGCCGGAAAGCTGATAAAAAATCTCCGCTAATCCTCACGAATTTCCGCTAATCTCTTCAGATTAGGGAAGATTAGTGGAGATTAGCGGATGAAATCACATTCTCATAAGTGGTAGCCAGGCTCTCTATACAAACAAAGGTTGGTAGGCCCGACCGGCTTCGATCAATTTCTCCGTTTCTTCGAGAGATAACGGGACAGCCTGCTCACACGCCTTAAGCACCAGCGGCAGCACGCCGGTATCCCCGGCCGTGCAAACGCCTGTCACATCGTGCGAGAGCACGAAATTGATTCCCTTTTGGATTTCATCCATTCTGGAAAATGGCTCATACCAGGTGGTATGGGTCTTTTCCTTTTCCCCCCACGGCCCTTGCGCAATGGATTTGATGATCATCACCCCCATATCCCGGCTGCGGCACTGCCGGATTAGTTCCTTGGCATCCAAATAATACTTTGGATTCCCCGCCTGTACGAAGTTTAGCGGGAACGTAACAGTATCAAAGTCAAAGCGCCGCAAGGCTTCCAGGTATATAGCTGGGGCATCCACTCCGTGGCCGGTTATGCCGATGTGCCGGATCAGCCCGTCCCGTTTGGCCTCCACCAGTGCTTCCAACGCGCCCCCGGGAGCGGTAACCACATCCAGTTCTTCTAAACTTGTGACAGCGTGCAGTTGGTATAGATCAAACAACTCGCATTGCAGGAGCTTGAGCGACCGGTGCAGCTCGTTCCTGGCGCCTTCGAGGGTACGTTCCATTGTTTTGCAACCCACGAAAAAGCGCCTCCTTTCCCGCCGCATCCAGGGCCCCAAGCGTTGCTCTGCTTGCCCGTAGGAGGGTGCCACGTCAATGTGGTTGATACCTGAGCTTATCACCAGCTCCATCACCCGGTCGGCCTGCTCCTGGCTGATTTCCCAAAAAGCTGCCGCGCCGAAGATGGCAACCGTGCTCATATGTTCCGTACGACCAAAGCGCCGTGTCTGTAACATAAGCAATCATCCTTTCTAAGAGGTTTGACCAGGCTGTACAACCGGGCTGTGCCCGCTTTCCCTGACCCAAATCAGAGCCACTGAGCTCAAAGCGAAAAGCACGGCATAAGCGGCGAATATCGCGAAATAGCCCAACCCCATATAGTAGTGGTTGATGGCATCCGCCACCAGCCCGCCAATGCCTGATCCGACGATGCCCGCCCCCGCCCCGGCCAGGTTCGAGATGCCCAGATAACGTCCTGCTTCGCCCGCCGGAACCAGGTCCGTACCGAGCGCCCAGTTGGCGGTCATGAACAATCCGGTGGCGAGCCCGATGATTGACCCGGCCACGTACACAATCGCCAGTTGCGGCACCCAGATTGTAATCAGCAGCACCACGTTTCCCACCGCCGCCACAATCCCGCTGATGATCACCAGCCGCTTGCGTCCGAGCCGGTCCGAAAGCCAGCCGCTTGCCAGCGCAGTCAGCAGGATAAAAATGCCAATCACTGTAGTCAGCGTTCCAGACAGGCTGGCGGCGGCTTCCGCACTCAGTTTAAAGGCGTACATCACAAAATAGAATACGGAACCTTGCAGGGAGGTGACTGCCGCCAGGAACATCAGCCGGTTGGCGATCCACCACACGAAGGAAGCTTGTTTGCGGGCGTCCTTGCCTAGGGTTCCTAGGCAACCTGCCCACACTCCAACCAATACCGCTATGATCATCGCCACCGCCCCGCCCACACCGATCCCCACCGCAAGAGCCGTAGCCTGGTCCGTGAATATCCGTGTGACCAACCCCGCTAACCCACCCACCAGCCCCCCTCCCATCAATCCGGCCAGGCCTCCGGCGAGCAGGCCGCCCAGCATTCCCAGCAC
>JBEKEB010000241.1:0-4374 GCA_050014055.1 Anaerolineales bacterium | reverse complement strand
TGCCGCATTGAGTTGCGCGGGTTTATATAAGATACAACCCGCCACTCCTCTACACTCAAATTGATGTTCCGGAGATTCGTCCCCGGGCGGTCAGTAAATTTTAAAGCCATATCCAGACTGGGGATTTCATCCTGCAATTGCTCCCATTCCCGCATCTGACGCGAACCCTCAATTATCAGATTTTCAAGATCCATCCGGACGCTGATACGGTCATCCGGTGGAAGCAAATCATTTTCAAAATGAAAAACGCCTTCCACCCAAGTGAACATACGCTGGACAATATCCGTAAAATGTTGTTGCAAATTGGTGAGGATATCTTCCTGGGAAAGGTACCCAGCGTTGATCAGCAACAGACCCAATTCCTTATCGGAAATATGGGCTGCGCCCTGCCGGATGGATTTGTACTGACCTGAGGAGAGTTTCCTGGTGTGGTGCAGGATGGAAGCGAGACTACCATCTTCATTCCCAATTTCGGCATAAGCCAGCTTTCCATCCCGAAATGCGATCTTAGCTGTCTCACTGGGACCTTCAACAACAAGAGTCCCGGTTTTATTAGCCAGGTTGACCAGATTCAATAATTGGGTGATATTAAAGTCGCGCAGGTTGCCGCGCAGAGCCATACCTTGCCTCTAAGATGTCCCGGACGAAAATGATGTGTCGAATGATTATACATGTAAGGTCGCCATGCGTCAAAGGTTAGGCAGATAATAAAACCGTTTGTTATTGCTCATTAAAAAAAACCGCTGGTGGGCATTCCTTCCTTGCCCCAGCAATTCCCAGTACTGCTTAAATCTGTCTCTACACCTCCATATCTTCCCCTTTATCCCGGCAATTCCCTATCAACCACAAAACCAGTGGCACGGTTTTGAACAAGAAGCAGTATAATTTTTGAATAATTTAAGAAAAGGAGCTGGCTTTATGATGAAAATTCAGATCGTTTATTGCACGGTTTGACATTATACTGACCGGGCCGTTGGCTTGGTAGCTGATCTGCTTGCGAATTTTGAACCGGAGATCGAAAGCGTGACTCTGATTCCCTCCAATGGAGGGCGTTACGAAATCAGCGTAAACGGACAATTAATTTACTCCAAACTCCAAACCGGACGCCACCCTGAGCCTGGAGAAGTCCTTGGTTTGATCCAAAAGCTTTCCAGGAAAAAATAGCATTTCGAGGAAATTATGGCTAAAAAAGGTCGTGTCTTTTCCGGTATCCGCCCCACCGGACGGGCTCATTTGGGCAACTATTTGGGTGCGTTCAAGAATTATGTCGCTTTGCAGGACGATTACGAATGTGTCTATTGCATCGTGGATTTGCATGCATTAACCACCATTGAGGATACGGAGAATCTGAAACAGAACACGTATGACCTGGCGCTTGACCTGCTGGCCGTCGGTATCCGCCCGGAAGAAACCATCCTGTTCGTACAGAGTCATGTTCCACAGGTCACTGAATTGCATACCATCCTGTCGATGGTCACGCCGCTTGGAAAACTGACCGACCTGCCCACTTTTAAGGAAAAAGTGCGCCAGAACCCTAATAACATTAACTACGGCCTGGTGGGTTATCCGGTGCTGATGGCGGCTGATATCGTACTGTATAAATCCGATGTTGTCCCGGTTGGGATTGACCAGGCTCCGCATATCGAATTTACCCGCGAAGTGGTTCGTTCTTTTAACTTTCGCTACCATACCAATGTGCTTATCGAACCCGGAATGAAAAATACCGAGATTCTCAAAGTGCTTGGTATTGATGGCAAGGAAAAAATGGGGAAGAGCCTGAATAATCATATTGAACTGGCAGCCACACCAGAAGAGACCCGCCTGCGTGTCATGCAAATGGTTACCGACCCGCAGCGGATAAAGCGCACCGACCCGGGTAACCCGGATGTGTGCAACGTTTTCTCCATGCACAAGATCTTCACGCCCCAGGCCGATGTGGAAATGATCAATGTGGAATGCCGCCGGGCCGGCATTGGCTGCGTGGATTGTAAAAAGATGTTCGCGGGGAACCTGAACATAGCCCTGGAGCCCTTCCGCTCCAAACGCGCCAAGTTCGCCGCACAGCAAGACCTGGTGCCTTCCGTGCTGGCTGATGGCGCCAGGCGTGCCCGGGCGATTGCCGAAAAGACCATGGCAGAGGTCAGGGCTGCCGTTCAGCTCCCCTAGCCAACCAACTTTCTTTTTACGTTTTATGTATTTCGTTTTATTAGTCCTTCATGCGCGCCCTCATCCAACGAGTCAAAACCGGAAAAGTGACTGTAGACGGCCGGACCGTTGCAGAAATCACCCACGGATTGGTCATCCTGCTTGGCATCGGTCATGGTGACACCGAAGAACAAGCCCGTTTCTTGGCCGGGAAAATAGCCTCCCTGCGCATTTTCGAAGATCAGGATGGCAAGTTTAATCGATCCATACTCGATATAGGTGGGGCGGCTATCGTTGTCTCCCAGTTCACCCTTTACGCAGACACGCGCAACGGACGCCGGCTTTCGTTCACTGAAGCGGCTCAGCCCGAAGTTGCCGCACCGCTCGTGGATAAATTCGCTGACTTGTTGCGCGAGCAGGGTATCCCAACCCGAAATGGCGTCTTCGGCGCACACATGCTGGTTGAGATTGAAAACGACGGACCGGTGACAATTTGGCTTGAAAATTAGGGTTCTCCACGACAATCTCTTTGCTTGACGCATTAGAAAGGTTGTGCTAGTATCACTATGAATACTTTGACAATGCGGTTCCTGAGGAGGAGAACATGATAAAGAAAATAATAATCGTTATTTCACTCGCAATAGCAGCGCTGGTGCTCTTGGCAGCCTGTGAGCGTTCCGCCTCACAGCCGTTGCTGGCTACACCAACTGCAGTGGGTACCAACTCTACCCCGCAGCCGCTCGGTTTGCTCCATTTGCAGGATTTGGGGACTCAGACTGCCATGTACGTGCAAACGGAGGTGGCATTGGGTGTGTTCACAGCTGTTCCTACCACTGATTTATCCATGACCAGTCCAACCCCCACCCCGATAGGAATGCTTCCCCCATTGACCACGGCCACACAGCCGCCCTTGGTTCTTGCCACGGTTACGCCCATGACCGGGACCGGAACAACGCCAATTCCCGTAATTATTGTGCCAACCGCCACCCCAGGCCATCCGTCCACTTATACGATACATGCCGGAGAATTCCCTTACTGCCTCGCCCGCCGCTTTAACGTTGACCCGGGTGATCTTCTGAGCCTGAATGACTTGACCTCCGGAGAAATCATCCAGCCCGGCACGACCTTAAGCATCCCGTCGACCGGCACATTCCCGGGCACCCGTGCCTTACAGGCACATCCAACCCAATATACAGTGGCCGTAAATGATACGTTCTTTACCATTGCCTGCTCGTTTGGCGATGTTGACCCGTCCGCCATTGCCGCTGCCAACGGCATGGCAATAACCACCCCGCTGACAACCGGACAAGTCTTGAATATCCCTTAAACAAAAAAGATGTTTTTCATTGCACCCAGGCGGAGTCTCTTCGCCTGGGTGTTATTTTGGAGGGCAGGTATGCCATTTGACCTCGTGAAGACTGAAATTGTTTATCCAGGCCGCGCTTTTACCATCCGTCGTGACACTCTGCGCCTTCCGGATGGTCATGAGACCAAGTTCGACATCGTTGAGCATGTGGGATCGGTTATCATCATCCCATTGGACGACCAGGGCAACCTGCTCTTCGTCCGCCAATACCGCCACGCAGCCGGAATGGACCTCCTGGAGTTGCCCGCAGGGACATTGGATGAAGGTGAGACGCCCGAAACATGTGCCAATCGAGAGATTCGGGAGGAGACGGGCATGGCAGCCGGGCATATGGAACATTTGGGCGGATTCTACCTGGCGCCTGGCTACTCCACCGAATTCATGCACGTCTACCTGGCAACTGACTTGCGTTCTGATCCGCTCGAAGCCGATGCAGATGAGTTCCTCACTGTCGAATATCTTCCTTTTTCCAGGGCATTGGAAATCGCCAGGGCTGGGGAAATACCGGATGCAAAATCGCTGGCGGCGTTGTTATTGGCGCAACCTGCGCTCGAAAAGCCAAGGTAAGCCCATCCCGCGCCCTAATTTCGGACAATATATATCATAATTTATTCATGACATGTCGCAGAGGAATTTGTGCATTAAATAACTATCACTGGTAAAATCGAAGTAATACACTTAAGGGTCGAAAAGTGTGACACACACAGAGTTTGCTCTGTTATTCTAGCTATAAGGAGTTAAGCTTCATGGAACGAAAAAAGGTTACGATTGATGGGAACGAAGCCACGGCTTCGGTAGCCCATCGCACAAACGAGATTTGTGCCATTTACCCCATCACACCTTCATCGAACATGGGAGAGTTC
>JBEKEB010000240.1:0-4390 GCA_050014055.1 Anaerolineales bacterium | reverse complement strand
TGTGAAAACTTAATGGCAAATCTTTAATTCCATTTGCAAACTTGCTCATTGAATGCTCCGGGTCAGCAAGATGTAGACCAGCGCGGCCAGCAGGGCTGTCGCAGGAATGGTCAATAACCAGGTTGTGCCGATGTCCGAGGCAATTTTCCAGCGCACCTTGTTGGGTCTCTCCGCCGCGCCTACGCCCATAATGGCTGTGCTGATCACCTGGCTGGCGCTCACCGGTCCACCGGTCAACGAAGCGGTTAAAACGACGATCGCCGAAGCCAGTTGGGCGCTGAAAGCATCCATCGGCGCAATTTTATAGAACTTTGCTCCGACGGTACGGATCAATCTCTGAGCTCCCACCGCCGTGCCGGCTGAGATTGCCAATGCACACATCAGGATGACCCAGGTTGGAACAACAAACGTGTTCAAATAACTCCCGGTTATGAGCGCCAGGGTGATCATTCCCATGGCTTTTGGAGCGTCGTTGCTGCCATGGCTGAGCGCCAAGACAATCACCGTGAAGATCTGATTGCGTTTAAAGTTTTCGTTAATGCTTGGCGAAGCGTCCCAGCTTAATCTCATGATGATCCTGAGAACGATGAATCCGATACCAAAACCAATCAATGGCGCGACAAATAAGGGGATCAATGTTTTTTCCAACCCGGAAATTTGGATGGCCTGCCAGCCTGCCCCCATGACCACTGCACCAATCAGCCCGCCGATTAGCGCATGCGATGAGCTGCTCGGGAGCCCAAGGTAGCCTGTCAGCAGGTTCCAGGCGACCGCACTAAGCATGGCAGCCAGAATGACCGTAGTGCTGATCAATTCAGCCTGGACAATCCCATGCCCAATTGTCTTGGCTACCGCGATCCCAAAGATAAAAGGTCCCAGAAATTCCGCCACGGCTGTAATTAACAGGGCGGCGCGAGGTGATAAAGCGCGCGACGAAATCATCGTCGCAACAATACTGCTCGAATCGTTTCTGCCGTTCAGGAATGCATACAGAAGGGCCAAAATGACGATGGCAATAATGATCGGTGACACAAATTCTACCAGAACTCAGGTAATCTTCACAATGATGTCGCCGATAACATTGGCCGCTTCATCGACGCGGTCGGCTGCGTTGCTCAAGTGCCGATACACCTCGCGAGATTTCATCATCTTGATCACCCCCTGAATGTCCTCAGCACCGCCAAAGAGGTCTGCCAGAGCCGAACGATACATCTCTTCCACCCGGTTTTCAAGACCCTTGGCGCGCTGGGCGTGGTCACTGGCCACACCGGGATGATCTTCCAGGCGATCAACCGCCATCAACAATTCATAAGCCGCGTCCCGGAGGATGGAGGCCATTTGCTGCATGAAATTTGTCGGTTCGACCTTCATGATTTCCATTTCGCTGACGGTGCTATAGGCGTAATCCAGCACATCGTCAATCGTCCGGGAAAGCGAAAATATATCCTCGCGGTCAAAGGGGGTGATGAAGGTCTTATTTAATTCGTCGATCAGAATCCGGCGGGCTTCGTCAGCCTCTTTCTCTTTGGAGGAAACCAGGGCAGAAGCAACCGGGTCCCGGGAGATCATAAAAGTCTTCAGGGCCTCCAGCCCTTCCAGGGTAAGCGATGCCTGGTCGTGGATCAGTTTCAAAAAAACATTCTGGCGTTTCTTAAAAATGCGAAACATGGATAATGATCCTCCTTTAAAGTGAAGACGCGTCCTTACAATGACGCGAAAATGTGTCGCCATAATTAATTTTCACTGCTTAACAGGTATATTCTTGTCCAGGAAGCTGCCGCCGAATTCGATCAAACAATAATTGCGGCAAATTCATTCATACGTATGCGAGAACAATGTTCGTTACACTTTATAGGATTATTAAAATAAATATCCTGCCAATAATAATGCCAACGTTAATGCCTTGTTAATAATAACACATTTTTACTCCCCTAATCCCAGGTCTCTATGGGAACCGCCGGGAATAAAAAAGAAAAAGGAGGCATGGGTCGGGTAAGGAAGCAATCCTGCCGGGTTTAAAGCGCATCCAACATCCCGCCTGGTTCCCGGATAGACTGGAAGATATTTATGAACCATCGTGGTCATTAGAGCCGGGAAAAGCGGTTAAGCTCTCAAAGTGGCGGCAATGGAGGTTAGCACTGCCTCGAGTTCCAGGAAATCTGGATGCCAAAGAAAGTCTTGCGTTTCTTGAAGCGCCTGGATGCGCGGACCGATCCCGATGAAGCGGTAGCCTAGCGTGTGGGCTTCCTGCAGATCCCAGGGCCCGTCGCCCAAGTAGACAACCCGTTCGAATTCGGGGCAGGTATAAAAAGCCCGGGCTCTTTTTGCCGCGATTTGCATGATTCGTTTGCGGTTCCCGTCATCATCCGACGTGGCCATTGGGATACCAGCAACGCTCAGGCCACTTGCATGTAGTTTGAAGAGGGCTTCGTTGAGCCAGCAGCCGGTGGCAATGACAATCCCCGCCTCAGCCAGGCCGCGCAGCCGTTCTAAAAAGCGAGCCGCACCGGGCACCTCGCTAAACATTTCGGGGGATTCTTGGCACATCCTTTCAAGGCGCCATAGCACATTACGCTTTACCTCATCGATCTGGTCTGCCGTGGGATTCGTACCGGTGAGACGCCGGATTGCCTCGCGTGACACCCCTGTGGAGGTCTTATCAAGATAGCCATTTAAATCCGCGTTGACCGGCGGGCACCCGATTACCTCGGCAATGGCAAGCCCAAAGATCTCCTGGTCGTATTCGTAGGATTGGGTCAGCGTTCCGTCAATATCCAGCATGACCAGGTTCATACCATTAAGGCCTTTCGATGCATTCTTATGACAAACGAACCGGACCGGTGGATCCGCGCGGCACCAGCCTGGATGGGATAAGGATCTGCTGCTTCTGGGGGGGATTGCCTTTCAAGATGCTGATAAGCATGTGGGTGGCCTGGGCGATCATATCGTCAGCAGGCTGGTGGATGGTGGTGAGGCCGGGCCAGATCTTTTTCGACTGTGCCAGATCTTCGTAACCGCATACCGATATATGCCGGGGAACTGGAATACCCATTTCCTGCAAAGCAAAAATAACCCCGTAGGCAGCTTCATCGTTTCCGGCGAAGACCGCCGTGACACCGGCATTTCGCTGGAGCAGAAGTTTGCAAGCTGTATAGCCACCATCGAAATTGTTTTCCGAGTTTTCAACCAGGCTGGGCTCGAACGGAAGATGGTGCGCCTGCAAAGCAGCCTTGTAACCTTCCAGGCGATCAAAACTGGAACGCATATTCCGGGAACCCATCAGGTAGGCAATCTCTCTGTGGCCGAGCGTGATCAGATACTCGGTCATCTGGAAGCCGCCTGCCCGGTCTTCGCCACTAATTGAAGGAATTTGTGGTGTGGGATCGAAAGGATTAATCTGGACCAGGGGAACTTTGTAGGTGACGAGCATATCAATCAGGAAACTGTCGGAATCGCAGGGAGGCGTGATTACAAAACCATCGATGCGGTGCTCGGCGATCAGTTCCACCAGTTTGTTGCGGGAGCGTTTATTGGATGGGAAGTAGGGCTGGATGAGGATGTCATAATCTTCATCATGGGTAATATCCATGACAGTGGAAAGGATTTGTGAAGCCTCCTGGTTGAACCCGGGATATAACAGTATGCAAATTATAAAGGATTTATTTTGCACCAGACGGCGGGCTGAGATGTTGGGGGCGTACCCAAGTGAACGGATGACCGTTTGGACATGGGTGCGCAGGTCCTCTTTAACATAAGGTTCGTTATTGATGACCCTTGAAACCGTTTTCATGGAACAACCGGCCACAAGGGCGACATCTTTTATCGTTGCAGCCATACTTATCCAATCCTTTTCTTCACTTTCAATATCAGTAGAAGTTCTGCGAATGTGCAAGCCACTGGGACCTCCCATAATACATTGACAACGCTGTCATATTTTATCACCTATCCCCTTCGAGGGACTTCAATGTGAAAGGGGGTGCGAAGCGGCTTGAACTGCCAGCGCTAGCACCTCCTTTTAAGAGTTTCAATGTAACGCGAAAAGAGACCAGTAAAGGTCTCTTGTGTGGGCGCGCAGAGACTTGAGTATCATCCCCGTAGGGGGCTCCCGACCCTTCAATGTGATAGTGGGCGCGAAGAGACTTGAACTCCCGACCTCATCAATGTGAGTGATGCGCTCTAACCAACTGAGCTACGCGCCCGAAGTTTTGGGATTATAGCCGAGGGATTGCGCTTTGGCAAGCATAAGAAGAATAAATTTGTCACTTTTGATATAAGCGCGCATCTGATAAAATGGAATATGTCATTCTTCTTGAGGTGGTAAATGCCTGATTTGAACGAAGTTCCTGTTCCTGCTTCTGAATCTAAAACTAATAATCCTAAATCCCGGCAC
>JBEKEB010000239.1:0-4394 GCA_050014055.1 Anaerolineales bacterium | reverse complement strand
TAGGCCAACGCCACCCGGTCGAACGACCAGGTGGCGTCCAATAGATCATTCAAAAGGAGAAAGCTCATGTTGTGGACCATCATCATAATCCTGTTAATCCTGTGGCTGCTCGGCTTTTTCGGTGGGCGTGCCTGGAATAACAACCGGCCGTATGGCGGAGGCTGGATCCATACCCTGGTCGTGATCGCTGTCATCCTGGTCATTTTGACCCTTCTGCATATCATATAGATGCGGGTGGCTTCATTTTGCCAAACCGTCAAGCCAGATGCCAACAGGTCCCATAGCCTGGTGGCCCAAAATTAATTCAAAAGGAGAAAGCTTATGTTGTGGATAATCATCGTCGTTCTGGTAGTCTTGTGGCTGCTGGGCTTTTTTGGCCCGGTCGTAATTCCAACCCTGCCACACTTCGGTCCCTGGGTTCACATTCTGATCGTTATCGCTGTGATCCTCATCATACTTGACCTGCTTGGTGTAATTTAGGAAGCGTAAAATCTCAATTAAGGGAGGCTGAGGGGCGGGCGGCTGTTCCACCCGCACTCCCCCAGCCTCCTCTAGTTAATAAGAAGGTATTAAAGAAATTCATAACAGGAGATAAACCATGAAAGCACTCGTCTACCACGCCCCGGGCAAACGCGCCCTGGAGAACATGCCCAAGCCCGCCATCCAGGTACCCAGCGATGCCATCATCAAGGTAACCAAGACAACCATTTGTGGAACAGATCTGCATATCATGAAGGGCGATGTGCCGGCTGTCACGGATGGCCGCATCCTGGGACACGAAGGAGTGGGCATCGTCGAACAGGTAGGAGCGAGCGTATTCAATTTCAGCGTGGGAGACCATGTCTTGATCTCGTGCATCAGTTCGTGCGGGCGATGCGCCAACTGCAAGAAAGGCATGTATTCACACTGCCTGAACGGGGGCGGCTGGATACTGGGGAATCTCATTGATGGGACCCAGGCCGAATATGTCCGCATCCCCTTTGCAGATAACAGTCTCTATCCGATTCCATCCGGAGCAGATGAAGAAGCGCTGGTCATGTTGAGCGATATCCTTCCAACCGGTTTCGAATGTGGCGTTCTCAACGGGCAGGTCAAGCCCGGGGATACGCTGGCCATCATCGGGGCCGGCCCGATTGGGCTGGCGACTCTGCTGACGGCGCAGTTTTATTCGCCGGCGGCTGTCATCATGGTTGATAACGATAATAACCGTCTGGAAGTTGCCAAAAAATTGGGAGCAACGCAGGTCATCCTTAACGACCTTGGCAACGCCGCTGAAAAGATCATGGCACTGACCGGCAACCGGGGCGTGGATGTGGCCATCGAAGCCGTTGGGATACCGGCCAGTTTCGACATTTGCCAGGCCATCGTGGCGGCCGGCGGACATATCGCCAACGTGGGCGTGCATAGCAAACCCGTCCAGTTGGCCCTGGATAAACTCTGGGCGCAAAATATTACTCTCACCACCCGGCTGGTTGATACCGTCACAACCCCCCTGCTTCTAATAACGATGATGGCTGGAAAACTCCAGCCCCAGCAGTTGATCACCCACCACTTCACGCTGGACCAGGTCATGCAGGCCTATGACACATTTGGCAACGCCATGAAGGAACGCGCCCTGAAGATAATCATTACGAACGAGGCGTGATTTGGCAGCTTAAATTTTCCTTTTTCCCCAGCCAAGCTCTTGAAAACTCGGAATAGGTGCTATATAATGAGTTTAGTCAAAATGAGTCTGGGTAGGAGGCATTTTGCCCTGACTCTCTGCGTGGGGTACCAGTGCCACGCAAGAATGCGATGTGGCACCCATCGGTGTGCCGCCTGATCAGGTTCACCCGTCATAGTCAAGGAGTCGTTTTGGAGCATTACCCGTTTTGCGCCCGTCGTTTATTCGTCTATCCAAGAAAGGCAAATGAATTTCTGGTGCTTTTCCCCTTCCCTTATTCGTTCCACGGGAAATTCGAAAAAAGTGACTATTATTCCAAGCGGGTTTCGTTATATGATTAGATGAAGAGGCCTTCCCTTGCATGTTATCGAGCTCTATTCGTTCCTCAAAAAAGAACATCGTACTTGTGCAGCCACTGCAGGGTTAAAGAAATAAACCTCCTAAAACATTAATCTCTGATTTATCGTGACATATTCATCTTGATGTTTTAACCAACTTAGATTAGAATACGATAAGTAGTAAAGTACTTTTTCGGAATTATTATCATGGGCAAAGTGGTTGGGGTTACGCCAACGCCAGATGACCCACTGGCGTACGACCCCTGCTTGGTTCGACATTCTTGGCTGGAGGCAGAATACAATGCGCAAACAAAAGATACTTGCGATCTCAATCACCCTGGTTATGCTCCTTGCAATGGCAGGCCCATCGTTCGGCGCGTCTGCGCGCCCGCTCGATACTGGCACCTCGCCTGGAATGGGAGCATTACTAAATTACTCCGTTCTGGGTGGCGGGGGATTGACCAACACCGGTGCGACCACCACCGATGGAAATGTAGGTATCAGTCCGGGCACATCAATTACTGGGTTTCCTCCGGGTTTCGCCGGGGGTACCTCCGCGACGAACGCGACGTTTTTACATTCCAATGATACGAGCGCTATAGCGGCTCAAGCTGCTGCTCTCACTTTATGGACCGCTCTGGATCAGCCCTGCGATCACAATTACGGAGCGCAGGACCTTACTTTGCTCTCTCCTCTCGGGCCGGGTGTCTATTGTTCCACCAGCGCCTTCTCACTATCTGGAAATCTAACCCTCACCGGGAAGACAGGTGTATGGATTTTCAAATCAGTATCAACGCTCATTACAGCGACCGGTTCATCTGTTACCGGTGGCGATCCTTGCAACGTTTGGTGGAGGGTCGGTAGCTCTACTACTCTTTTTACGACCACTTCGTTCATAGGAACTGTTTTATCGCAAACTGGCGTTAACGCCATGCAAACCGGCGCAACCTTGAACGGCCGATTCTTGGCGCTATCTGGTGCCAGCGTAACTTTGGATGATAACACTATCACCGGCCCGACTTGCACGACGACCACGACAACGCACCTTTCCGCCAGCACGATAACGGCTGGCCACTCAGCGAATGACACTGCCACCTTGGGTGGAACCGGCATTGTTACAACTGGATTGGGTGGAACAGTGGACTACAATGTATATTCGGACCCTGCCTGCACTACATTGTATTCGGAAAGTACAGACAATGCCGTGAATAGTGGTGTACCTACGGGTTCAGGGGCTCTTACCTTCCCTACAACCGGAACGTATTATTGGCAGGCAGTCTACAATGGTGACACATATAACTCCAACAGCTTCTGCGGCGATGAAGTGCTGACGGTAGCTACAGCGCCGCCTTCAGCTCCGGCTGCGACGAGCACGCCGACAGTGTTGCCTGGCACCGGTTTTGCCCCACAACGTGCAACGCTGCTCTCCGCACAACCTGCCGCGCAGAGTTATGCTGACTTGGGCGACCTCTGGCTGGAAATCCCGCGCCTGGGCGTGCAGATGCCAATCGTAGGCGTCCCGCAAGCGAACGGGCAATGGGATGTTTCCTGGCTGGGGAATGACGCCGGTTGGTTGAACGGCACGGCCTTCCCGACCTATTCGGGTAACTCGGTAATGGCCGGGCACGTTTACAATGCTGATGGCACCCCTGGCCCATTCGCACACCTCAATGGGTTGTGGTGGGGGGATCAGGTGATTGTGCATGCCTGGGGAGCACAATATGTATATGAGGTCCGGACAGTAATGCAGGTCTCCCCATTTGCAACCTCGTCGGTCATCACACACAAGGATCTGCCCTGGGTGACCCTGGTCACCTGCCGTGGCTACGATGAAGCCAGCAACTCGTACGAATACCGGGTAGCTGTGGGGGCAGTGCTGGTGGAAGTCAAATAAAGCCTGGATAAGAATAATCTGATAGGTTGCGGAGGCCACCAGGTATGGTGGCCTCCGCTTTATTTTTTCCGTCCCCCAGTCCTGAGGAGTGACGGAGCCTCCCCCAGGTGGGGGAGAAAAACACCCCCCAACCGGTGGTTGCGGCCGGGGAAGGAAGGTTGTAGTATGAGATGAATCCCCGTACCTATTCCACCGGTGGATAATTTGAGTTTATAAGGAGTTAATTCCCATGGCAACCAAGACTAAACCAAAAACAGACAAGTTGAGCGAGACCAAAACCAAACGCGCTTCCAAGAGCAAACGCATCCACGTGCGGCGGCTGAAGCAGGAAGCCCGCAAGACGGCCGGTACCACGAAGGCCTGAGCCCCCACCCGACCCTCCCCCAAGTGGCGGAGGCAAATACTCCCCGACCGGTGGATGCAGCCGGGGAGTGTTCGTTGTATGATGAAACTATGACATGCGTTTATTTAGCCGACGCCCTACCCGAAGAACGTTCCG
>JBEKEB010000238.1:0-4400 GCA_050014055.1 Anaerolineales bacterium | reverse complement strand
GTCTCCGGGTTGTAGTAGCAGCGACCCCGCAGCAGAGTCAGCAACCAGCCAGGCCCGGCGCCTAAGTGAGGGAGGATATTCTCGATAAAGAAGTGGGTCACCGTCAGCTGGTCGGTGTCGTCCGGCATAATGTGCTTCTGCAGGTTGGTAGAAAGCACTTCCACACGCTTGGCAGGTAGCGCATCGGCGAACAGGCTGCGCACTATGGACGGTACGCTCTCCGGGGAATCTCCGGCCTGCGCCTGGGCACCCTGAGGCAGCAGTTCGTCAAGAGGCGTTTCGGCGGCAGCGGTCAGGACGCCCTCTGGTCCGCTCACCCTCTCCAGGTTGTCTTTCAACCAGGTGCGCAGAGAGCAGGCATCTGCGGCAGTCAGGGGGAGATCCATCGACACGATATACAGACGAGATAGCCGCCTGGGGGTGGAGCTGCTGGCGTCCCATTCAGGACTTGCCTCGGTGGTTTTGACCAACCCTTTCAGGCGTTCCCAGGTCTCTGCTTTCCTGATTAGGTTCCAAAAGGTTCGCTCGGTGATACCACTCAAGGATGCGATGACTTTGCCAGGGAAACGTTCCCACTTATTCCCTTTACGAGCACCAGAGTTGTAGGCCGCCTGGCGAAAACCCAGGTAGAGCCATCCCAAATCCGGGCCGATCACCTGCAGGTGATGGAGGAAATATCGTGATGTGGCAGTTATATGTTTCGGTTTCACGATCTCGTCGTAGGCTAGATCGTAGTGGGCTTCGATGAATACCTTATCGTCCCCGGCAGGAACATTACCACCTTCGAGAACGCCCTCCTCAGATCCGGCCTGATCGTCAGCTTCAGGTTCGATGTTTTCGTACTCGTTGTTTTCGCTTTCGGCAACCACGAACCCAACCTCCACCGACCGGTTCATCATACCCATCAGGAGCCGGTTCACCGTGCTGGATAACCGGCCCTCCAACCAGTCACGGGTGTACGAATTGCGGCTCCCGATGACGAACTTGCCATCCTCGTAAGAGACTACATGGGTGCCTCGCACCCAGGTATCGAAGGTTGCTTTCGGCATCTCCAGCTGAAGCTGTCCAAGAGCCGATTGCCAGGCCCGTTCAGCATCCATAACTTACTCCTTTTTGGGATTCTGCCAGCCAAAAGATCCAGAAATAATTTCCATAAACAAAATTCATGGGAAGGTCCAGGATGGGCCTGTACTAGTGGGAGTACCCAATGTAGGCATCGCTTTCAGAAATGCCTTGCAGGCCTTCCTGTGGGGACAAGGAACGTTCTTATAAAAAACAAGAAACATTCCTTTACAGCGTTCCTGTAAAAAATAAAGAACGTTGCACAGGAACGTTCTTGAAAAGCGAAGGGAACGTTCCTTGTTCATGCTCCCCATACCGATTTTTCATTTTTCCGCGACTTGACCTTCTCCATCCGTTCTCCGTCTTTTGGATGGATCAGATTCGAAGCATAACGGGGCGATTCAGACGGATATTTGTGGCCCAAAAAAGAGATCTCCTGGCGGTCGTAATGCTCAACCGCCTCAAACAGGAAAAAGGAGATCAGCTGCGCCATACTCACACTTTCCTTGCTGGCAATGGCCCCGATCGTTGCAATCAGGTTTGTTGGCAGGTAGGTGGTGATGCGATTCTTTTCGCGTTCATCCGCTCTCGCCTTTTCTTTCCGCTTGTGCGTTGCTTGTTTCTGACGTATTTCCAGCAGGCGCTTGCGCTCGGATGGACTGAGCCGTAATTCATCAAAATGCTGCTGGCGGTCCTCCAGGATCTCCGCCACTCTTTCATCCGCCGGCTCGATCGGGCGGATGGCCGGGATGAACTGCCCTTTCTGCTTATCTGCCATTTCATAATCCTTCCATCAAACGGATCATTTCACTCAGAATGGTTTCGTAGCCACCGATCTTTTTACCGTTTCCGTTGAGGTATCCCTGAACCCCTGAACTTTGTGGAGCATATTCCCAGATTGTCATTCCCCGCCCTGGCGCTTCCGCCAACTTCACATCCTGCGGGATGGGCGGCCAGACCTGTCGCCCAAATGCTCCAGCGAGCTCAGTCAACCGTTGTGCGGTCTCTTTCGTTACACGGTCGAAAAAGGTTGGCAACAGGTAATAGCGCTTGGGTTTGCTGGACCGTCGGGATGTCTCGGTGATTGAACGGGTGATCTCACTTACTCCATCCAGGTCGGTGTACCGCAAACGGGTGGGAATGATAACGTAATCGGATGCAAGTATCGCGGCTATCTGCAGGTGGTTCAGGCTGGGGGCAAGGTCAAGCAGAACCACCTGGATCCTCATTGCTTCGCTCTCGGCGCGCAGCCGTTCCGCAAACTCGGCCGCTCCCCATTGTTCTTCACGCAGTTTTCCAAGCACACGATCTGTGCTTTTGTCGCCAGCCAACATGAGCAAGTTCTCTCTCGCCTGTACGGTTGTTTTGGAGAGCGGCTGCTCGTCGTAATACCAATGGCACAATCCAGGACCTTTGGGAAGAGAAAGTTGTGTGGCGATATGCCCCTGCGGATCACAATCCACCAGCAGTGTGTGATAACCCTGCAGGGCAAATCCGTGCCCGAGTGTCACGGCGGAGGTGGTCTTTCCAACCCCACCTTTCTGGTTGATGAACGCAAAAATCGTGGTCATAAATTACTCTTTCTCCTTCATGGGTTATTGCTTGAGTTAACATTTCAATCTTCAATTTAAAGGATTGGGGTGGTTCGTGAACCAGTTTGTAGGTTGTCAGGCCTGTTCGCGGTGGTTTGCAGGGTTTGTTGGTTTTTTGACTTTTCCGCCAGTATTAGACCTTTGCCGCGTTCTGTCAGACGACAAGCATTGTCCTGGTCAGGATCCTTGGCAACCCAGCTGCGCTGCATCCACTGATCCTTTAGCGAACAGGCCCCGGGTGCGTTCCTGCCCTAGCAATTCCCATTTGATGAGTGTTACCTGGGAGGCGATCCCCCGCCAATAGCAGCCATCCCGACAGACTGGGGTCGGGCAATGACAGACTGCATTACAGCAACATGGCCATCGATGCAGACTTTGGCGTTGCCAAATCCGGGGTCCAATGCAAGAACAGTGTTCATAGGTTTCTCCTGGTAAATTAAAAATCTCTATTCACCATTTACATGATGGCGAATAGAGCGATAACGGATTACTTTTACGCCTATGCTTTAGGCGTATAAAATGACCCCAATGGTGGCCTGTAATGCGGCTTATAGGCTGGCCTGAAGACACTTGCGGTTTATCCCGGACAGAATCCTCAAAAGGGGATGCATGCGCCTTAATGGTCGGCATGAGGACATGTCAAGGCAATTGCATCGACTCCAACCAATCAAGCCAACCAGCTTATTTCGGATAAATTGCCCATTTCCTTTTCAGGTAAAGGGGAAAGATTACCTATTCTCTCCAACATTATGGCGTATAATATGACCCCCACGGCAGCCTGCCGGATACCTCATCGGTCAACCTGGAATGGCTCGGGGATACGCAGTTTCCATACCAGCTCGGACTTAACCTTGTATCACAGGGTTGCCTTTGGTATAATTGCGCGGCTTAAGCCGGAACAGGCGATTGCCGACGTAGCTCAAACGGTAGAGCAACCGCCTTGTAAGTGGTAGGTTATGGGTTCAATTCCCATCGTCGGCTTGGAACGTTGATAATCAGGCCGGTTGATATGTTTGTCGGTTGGCCTCATCCCCGGCGATGCGACCAGGCGACCAGCACATGCAACCGCTGGAAAAGAAGGGCAGTTACCCAAGTGGCCAAAGGGGACTGACTGTAAATCAGTTGTCAGTAGACTTCGGAGGTTCGAATCCTTCACTGCCCACCAAAGATCGTCTTATGGACGATGGTCTGATATTTTTATGGTTCTTTCAACTATGAAACTATTAAACCAGGAACTATAAGAATAAACTGCCCTCATAGCTCAGTCGGTAGAGCACGTTCTTGGTAAGAACGGGGTCATGGGTTCAAATCCCATTGAGGGCTTCGAAACCAGAAATCTATTGTCTTATATTGTCCAGGAAGGAGCAAGGCGTATGGCCAAGCAGAAATATAACCGCACGAAACCGCACATGAACGTGGGCACGATGGGTCACATTGACCACGGCAAGACCACCCTGACGGCGGCGATCACGAAGTACAGTCAATTTCTCGGGAAGGCGCAGTTCCGGGCGTACGACTCGATTGACAATGCCCCGGAAGAAAAGGCCCGCGGCATCACCATCAACATCGCCCACGTGGAATACGAGACCGACAAGCGTCACTATGCCCACGTTGACATGCCCGGCCACCGTGACTACATCAAGAACATGATCACGGGTGCCGCCCAGGTGGATGGCGCCATCCTGGTGGTGGCCGCCCCGGATGGGCCCATGCCGCAGACACACGAGCATGTCCTGCTGGCGCGGC
>JBEKEB010000237.1:0-4439 GCA_050014055.1 Anaerolineales bacterium | reverse complement strand
TCCGGAAACTCAACCTGTTAACCAAGGTTGGAAGAGTTTTCTACAGGAGATTCTGGAGACGCTTGGGTTGGCGGTTCTCCTATTTCTGGTAATCAACATCATCTCTGCGCGCGTTCGCGTGGATGGTTTTTCGATGCGTCCGACGCTGGAGGATGGTGAGTTTGTCCTTATCAGCCGCCTGGCTTACCAGGTCGGCAGTTTCCAGCATGGCGATATCATCGTCTTTCGTCCGCCGATGTATCCCGAGGCAGACTTCTGGCGGCGTTTGCTGGGTCTGCCCAATATCAGCGATGATTACGAGGATTACGTTAAACGCATCATCGGTCTGCCGGGTGATACGATAAAGATTAATAATGGAGTGGTGAGCATCAACGGTTCCCCAATCAGTGAACCTTACATCGCCACCCCACCCGATTATTCCGGCGAGTGGACCGTCCCGGCCGGGAACCTGTTTGTCCTGGGCGATAACCGCAATAACTCGGCCGATTCACATGCCTGGGGCTTTCTGCCGGAACAGAACGTCCTTGGAAAGGCGTTGGTAATTTACTGGCCGTTTGCGGACTGGAAAGTATTAAAATCCAACCTGGCAATCACAACCACGCCGTGAGTACATCCATGCAATCGTTGACCCAAATTGTTAGACTGGCTGAATCATACGAAAAGGAACTTCCAGCTGCCCTTGCGGCGCTGGTGGCGCCGCGCGGGGCAGAGGTTGCCAGCTGGATCGACCATACCCTGCTCAAACCCGAAGCCACCTCCGCCAAGGTTAAAAAGCTGTGCGAAGAGGCCCGGCAATACCACTTCGCTTCCGTCTGCGTAAACCCGGTTTATGTACCCCTGGCGCGCGGCTTGCTAAAGGATTCTGGAATATGCGTATGTGCTGTGATTGCTTTTCCATTGGGCGCCATGTTGCCGGAAGATAAGGTATATGAGGCGCGCCGTGTGATGGATAATGGGGCGACTGAAGTGGATATGGTCATTAACCTGGGTGCGCTCAAGGGCGAATCGAATGGGCTGGTTCTGAACGATATCCTTTTTGTGACGCAGGAAGTGCATGGGCGTGGTGCCAAGGTTAAGGTTATTATCGAGGCAGCCTTGCTGACACGCTGGGAGAAGATCCTGGCCTGCCTGCTCGCTAAAGCTGCCGAAGCCGATTTTGTGAAGACCTCCACCGGATTTGGCCCCGGCGGAGCCACAAGGGAGGATGTGGATCTGATGCGCCGCGTGGTCGGTCCTGGGACCGGTGTAAAGGCGGCCGGAGGAATCCGCACTTACCAAGACACCCTGGGGATGATTGCTGCCGGTGCCAACCGGATCGGGGCGAGTGCGGGCGTCTCAATAGTAAATGAAGCCCTGGGAGTAACCCAATGACCGACGAACACAACGAATCCTTCCAATGTAGCGAATGCCAGGCCGGGATGATGCACCTGCAACATATCACCTACTTCACCTGGCTCGATGAAGAACTTGTCACTGTTCCAAATTTCCCGGCCTGGGTGTGTGATATGTGCGGGCGGCGAGAATATGATGAGCGGGCGATATCCTGGCTTGTCACCATTCTCAATCCGGAAACCGGCAAGACCCCTGCGCAAAAACGCCGGGTGCGCCCGCTGCAGAAAAAACGTGTCGGCCCTCGTCCTTCCCCGGAATAAAATACGTGTAATAGGAATCGTTGCGGGTCAGGAAATATCCGGACCGTCGGCACGGATATTTTCGATGACTTAAATCTCCGATAGGAGTGCGGAAGAAATGCCAGAAACTAATGTCGCCCATCGTATGCTTGCCGCTGATTTTCTCACTCAGAGCTATCGCGTAGTGGGCAAGATGATGATTCCCAATACGGGAGTGGTTGGTTTGGTAAACAATCCGACCACATCCTTTATGGAAGTGGTGGAGGCTAAACTGGCACGCATCCACATGCCCACCAAACTGGTCGGGGAATACCAAGTGGTCGATCTGGTCAAGGACAATGTTTTCGCGATCTGTCTTTCCCGGCGGGAAGATTTGGGGCCGCAGGCGTTGGCACACGGTGGCTACCAGAATCTGGTCGAATACTCCATTCGCGTTACCACCCGGGTCTACGAAGTAGAAGGCACGCTGGAGTGGAGCGGCCGGTTTAATTTTGCCACCATCATGGTGGAAGGCGTGGGCGACTTCGTTCCTCTTTATAATGCCACAGTGACCGCCATCCTGATCCCGCAACTGCACATCGAAAGCCCGGCGATCCTTTTCAATCGCAGGCAGGTGGATCTACTGGGGCTGGTCTCTGAGAAAAAAGAATCTGCATGAATTGCTTGACCAGCATGGAGCGGGATGGTAAAATCCGTCCGCTTAAGTGCCCGCCAGGGTGAAGTGCTAGCCAGCCCCCATTGTCTAGCGGTTAGGACGTGGCCCTTTCAAGGCTAAAACTCGAGTTCGAATCTCGATGGGGGCACCTTACGATAGTAGGTTAGTAATTTGAAAGAAGTGTAGAATCTTTTCCGCCTCGTGCATAAAGTGGAAATGAGCCATGCCTGATTTGAATGAGTTTATTACCACGGAAGAGGCTGCCGAAAAGCTCAAGTACCATGTTGAACACGTACGCCGCATGATGCGCGAAGGCAGCATTGCAGGTCAGAAGATCGGCCGGACCTGGCTGGTACGCCGCGAAGCGCTGGATATTTATATGAGGCGCACTGCGATGATGGCCAAACACGATCCCCGCAGAAATAAGTAACGGGGCTGTCCAAAAAGCAACATTGGACAGCCCTGAAATATCGAAAAAAACAAGATTTTGTCAGAAGGCAAAAAAACTGGCGGTTATTGAACCGCCAGTTTGGCTATATTATGGGCGATACAGAGCAAACCCCACTCTGTTTTAACCTTCTCCATCCCCCTGAGAGTGAACCTGCGAAACCCCCAGTCCTGTTTGATCCGTCCGAAAACAGTCTCTACTTCCACGCCACGTCTTGAACGCAGTCTTCTCCCCTGGTCTGAGACAAGCTTTTCACGCGCCTGCTGCTGGTAACGGTTCAGGGTTAGGTTGATCTCGATCCGGCGATTTCCCACCGCTTTCGTACATTGTGGCTTGAGTGGACAATCGGCGCAAGAACCACATTCATATACCCGGAACGAGGTGCGATAGCTATTGTCTGTGATGCGATGTCGGGTGCTCATGAAAGTCAATCGCTGCTGGTTGGGGCAGATGTAATCGTCTCGGGCAGGATCGTACTCCCAGTTCTCGGCTCGGAAGTGTTGCTTGTGCCAGCTGCGTTTTTGCTGCTTGTTGAACAGGTAGTATTTGACATAGGCGTCCGTTCCGTTCTGTTCCAGGTAGGCATAATTCTCTTCGTTCCCATAGCCTGCATCCGCGATCACGGTTCGAGGGAGATGGCCGATCCGATCTCGCAGCTGTTCCAGATGTGGGATCAAGCAGTTGATATCGTTTGTTTTCTGATGAATACTGAACCCCACCACGAACTGATTCTCCGTACCAATCTGCACGTTGTAACCGGGCTTCAATTGCCCATTGTGCATGGCATCTTCTTTCATGCGCATGAAGGTTGCATCATGGTCGGTCTTGGCATAGCTGTTCCGCCCGGCCAGCAGCTTTTCCTGCTCTTCATACTTCTTCTGGCGTGGCAGGTAGTCTTCCTGCAGGGTCCGCAGAGCTTTCGTTGCGGCATCCTTTTTGTTCTTCATCTTGTCGGCCAGGCGCTCATTCAGCCGCTCGATCCGTTTCTGCAGGGCCTCGCTATCGATCCCGCCTCCCCCTTTGTTCCCGCCACCGACTTCTTCCAGATCCTTGTCCCCATACGCTTCCTGCTCTGCATTATTCTCCTGCTCAATCTTCTCCAACAATTCCTGGATCTTCTCCTGCAGATGTTCCTTGTAATATGCCGTACTCTTCGCCCACACCCACTTGTACTTGTTCGCATTCGCCTCGATCTTGGTCCCGTCCAGGAAATAGTTCTCCAACGTCACGTACCCCCTTTCGATCAGGTATTGCAGCACTTCACCGAACACCACCTCGATCCCTTCTTTCATCACACTGCTCCGAAAGCGGTTGATCGTCCGAAAGTCCGGTCGGTTGTTCCCGCTGATCCACATGAAGTTCACGTTCTCTCGCAGCCCCTTGGCAATCTGCCGCGACGAGTTCACCTTTTGAGTGTATGCATACACCAGCACTTTTAGCATCATACGCGGGTGATAGCTGCTGGTGCCTCCCCCTTTGTACTCGTTCAGGATCGGCTCCAGGTCCAGTTCATCCATCACCCGGTTCACCACCCGTACCAGGTGGCCTTCCGGGATGAGTTCTTCCAGGCTGGGTGGCATGAGTGATGGCTGATCCATCGTATAGGGCTTGAAAGTTACCTTGCTGTGTCCTTTTTTCATGCCCCCATTGAATCATGGCTCATTAAAAAAGTAAAGGGGCTATCCCTTACTTTTGGGACAGCCCC
>JBEKEB010000236.1:0-4484 GCA_050014055.1 Anaerolineales bacterium | reverse complement strand
ACTCCCCGGCTTTCACGCAGTTTCGGATCATAAGCAGCCAGGAAGGTCTCATAGAAATGCACTACCGGGTCTTCTGTTTTCGTGCGTCGTCCGAAGTCTTTCAAGATGCTGGCAAAATCAGCCCGGTTGAGAAGGGAGACGATATCCAGTAAATACGGGCGAATGATGGCGATTTCATCCAGTTCCTCGCTCACATCCGAAAATAACCGTCGCAGGAACTTGTTACCGAATAAAAATTGGTACGCGCCGGTCAGGGTAAAATGTTCCCCTGCGGGCGCGCTCAATTTGGCCGCGAATAACCCGTAGGTCATGGCCTGGGCGTACAGGTCTGCAAATTCTTCGGGTTTTAATGCCGGCAGGAGCAGTTCGCGAAAAGCGTTATAGCGTTCTTCTAGCGCTTTTTGTAAGGACTGATCGCCCGAGTTCAGTGCGGCGATGATCTGGTCGCGGATGAAGTGGGTTACGCTCGCCAGGCGGGTAGCCAGTTCTTTTTGTGTGGTGACAGTCGGAGCTTCGGTGGCGTAGAAATCACGAAAAACTTGTTCAAGAATTTTGATATCTTGTGAATTCCCCACCAATCGATTATTTTTGCCAATTTCCGCAATATGTACCTTCAATCTTTTTTCCCCGTTCACATACCAACGAAATTCCAGATAATCGGTCAGGATCAAATTGTGCAGCGCTTTAAGATAACGCTGCATCTGGTCGGTCTTCTGGACCTTATCCAAATCCACACCGATATCTTTGGTTTCGACATAGCCAAGTGGTACCTTGCCTTTTTCCACCACAAAATCCGGCGCGCCGCATGCAATGTGCTTGGGGTCGTTGGAAGCCTCCGTGCCAGCCAGGAGCGTTTCGATCAGTATCTTTAGTGCGGGACGGTATGTGTACTCGGTGGCAATGCCGTGTCGGTAATCGGCTCCGATGTTGGTAAGATAGGTTTCGAAAGCAGAATTGGACATGGGTGGTTCTCCCCAGGCGGTTGGATGTCTTTATTGTACATCGAAACCGTTAATCCGATTTCTTATCCCTGCAATAATACCTCTGCCCCTTGCTTCCTCCTTTTATCGAAGCCGGGGCGCTTTCATATTTCTTTGCGTCGTTTCTTTGGCTGTATTTACCACTTCTTCTACCACATCTACGCTGAGATCGTGACCCGCCTCACCATGGATCGTGTCCAACGTGATCTTCCCCCTGTTCCCTGCCAATTCTGTGGCGGCTACCACAACGAAAAGTATTGTCCAAAGGCAAAAGAGATGGGGCTATCATAGAATTTAGCTGGAATTTGTATTTTGAAAATCAATAGTTGTTAAATTGTAGAGCTTGAAAAAAGGACTTATCGCAACCGATGTACAAAATGTCCAGAAAACAAGAATGGTAAAAATCGTTAGAGATGGATGGGTTTTTTGATGAGGGAGGTTAAGGGCTGTTGCGCGACGGGCTATTAAGCGCGATAATATTCATAGTAACGGTAGAGAAGTAAATACATCGGTTGGGATTGCATCATGGGGAGCAAAAAGTTGGTGACAACTCTGGTTCTAAACGATGCTCTAAGTTATATAGCCGGAAAGGAAGTGACCACCCCAGACAAGATTACAACCTATGTTTGTAAACCTATTCTATTCAATCTTTTACTAAGCAAGAATTTTGAGGAGAAGAAACATATGAAAAAGCAACTGTTCGTTTTGGCGGCCATGATTGTGGCTGCCTGCTTAGCCCTGGCGGCCAGCGAAACCCCAACTCCTACTGCGGCCCCTGTTACCCAGCCCCCCGCTGATACCGCGACTCAGCCCCCCGCTGATACCGCGACTAAGCCCCCCGCTGATACCACGACTTCGACCCCCACCGGCCCAGTTCTGATCCCCTGGTGGAAACGGATCTTTAAAAGCACCAAGAAGTGATGAGCGAGAGAGACTAACATTCCAGCGCAAAGTTGCAGGTCTTAGTCTCCAAAACAGGTGAAACTGCTGCCAAAATACGCTTCTAGAGTAGATTTTACCCGTATCTTAGTATCAAGTTGTCTGCCATTGGGCTGTAAAATACTAAATAGCCCAGATAGGGACCATATTGGTTGGGGGTGGGGTGAAGGAAATTTGCCTACCGCGCCAGTCCACCCACGAAGTCCCGGTGGGGTCACAAGAAAATCGGAGCGCGTCAGCACCGATACGGACCTCAAAGAGATCCATGACATCTTCAGTTAGATCAAGTCTTTTATATCTTGAAGGATTTATCAAGTAGCTCACCTGATATGAATTTTAATTAATAATCCGTATATAGAGAGTGTGTGATGAGAACTAATACCATCGTATACACTTTCTCCAGCATTTCCAGTACGAAGTTAGTCTATCGCCGCATAAGTCTGCAAAAAATGAGAAGCGATGCCATGGTATATATTTCACATTAGCGATGCTGTATGGCACTTGCGCAGGCAGGTCCACTCAATCTGTTGAACTGGTAAGAGAAATTATGACGGAGCTCCTAAATGAATTCGGACAACTGTTGTCAGATCCGTCTGACGTACAATAGCATTGATGTCGCCAAGTGGCTGGGTGGCACTCCGGGTCTGCCATTGTCAGGACTTTACAATTCCGCAAAGTCTTCGTCTCGAAATAACTTGTTACATTGGCTCGCAAGATATCCATAAAAGCTATCTGCCCCTACATATTTCAAATAGAGTTGGTCTGATTCAAATAATCCCTGTTGTTTTGAGAGCTTTCCTAGCGTGGTTCACTCTCCTGTCGCCTTCAGGAGTTGATCATGACTGTTTAATTTTCGCGAGCTTTTCGGCTGCACTTCTAGGCTTCTCCACTCGGAGGGATAGAAGGCCTTTCCCAGCAAGAAGGAAATCATCCGACGAATGATCGAGTAATGGATTTAGGTTTTATGAGTATGGCAATTCACAGGAAGGACGGCAAAGTTCTGCCGTCCTTTTGAATTATCCTTACCAAACATGTTTGTTCTGCACCTAAATGTTTGTTGCCGAGACCTTATTTTACAAGCACATCTCCTTTCCTCATTATATGATTTCCTGCAGTCAGGATCAAGGAATTGAGTGTGCGCAACGGAAGCCTATCGTAAAACTATATCCGTTGGCGAGGGAGGAGAACTCGTCTGGATTGTTACTGAAGCGGACCGCAACGCGATAGCCAACAAGATTGCCACCATACTCACTGCCCCGCACAACGCGAAATGATCCCGAGGTGGGTCCGGTCGGATTGGAGGATGGAGAAGTGGCGTAATAGGTTGGGCTATACCAGTCACTCACCCAATTCATCACGTTACCAACCATATCGAGCGCTCCGTATGGACTAGCACCCGAAGGATGGCTATTCACCGGACTTGTATCACCTACACAACCGTTGTTGTTATCCTGAGCAAGATTGGTGTTCGCAAGCGAGCATGTCGGGGGATTGTTGCCCCAAGGGAAGGTCCGCCCGTCCGTGCCGCGCGCGGCTTTCTCCCATTCCGCCTCTGTCGGCAGGCGCGACCCAACCCACTGGCAATACTTCTGCGCATCGTACCAAGTTGCCCAATCGACCGGATGATTATCTCTCTTCGGGTCGCCATAGGAAACGGTATCTGGCTTTTTGCAGACTCCGGCTTTCACGCACTTTTCATACATCGCGCCAGTAACGTCGGTTTTGTCGAACAAGTAGGCATCTAGGTAAACGGTGTGTACAGGCTGTTCGTTTGTGAACATGCTGGCCTGGCAAGTGTCTCCGTTGTAAGGTTGCTGGCACTCCGTTAATGCCTGCTGGCCTGTATCACCCATGCTGAAATTTCCTGCCGGTACATAGACCATGACCATATTGTCCACCGGGCGCGTCCAAGTGGAGCCGATCCCCGGCGTGGAAGTAAAAGTCGGTATGTTTGACTTCGGCGCGCAGGCTGATAGAAGCATAGACAATAATATTACGAATACAAATAGGTTCTTGGTAAGTTTATACATGGTGATCCTCCTTCATGATTGGTTCGTTCTGGTGTGATGATTTTGGAAGCCTAATATCGTGCTCAGACCCATAAAGGCTTCCGCTTTGTGGGCGTAGGCTCCGTTTTCCAGAAAGGAGCGAACTTTTTTCCTCTCCAGAATGGAATACCTTATCCACCTTGTAAACAGACTAAGAATTGGGGGGATTTGCCTCAATACAGACGACGTTCTCTTTATTCATCCGGGATGAATAAAAGGTGCAACTATCACCGGGTGGCGAACTCTTTTTTATGCCCATTCTCGTAGTCTATTGATTAAAAAAATCCGCGAAATCCATGACAATATGGATTTCGCTTTTTGTTTCCAGGCCCTCGATGTATTTGGATCCAGAAATGCTACAACCTGGTTCAACTTTTTGATTGCCTTGTTACATTCTAGCGTAACGTTTGTGCAATCAAATGCAGTTTGATAAAAAGTGGCACAAAAAAGGAAGATTTTGGCCCATCCAACGGTCAAAGACGGCCGCCGGGTATTTGGAGCACCTTGCCTGCAAAGG
>JBEKEB010000235.1:0-4914 GCA_050014055.1 Anaerolineales bacterium | reverse complement strand
GTGACCGGGCCTTGACTTCTGCTCTGGTGCAGGCTGCCCATGCAGCGGCGCGTACTCGCAACACCTACTTGTCGGCCCAATACCATCGCTTGGCAGGGCGTAGAGGCAAGAAACGAGCCATCGTGGCTGTGGCGCATTCGATCCTGGTGATCTCTTACCATATCATCCAACGTAAGGAACCTTATCGGGATCTGGGTGGTGATTATTTCGATCAGCGCCGCCCAGAAGCTACGGCAAAACGCCTTCTCATCCGTCTGCAGCATTTGGGCTATGATATCTCACGCATTGAACAGACTGCTACTTTACCTACTGTTGCCTGATATTTCTATTTTCAAGTTAGTCGTCATGCCTGTCGGCACCACCAAGTATGAAAATGGTTTATAGTCGGGGTGACCGGCTGTTAGTCAGACCGGGATACCTGTGGGCACCGCCAATTGTCGCTCCATTTTTATGGAAGCACGTAGAGTAGAATCTAACTCTTTGGGTATCCATGCCAGCCGATCATTTTTATAATCTATTTTCAGAGTAGGGGTGCTATAATTTTATGGCAGTGCTGGGATCCTTTTTTTACATTCCCGACTGCGACAGGAATTAAATTTTATAGTAGAGAAAGGTCATTTATGAAGAATACTCCCATTGAGGTGCAAAAACACATCGCCTTGGTTGCTCATGATAACAAGAAATCAGACCTGCTGGAATGGGCAAAGTTCAATCGCGATACGCTGGCTGGTCACATTCTTTTTGCCACAGGCACGACCGGAGAGCTCCTTAAGAAAGAGCTCGAACTAAATATTACCTGTTTCGCATCGGGCCCACTTGGTGGCGACATGGAAATCGGGGCAAAGATCGCCGAGAGCGAGATTGATTTCCTCATCTTTTTCTGGGATCCTCTTGAACCCCAACCCCATGATCCGGATATCAAGGCCTTATTGCGTCTGGCTGTATTGATGAACATTCCCACCGCCTGTAACCGTGCCACGGCGGATTTCCTGATCTCCTCCCCATTGATGGGAGAACATTATGAACATCCTACACCAGATTTGGAAAGATACGCGACAAGACGCAACTTTAAAACTGGAGATTAATATCGAGCTCTGACGATCTATCCATGCATTGCTCACTCTTCCGCATATCCGCAAAGCGCCAAGGCGCGTGGACCGGTATGAATACCCAGCACCGGTCCGGTGATATTTACCAACAATTCCAATGGGTTGTACTCTTTCTTAATGCGGTCGGCCAGAGCCTGAGCATCAGATTGGGCACCCCCATGTAACACGGCTATCCGCTTAGGCTTTTCCGGTGATAGTTGTTCAAAAAAGTGACTCACCAATGATTCGATGGATTTCTTGCGTGTCCGCGCCTGTCCGCAAAACTCAACCAGACCGGTCTTATGGTTGATCTTCACCAAAGGCTTGATATCCAAGAGACTGCCGAAAAAACGGGCGGCATTTCCAATTCTTCCACCGCGATGCAAATACTCCAAAGTATCCAGACAAACGATTTGGACGAGTTTCTCGCGTACACTGGCCGCGGCCTCGATCATTTTGGCTGCATTGCCTCCCATCTCCCTTATGCGCGCAGCTGCCAGAACCTGCCAGCCCAAGCTCATGGTGGGACCTTTGGAGTCTACTACGTGGACAGGCACATCCATATTCTTTCCCACCTGTTCGGCAAGGTGGAATGTCCCACTCATGGCGCTGCTGACAGTCATAACAACGATTTCCTTCGCGCCATTTTCAATCGCCTCGCGGTAGATATTCTCAAAATCGGCTGGACTGGGAAGAGTTGATGTGGGCCAAATTGGGTCCTTTTCAAGGCGCCAGTAGAATTCTTCCGGAGTAAGGTCAACCCGGTCGTGCAACAGTTCGTTCCCCCAGACTACTCCTAGGGGGATGACCGAAATTCCGTATTGGTTAATCATCATCTGTGGAATGTCACAAGTACTATCAGTAATCAACGCAACTCGATTCATATCAAAGCCTTCAGATTTTAATTGTTTATTACCTGTTTATTGTTCCATCTTATCCTGTTTATCCAACAGTAAAGTTTTCAACAGCCGCCTATCATAACACCAATCGCTGTCGAGTATAATCATTTCAATGTTCTCATTTAAAATTCAGGCTATCCAAGGGCGGGCGCGAGCGGGTATATTCACCACTCCGCATGGCGACTTGGAGACACCCTTATTTGCTCCGGTTGGCACACAGGCCGCCGTCAAAACGCTTACGCCTGCCCAACTGGATGAGCTCGGAGCTTCCCTGGTGCTTGCGAATACCTACCATCTTTTTCTGCGCCCCGGCGATGAACTGGTAGCTGACATGGGCGGTCTGCATTGTTTCATGCAGTGGCCGCACCCTATATTAACCGATTCGGGCGGCTTCCAGGTATTCTCGTTGGCCCAAACCCGAAAGATCGACGATGATGGCGTTACCTTCAAGAGTCATATTGACGGCTCCACACACCGCTTTACACCTGAAAAATCCATCCAAATCCAAGAAAACCTGGGAGCAGATATTATTATGGCGTTCGACGAGTGTTCTGATCCCAACAATCACGGTTACAGTAAAACGGCAATGGAACGGACCCACCGCTGGGCGGAGCGCAGTCTCACTGCAAAAAAGCGCACGGATCAAGCTCTTTTTGGGATCATCCAAGGAGGCGTCGATCCTGACCTACGCACTACTTCGGCGCAATTCATTTCATCCCTATCTTTTCCTGGTATTGCCATCGGCGGGTTATCAGTCGGCGAAACCAAGCAAGAGATGCATGCCACCCTCCGCCTCGTCACACAGCTCCTCCCAGAAAATAAACCGCGTTATTTGATGGGCGTAGGCACTCCGGAGGACTTGATCAACGGCATTGCCCTTGGTGTCGACATTTTCGATTGCGTGCTGCCCACCCGCCTGGCCCGTCATAATGCCGCGTTTTCTTCCCAGGGGCGTTTAAATCTCATGAATGCCACCTTTGCACATGATCAACATCCAATAGACGAAACTTGTGATTGCTATACCTGCCGGACATTTACACGTGCATACCTGCGGCACCTCATCGTGGCGAAAGAATTGTTGGCTGGAACATTATTATCAATTCACAATTTACATGCGCTGATCCAACTGGTAAAGGACATCCGCACTTCCATCATTAATAATACTTTCAAGAGTAAGGTTCCAGGCTGGTTAGAAAAATGGCATGGAAATGCAGAAAGAAAATCCACCATCCTTCATAAAGAAGCGGGATAAAAAAGGAATAAAACCAAGGAAATCAGATGTTCGACTTTTTTGCCCATACACCTGTCATGCTCAGCCTGCTGAAAAGATTGGCTGAAATTGAATCTCCCTCACATAACAAAACCGGCGTGGATAAGGTTGGCGCGCTGATATCCGAAGAATGCCGACGCCTAGGAGGGGTAGTTACACATCACCCCCAGACAACTTTTGGTGACCTAGTCGAAGCACGCTGGGGAAAAGGCCAGGACGGAATTCTGCTCCTTGCCCACATGGACACAGTTCATCCGGTTGGCACGATTGAACGCACGCCTTTCCGCGAGGTCGATGACCGGGTCATGGGTCCCGGAGTCGAGGATATGAAGGGTGGGATCGTCATTGGATTGACAGCACTCGCTGCTATGGTCGAGTTGCACCAGGCACCCACCCGGCCCGTGACAGCCTTATTCACTTCTGATGAAGAAATTGGTAGCCCGACTTCCCGTCCTCTGATTGAGTCTCTGGCACGCCAATCTGCCCTGGTATTGGTGCTTGAACCAGCCATGCCGGATGGAGCCATCAAAACCTGGCGCAAGGGCGTGGGTGATTTTATCGTGACCGTACGCGGGCGGGCTGCCCATGCTGGCAGCGATCACCAGCTAGGTCGAAATGCCATCGAAGAGCTGGCCCATCAAATCCTTGTCATCCAAAACCTGACCAACTATGACCGGGGAACGACCCTCAACGTTGGCGTAATTCGTGGCGGGACTGCCACCAATGTAGTTCCTCAAGAGGCGGTTGCCGAAGTGGACTTGCGTATAATGGAACCCAGCGAAGCCAAGCGGATAATCGCCACCCTGCACGCCCTCAAGCCAGCAATGAATGGAACCACCATCTCGGTAAGCGGCGAGCTCAACCGGCCGCCGATGCCGTCCAACGATATAATGAAGGCTACCTTCGAGAGGACTCGCAAGATCGCTGCCGGGATTGGCATAGAGTTGATTGCCAGTGGAACGGGCGGTGCATCAGATGCCAATTTTGTTGCCCCGCTGGGCATTCCAGTACTTGATGGGCTAGGCGCTGTCGGAGACGGCGGGCACTCCGAACGGGAGTTCATTCTCAAAGACAGCCTGCCCGAACGGGCCAAACTTCTGGCCACAATCCTGCGTGAATGGTAGGGCATGAAACGCACCTTCACTTTTATCGTCCTCACCGGCATACTTTTAACTTCCTGCACTACTGCCCCGCCTACTATCAAAACGGAACAGTTTACCGTTCAATATACCTCCGCGAGCATTCCATGGCTGGCGAGCTTATACAACTGTTCAGGTACGAATGTGATTACCGACGAGCAGCGTGCAGCTGACTTTCTTGACCTAAAATCCGCCAATATGGTTATCCGCATAGGAAGCCCTGGCACCTTGGACGCTTTCGCTTATCAGATTGGCACAGATGATCTCCTGGTCATCCTCAACTCAAAAAACCCAACCAGAACACTAACTGCAGAACAGGCCCGTGAACTCTTTTCCGGGCAAATCCAAAATTGGAAGGCCATTAACGGCAACGATATGCCAGTTCAGGTTTGGATCTTTCCAGCCGGGGAGGATGTACAGGAAATATTCGATCAAAGCGTTCTGGAAGGAAGTCCGGTTACGTCAGAGGCACATCTGATAACCAATCCGGATGAAATGGTGCAGGCAGTTGGAAAGGA
>JBEKEB010000234.1:0-4559 GCA_050014055.1 Anaerolineales bacterium | reverse complement strand
GGTGCCAATTCAATCGGCATTTTCATCCAATCTAACTCCTGTCATGGGAAACTGGTTGGTCGCCATTTGTTGGTATAACATATCATACGCATCCACATATTTTGCTAGGTTGAATTCTTTCTGCACGCGCAACCGCCCTGCCAGGCCCATCCGTATAGTCTTTTCAGGCTGGGCAAGTATTGCAACGATCGCGTCCGCAAACGCCCGGGAGTTTTCCATTTCTACCAGGAGGCCGGTTTCATTGTTCACAACGATTTCGGCCAGGCCGCCAACATTGGCTGCCACGACCGGTCTGGCCATCAGAGCGGCTTCGACCGCGACAATTCCGAAGGGTTCTTGATATCGTGATGGAACGACAACAAGGCAGGCAGCATTAATATACTTTGGTATATCATCGTTAGAAATATTTCCCATCAATTCAACCTTGTCTATCAATCTCAGTTTGATCGTCTGTTGCTCCAGGGAAGCACGTTCCGGACCGTCACCGATTATTTTAATGGATAGATTCGGGTAACGGTCCACAATGAGACTGATTGCATCTAACAGTAAATCAAACCCTTTTTCATAGGTGAGGCGGCCGATGCCTAAAATACAGGCAGGATTGAACGATAAAGGCGCTAGTACCATTTTTATTTCTTCCGCGCAACCATAGATCACCGATGACCGACCGATAATCCCGGGAATGGTTTCCCGGGCACTTTCCAGGGTTGATTTGGATACTGCAGTGACCCAATCTGCGAGCTGGAAAAGTTTCCCTACGGTGGTGCCCGGTCCGGTTCTTAATCCTGTCAAGTCACTGTGCAGAGAAATCAGGGTCGGAGTCGGATGATTTCTGGCAGTTGCAACTTGATAGAAAGCTGTGTAGCCTGAAAAATTAAAGTGAATCAAGTCAGGTTTGAATGTAAGTTTCAGGTCGGCGATCTGCTTTAGAATTTTCAGTATCAGAGGAACATCATTTTTCGTCAGAGCTGACCAGAAAGGGAACCGTTGGACTGGAATCCCTTGGTATTCCATAAAATCAGGTTGTTCCGATCTTCCGTGGGAGGTGACGACCAAAAATTGATAGCCGCGGTCTGCTAATGGCGGCAGAGTTCGCATAGCTAAGATCTCAATACCACCTATATCCGGCCAGAACTGAGAGGTCCAATAAAGAATTTTCATAAAATTTTAAAGCAACAAAATATCGAGGAAATCACACATCCATAGGCCTTTCAGGCAGTCGAACGAATCGATCTGGGACTTTTTGCTTTTGCGACTGAGTCAAATACATTATTCTCGCCACGGCACTAATCGGCTTATCTGACCTGTGTTGATCTATTAAGGTCTGAGTAATTTCGGCGAAGGATTCATATCCATAAGACTGCTGGACAACCTGGGTTTCGCTATACATCCTGGCCATGTATTTCTGGGTTTTCGCATTCGGGTGAACCGTGGCTGCGGCGATGATTTTTGAGGTTGGGATCAACCTGCCCAGCCTGGTGATCCGCATCCAGAAGTCGAAATCAAAGACATTTTCGTAGGCCGGGTTGAACAGACCTGCTGTCCGGGCAATAACAGCTGAAAAGAAACACGCCGGCTGGTAAAACCAATTTTCCAACCAATTGGCCAATTCATCCCGTACGAGCTTTTGAGGCAGGCGGGTTTGGATGATAAAGCCATCCTGGGCGATGCTGTGCCCGCCCCCTACCCAACCAGCCGCCAATGGAAATTGTTCATATAATGCAACCATATGATGGATTGCACCCTGCAGCAGGAAATCATCCGAATTCAGGAACGCAAATATTTCACCGCTGGCTTTGTGGAAGCCGGTATTGAGCGCTTCCACCTGCCCGCCATCTGGCTGGCTTTGCCAGTATGTCAGGTATTTCGCGTATTTCCGGATAATTTCCACGGATCCATCCGTCGAACCTCCATCCATGACGAAATATTCCAGGTTCGGATAGTCTTGTTCGAGAACGGAAGCGAGCGTATTTTCAAGGAAATTTGCCTGGTTATAGGATGGGGTTACGATGCTGACACGTGGAAAATTCATGGGGGTTTCCTGGGGATGGATTTCAGCTCGAATTCAGGAGCTGTTGTGTTTTCGATGAATGGAAGATCGAACAGTCTCCAGCAGGGCGGCTTTCATTTTGTCAATCCCTACTACATGGAAATCAGGTTGGACGAATCTGAAGAGACATACATTTGGAAGCATTTTTTGAGAAAAACCCTGGTCCTTTGCGCGCAAGAGCCAATCCGTTTCTTCCATTCCTGCCAATCCAGACCGGAACTCTCCTACTTTTTCAGCAACTGTCCTTCTGATTAAGAGTGTGCTTAATAGATCTCCCATACTCTTCCGTAAGGAAAACTCGTCGATCAAATCGGCTGGATAGCTCAAATTGGGCATGAGGATATTGCGGGTTCTTCCTACCACGTACCCATCCGAGGAATGCTCGAGCAGGTAAGCAACCTGGGTCTTCAATTTATCGAAAGCCCATACCCCTTCTGCATCCAGGAAGGCAAGCATTGCCCCCTTTGATATATTAAGGGCTGCATTCAGTCCGGATGCCAGATCTGCACGGTCATTAATTAAGGATACATGGTCATAAGTGTCGGCATTCAATTCCTCCATCTGACCCAACTTGGCGCCGACAATTATCAATTCGGCTGGATGATAATCCTGGCTGCGAATGCTTTCAAAGGCCTGACTAAATTGTTGATGATTACCGTTGGCATATAGAATGATACTGACGAGTGGCCAGGATACCGGTTCCTGTTTTTCCCAGCCATGCCTTTGTTGATCTTTTTCCAGAAGGTCAGTGATATAGCTCAGTTTGCCGATGTCTTTTACCGGGCCGGCTGCTCTTCGCCGCACGATGGATCTCCTCACGATGTTCAATAGCCCTGTCGTTTCTAAATCTTCCCCCGTGGTCATATTACGCCCGTGAATGCGATAAACCAGGGCTAATTTCCGTTGAACCAGGATTAATAACCCGGCCTCTCTGGCACGCAGCCAGAAATCCGTGTCTTCGTGGAACGGGAGATTTTCTTCGAAATATCCGATCTTTTTGAAAACGCGCCGGCGCATTACCATGGAACCAAGATTGGTGTAGATGAAAGGGAAATCGATTTCTGCGCCGATTAAACGGCCCTTAACCTGATTTGGAAGTTTGATCCTGTTGATCAGCCCCTGTACGAGTTCGACACTAGGAAAAGCTTCAAAACACCGCATCTGCGCGCCAAGTTTATCATTCGGCCAGAGATCGTCTGCATCGATGAAGGCGATGAATTCCCCCTTTGCCTTTCGGATACCGAGGTTGCGCGCGGCCGCAGGACCAGCATTAGCCTGGTAAAAATAACGGGTCTGGTCTGGATACCTGGCCGCGATCTTGGCGGACGCATCGGTTGACCCGTCATCGATTATGATGATTTCGATCGGCCGGTAGCTTTGCCTGAGAACGCTTTCGATTGCCTCGGCCATTAATTTTTCCCCGTTATAAACAGGCATGATCACACTGACTAAGGCATCGTTCATAATCCTCGGCTTATCCATTTGTTAACAGGCCCAGGATCGGTTCAGGGATCTTTGCAATATCCGTTCCCAGTTCCAGAACATATCCTGGAACCCGATGGGCGAGTTTCGACATCGTTTTTATCGCCCCAGTGTTTGCGCCCGGCAATTGAAAAAGCGTGGAGGGCGCCAGAGCCATCAGGACTTCCCCTGCTGTCACGCCCCTTATTCTGGTCTCTTGCCTATCCGTCAATATCGGCAGCAGGATTGCCTTGATGGGAAAGCCGCGGCAGACCTTCTCTGGAAAATGTTGTTGCAGAAATAACACAGCCTTGTCATTTTCAAGCCGGCTCTTATTACTGACGAGCTGAGCTAGGTGAGGGAACCTTTTCAAATCAAGATCCCCGCGCAGCTTTGCTGTATTGTACACACTGTACACAAACGGTTCCGGATCCGTTTTGACCAGGCAATAATCATCACTGGCATATAACAGGCCGGCCTCTAGGCAGGCCAGGGCGGTGGTTGACTTTCCCGTTCCTCCCTTGCCTGCCAGCAAAACTCCACCGGTCGGCAGGCCGACTGCTCCTCCATGGACAAATTGATATGACCCCTGATCCGCCCACCAATGCAAAATGGTCCTCAAAGGCGAGCCGATTTCGTAGTAGGGTAATGCCTGGGCATCTTTCACCCAGTACAAAGACAGGTTTTCCTTAAGATCGATGATGCTAAAAATATTCGGGCCCAGGTGGTACGCAGAGCGGATTCGTTCGTTCGTCAGCTCCTTGATCTCTCCACGCCTGCCAAGATGGATCCACCATTCACCCAAAGAATCAAAGTAGCGTGAGATGATCGACGGGAGATCTGTCCCTGTGGATACGCTATCCCAGATTAGCACCATCAATTCTGGCACATCCGTTGGTGGAATTTCCAGGTGGGCCAAAGCAGGCGTCAGGACAGGCATTAGTCCGTTCCCGGCAAATCGCAAGCGAACTGTCCTGTCGCCGATGCTGAAAAAACGATCGTGGTATCCCCCTCCGTTGCGTTCCGCCTTTTTATAGATTGCGTAGAT
>JBEKEB010000233.1:0-8039 GCA_050014055.1 Anaerolineales bacterium | reverse complement strand
CGGTTTTGAGACGCGCCATCCAAACGCTTTGGATTGTCCTCCAGGAAATGAGTCTGGAGTGGATTCCCGTCAGCAATGCCTGGCAATTGAATGAACGCCATTATGGCGCATTGCAAGGGTTAAACAAAGCTGAGACTGCCAAAGAATATGGCGAAGCGCAGGTTAAATTATGGAGACGATCCTACGATGTACCGCCTCCTGCTCTGGAATGGGAAGACCCGCGTCATCCACATTTTGAGGCACGTTATGCCGGCTTGAGTAAATCACAATTACCAGCCACTGAGTCCCTTAAAATTACTTTGGAGCGTGTTTTACCGTTCTGGCATAGCACGATCGCTCCGATAATAAAGTCTGGAAAACCCTTATTGATCGCTGCACATGGCAACAGTCTGCGGGCGATGGTTAAATACCTGGATAAAATCTCCGATGAGGAAATTCCAGAACTCAATATTCCGACCGGCATCCCGTTAGTATATGAACTCGATGCAGACCTCAAGCCGGTCACTCATTATTATCTTGCCGATGAGGAAACCGTCCGGAAGGCAGCCGAGGCAGTGGCTGCCCAAGGTAAAGTAACGTAACATAAAACTGACGCTGATGAAGCGTCAGTTTTCTTTCATTTGATCCAGTACCAACGAAATTGCCAAGGATTATTAATTCCTTTTTCGCCCAAGTACGGCAATCAATCCAGCCAGAATAAGAGCGGCTACGACTATCGCTGTCACGGCACCACCCGCAGCTGAGACAGGCAGGCCGGGCGAGGGGGTAGATGTAGGGGGAAGATTGGTTGCCGTGGGAGTAGGTGTGGAAGTGGGCCAGGGTGTCATGGTGGGTGGAATGGTGGGAGTGGAGGTGGGCTGGGTCGGTGTAAGGGTGTAAGCCGCCCGGATGGTAATCTTCTCGTTCACAAAAATCGTAGATGTGAGCGTCAGGTTATTCAAGGAAAGTATATCTGCGAGGGGAACATTGTATGCCATACTGAGTGATCCGAGCGTCTCACCGGGCTGTACAATGTGTACTATTGAACCGTCAGCGTTGGGTGTGTTCGGAACAATCGTGGGGGTGCTTGGGTTGAGAGGTGCAGGTGGCGTGTATGCAACCGGCTTTCCACCAGTAGAAAGAGCTTCAACCAGTACAAAATAAGAGGTGTTGCCCGATGTAGCCACCCCTGCACCGACATCCGCAAAAGAGGTACTGACGAGCATGGAATGATGGTAGGGATCGTTGTTCCACCAGGTTACAGCGACGGACGGACCAATTCCAACACCTCCATATAGAAGCTCAGCTATAAAACCCCCCTCAGATAAATCCCCGGCGAGCAGATAGCCGGCTGCCAATGCGCGCTGATAAGGGCGTGTCCCGCCCGGGCCGGTGTCGGTCTGAGAGCCGATTGAGAGTTCATAAGCGGCCTGCTGTTGGGCGATAGAATTCAGAATAGAGTTTGTTTGGAGAGTGTTTAACCCATTGGATGAGCGGATAGCGTTCACTCCGGCGATAAGGTCGGATGCATCGGAAAAGACTGGAGCGTATGCAGACGACCCCGCCCGTGCTGCCTGGGGCTGGGTAGATAGTGCCAGGATAAACGTCAATATCCAAATTACCTTGAGAAGTTTATGCATGTTGCTATTATAATGGCTGGATACTCTTTTAGCCATCAGGCTGGATTTATACTATGATAGAGGGATGGGATTAAATTGTCCGATTGAATACTTCTGATGGGTTTATTACGTAGTTACAAATATGGATATTCTATTTTTCTCCCATTTGCTAAATGGGCTATTGATGGTTGCCATGCCGGTTGGATTGGCAATCTATCTTGCAGGCCGTTGGAAGTTGGGCGGGCGGATCTGGTGGATCGGTACAGCCAGCTTCATTCTGTCGAAGATAGGACATATCCCATTCAATTGGGTTGCCGGAAAGATTCTAAACCAGACAGATTTGGTCGCTTAGCCCCCGACATCCCAGTTGGTATTTAATGCCGTATTTCTGGGTCTCAGCGCAGGTATATTCGAAGAGGGGGCACGTTACCTGGTATTGCGGTGGTGGGCGAAAGATGTACGATCGTGGCGAAAGGGGGTATTTTTTGGGGCCGGGCATGGCGGGGCGGAAGCAATAATTCTAGGTGCGATTACATTGTATGCCTTTCTACAGCTAACTGCGTTTAAAAATGCCGATCGATCCAAACTCTTCCCGGCAAACCAGCTTGCCCTTGCCCAGCGTCAGTTGCAGACTTACTGGTCGATGACTTGGTACGCGTCCATGCTGGGCGCATTGGAACGTTTATTTACAATCCCTTGCCAGATTGCCATGGCTGTGATGGTGATCCAGGTTTTTGTTCGTAAAAATATCGGCTGGCTGTTTGTTGCCATCAGTTACCATGCATTGCTGGATGGTATGGCGGTAGTTGGACAAAAATATATCACCCCATTAGGTTTGGAAGGAGTAATAGGCATTTTTGCCATTTTGAGTGCAGCCATCATTTTTCCTTTTGCACCAGCCCGAACCCCCCGAGGTCATAATCCCGGCCGCACCTGCAGCGGTTGTTCCTCCGCTTGAACCAATTCAGGAGACTTCAGAAAACATGGAAAAAACGAGGTACCAATAAATATGATCCACGTCGAGAATTTGACGAAACGTTTTAGTGAAACCCTGGCTGTAGATAACCTCACGCTGGATGTGGCTGATGGGGAAGTTTTCGGTTTCCTGGGGCCGAACGGTGCAGGGAAGACCACCACTGTCCGCATGTTAACCAGCCTGATAGGTCCAACCAGCGGCACGGCAACAGTGGGGGGGTTCGAGGTTGGGAAAGAGGATACAAACATCCGGAGGACAGTCGGCGTGTTGACCGAAACGCCTGGAATGTATGAAAACCTGTCTGCAGAATACAACCTGCGCATCTTCGCGGAACTATACGAGGTCAAAGATGTGCACGGGCAGATCGAAAAGTATCTCAAGATGCTTGGCTTGTGGGAACGCCGCTTTGACGCGGCCGGGACTTTTTCCAAGGGAATGAAACAAAAGCTGGCGATTGCGCGTGCGCTGCTGCACGAACCGCGGATCCTGTTTTTGGACGAGCCAACAACTGGATTGGATCCAGAGAGTGCCCATCTCGTGCGCGACTTCATTGCCGAACTGAAAAAAGAAGGCCGTACAATCTTTCTTTGCACACACAACTTGGACGAAGCCGACCACTTGTGCGACCGGGTAGGCGTTTTCAAGACCCACCTGTTGGGGGTGGATACACCCACCAAGCTGCGCGCCTCCGTGTTCGGGCGGAAGGTGATTTTCTACCTGCGCACCGCCGACGAATTTCTTGCAGATGATATACGCAAGCTGCCATTTGTGTGTGAAGTGAAAGTTATTGAAAACAAACTGGTAGTGACCATGGATGAGCCCGAATCTCGAAATCCGGAGGTTGTGCGGTCATTGGTCAAAGCAGGTGCAGACATCCAGTTTGTCGGCGAGTTACGCCATTCGTTGGAGGATGTTTACCTCCAACTTGTAAAGGGTGCCTGAGGAACATATGAATAAAATTAGAACCATCATTTGGAAAGAATGGGCGGAAGTATTCAGGAACCGTTTGGTGATTTTTACCGTGGTCTTCCTGCCACTCCTGATGACGGCCATCCCTTTGGGAATTCTTTTCAGCACACGTGGTACGGCTTCAGCAACCGGTAATGCAATGAACAGCCAATTACCTTCTGGAATGAGCCAGTCCATGTGTCCAAATGGTTTGAGCGAGTCGGATTGCTTTCAGGTATTCATGGTCAGTGAATTCATGATGCTGTTCATGCTTATTCCTGTAGCGATCCCGGCGACCATCGCGGCCTATTCGATTGTTGGAGAAAAGGTCACCCGTAGTCTGGAGCCACTCTTAGCAACCCCCATCACAACTTTGGAATTGCTGGTGGGGAAGTGCCTGGCCGCGGTCATCCCGGCGGTCCTGGCGACATATGCGGCGTTCGGAATTTTTGCACTTGGCACTTGGATAATCGTTGCCAATAAAATGCTTTTAGTGGCTCTATTGGATGTCCGCTGGTTAATTGCCATATTTATCGTTGGCCCTTTGTTAGAGCTCCTGGCGGTGACCTTTTCACTGATGATTTCATCGCGTGTAAATGATCCGCGCGTGGCGGAACAGATCTCGATGATCATTATCCTGCCAGTCCTTGGAGGTTTTTTTGGTCAGGTGGCTGGCCTATTCGTTTTAAACAAGGAAATTATTTCGGTAGTCGCCATTGTCATGCTGGCCCTGGACGTTCTGATGGTCTACCTGGCGACACGAGTTTTTCAGCGCGAACAAATCCTGACGAGATGGAAGTGAACCAATGAAAGAAATTCGATTTGCATGCCTGGCCGCAGTCCTGGTGACTCTATTTTTAGTCTTTTCCGCGAACGCCCAGGCGAGCCAAATAACCATTCAGATTTCTCGCGATTGGGGTTACGGTGGCCTTAATGGTGATATCGAGGGGCTATTTTCGATGCACGTGAGCGGGCCAGCAGACCTTCGACGGGTCGACTTCTTTATTGATGATTCGCAGATAGGGGAGGCGGTCCAGGCACCATTCAACCTTCAGTTCAATACCGATAATTGTCCGCTCGGTATTCACCATCTAGTTCGAATGTGATAAGCGGGAATTTCGGTCCCAAACAATCCACCCTGAAATTGGTTCTTCCGATACTCGGCATTGTTGTAGTGGCCATACTACTATCGGCGTTCGTTCCGATCCTTGCCAACCGTGGCAAGCGCGCCAGTATTCGCTTTGGGGCAGAACGGAAGTATGGCGTTGGCGGCGGAGGAATTTGTCCCAAGTGCCATCGTCCCTTCGCCCTGCCTTTGGTCAGCGCTCACGTAGGATTTTCCAAACTGGCGGTCTGTCCATTCTGCGACAAATGGAGCCTGGTGAGAGTTGAGTCGATTAATAGATTACGTGAGGCTGAGAAGGCCGAAATGGAATTGGCAAAACCCGAAAATATACCTGAGGTTTCCGATGAGGAAGAGCTCCGCAAGGAGATAGACGATTCAAAGTATCAGGGTTCATAAGATAAAAATTCCCCGCTCGAAATACCTGAGCGGGGAATTCCTTATAACTATTTATTAACCCGCGTAAGCGGATTCAAGAATTGCCAGTAATTCAGTATCTGTCAGGCTCACCGGGTTGCCTTTCATGCTATTAGCTTTCTGTGATTGTGCAACTACCGCCAAGAAATCGTCTGGATTTAATCCATACCCTTTCAGGGGCTTAATATCCAGAGAGAAGCATAATTGCCGTACCCAATCCGCGCCAGCTTCCGCGCTGGCTGTTGCATCTCCGGTCAGCAGACGAGCCACTTCTGTGTATCGTGCAATGGCTGGAGAGACAGGCAGGCGGGTGCGCAACGCATGCGAATTGGTTTCCATGACCAGTGGCAGCAGGCGGGCACACACAGCTCCGTGCGGGGCGTGGGAATAACCACCAATTGGATTGGCCATGCCATGCACTGCGCCCAAGCGGGCATTCGCAAGCGCCAATCCGCCGAACAGACTTGCCAAAGCCATATCCTCCCGGGCGCTGGCATCCTGGCCATTCTTACAAGCTATGTGTAATGATCGGGCTGCCCTGACGATTCCATCCCGGCAAATTGTGTCTGTCAAAGGAGTGGGGGAGTTACAAACGAACGGTTCAATGAGTTGTGTCAGAGCATCCAAGCCAGTCGATGCCGTGACGGAAGGTGGAAGGCTGTAAGCCAATTCGGGGTCAATCACTGCGACACGAGGCAGCAAATAAGGACTGCGTAGACTGACTTTGATACGTTTTTCCGGTAAGAAGATAACTGCGTTGCGAGTCACCTCGGATCCGGTACCTGCGGTAGTAGGAATGGCAATGAACGGGGCAGACGGGTTCTGCAACGGTGGCCCTGAACCAACAACCTCCAAGAACGAGAGCGGGTCGCCGGAGTTCTGTACGAGGGCGGCGATGGCTTTCCCGGTATCCAGAGCGGATCCGCCGCCAAAACTGATCACGACCTGGCTGTCGGCTGCTTGCATATTGCGTGTAGCCAATATAATAGAAGCCAAATCAGGCTCTTTCTTTACCAGGTAGATCTCAACAAATAATCCTAATGATATAATGTCTTCCCGAAGGGTCTTACTGCGTTCGAACGAATCAGTAACGAAGAAGATACGTTGTCCTAGCGAGGCAGCCAGAGCCGGGACTTCGGCAATCAGCCCTGGTCCAAACAGAATTCGATTCGAGGTGGCAAATTCAAAGCGCATTTACCAGCCCATGTCAGAAGGGAAGATATTTTCGTAAACTATGCGAGAACGAGGCTCTGCCAGCATTGGCTCAGCCAGTTCACGCCATTTATTGTAGTGCGAAGTTTCTTTATGTTTCGCCGAGTCAGCTTGTGTACGATAAACTTCGATCAACTCGAAGTGGGTGGGATCATCAGCTTGCTGGATCAAATCAAACCGTGCAATCCCAGGCTCTTGAAGGCTGTTACGGGCGTTCTCAGTTGAAATAGATTTAAATTCTTCCACGAACTCTGGTTTCACCCGGATGTAAACATGAATGATATACACCGATCATTCCTTTGGCAAGAATTATTTATGAAGATTCCTGGCAGCCACAAAACTCAATCCTGCCTCGGTGAGGTCTTTGGCAGTATGGTTACAAGCTTCCACTTTATCCATAAAATTGGCTTGCATGGCATCCCAATCGCCAGATTCAAGCACTTCCTTCTTTTCGCGAAAATAATCCAGAATATCGGACGCGTGCGTGCGGGTCTGCTCAACGATTGGATCTCCACCTTCGTGCTTTGCGGAAATGTTGGCTACATGGTCTGCAATTTCAACCAGTTCGGAACGACGGTCATAGGGTTGAAGAACGATGCTTTTCCAAGTTTCAGTAATGTGGTGCTCGAAGCGGACCACGTCTTCGAAACCAAACGCTTTGCGGAATTGCGCAGTCAGTTCCATCGTCTGGTTGTTGATCGAATTAGACCAGTTGAAACCAATCAGTGGTGATGAACCGTCGTCCCGGCTGAAAAGTTTAGCCGCGGCCAGGATCCAGAGGGCATGATAGGGGTTGTCAGACCCGAAAAAAACTGAGATCTTGAACTGGATGTCCACGCCCAGGCGATAAAGCAAGAAACCTAGCAGGATTGTCCCGGCATTGAAATTCAGGACATGCTGAACACCGAAATTTGTATAGTAATACAGGAACTCGTCCAACCACATGAGAGCATGATCGTTAGGCTCACCGATCCCACCAAAGTAGCCTGTAATGGTAGCCGGACCACCCAGGTGTGGATTGGATCCATCCGTTCCTTTTGTGTCGAGGGTTTCGACAAAGGAGGAACCGATAATATCCAATGCAGCAACGATGGCAGGAAGATCTCCATCCGCTTCGGATTCTTTCATATTCCGGACGGCTATGAACCTTCCTGGAATGAGGCTGCCTGCATGAATGGCGCGTTCGCACATAGGACGAATCCAGGGAAAATATTGCAATGCTGAGACTTCCAGTGTGACTGGTGACTCCTCATTAAAGCGCATATTCTTTATTTTTTTACCCAGAAGATGTTCCCGGAAAGACGCCACTGATGTGAAGGTACCGCGATCACGTTGATCTATTATCCATTCCAGATCCTTGATGTATCCCGGATTCCTGTCCTTTACTAATTTAAATAAATTTGGTAATTGCCTGGATTTAATGTGTTTCCGGTTGATTTCTTCCGGAGTGCCATATTTGGTGACCACTTTAAGGAAGTCATTGATCACTTGCTCATTAGGATCGAGCAAGACCGCGTTGATGGCAGCCAGACGGTCAGATGGGATCTTAAGCAGATTACGCAAGTCTTTTTCCATGTATGCCTCCGGGGTTTAGGAATGAGTAATAAGGGTCTATAAATCCATCCAACTGGGAAGACTGCGATTAGAGACTAAATGTTCTATTAATCTTCTTAAGCAGTATAGAACAATGAGCGTGGCAGGGCAAGTGATGAAAGGCACTTGCAGAGAGCAGAAAAATCCCGCCGGGGGTACCCAGCGGGAGGAT
>JBEKEB010000232.1:0-4684 GCA_050014055.1 Anaerolineales bacterium | reverse complement strand
TCTGCCTCGAACAGGCTGCCTTGTTGAGAATGTTTACCAAGCATGTCTCACTCCTGATTTGGTCTATCGCGGAGTGTACTCCCAAACCCCGAAAAACGCGAGCTTTTCGGCCGGGCTTCTAGAACTGTAATACTTGTTCCATAAATTTCCTTTACTAGACCAATTTGAAGGTATTGAGGCAATAAAAAATAGAAAAAGATAACAAGAATTACTGATAATATAAAATCCCATGAGATAAAAATACTCTTTAATAACTTCATTATTCTCTTCCCTTAATTCGGTCCCAGATTTTCTCAAATTCTGGAAGGAGTTGATAAAGAATATCTCCAGGATTATCACTTACAATAACATCTTTTCGCACGGGTGAATTTTCGGTAGAAATAATTTTGTGATTTCCATCTATTGTGCCGTGTATTAAACCTTTTCCATATCCGTCAATTGTCATCAATAGAGCACGATAAGAATCATCGTCCAGTATTGCCGATAGATTAAGTCCTCCTGTTTGGACTCTAGTGTTTCTTTCATCTTATCAGCATTCAACCTTTTCAATTTTTCATCAAGGGATTTGTATGTATCTCTATTACTTGGGTTTGTTGGATGTATATCGAAAGTAACCATATATATATGATCAAATTTCTTTAAGGCTTCTTCAATTCTTATTTCTTCATCAATGGATTCAAATTTTGCACTTACAAAAAATCTTTCATGTCCCAATTCGATGAGTTTTCCAAATGTATCGCGAAATTGACCAGGACTAACTTTATTAGTTATAGGGCGATATGCAATAACTGAACTTGGAATATGGAGAAAAAAATCCGATTTTGCGACAACACCATCAGGTAAACCGCCTTCTTTTATTTGGTGAATCTTTTCATCAACTGTTTCCCCTTCGAGCATTGGTTTGTATTTTACTAATAATCCATAAGAAAAATCGGATTCCATTTCTTCTACAGCAAAAAAACCATATTTATACTCACCTTTCATATGGAACTTGTTTGCCGAAAATGCTTGAAAAAATAACTGCTTCTTATCACTAAAATTGCTAATGATATTTATTCGACCGAAGAAATAAGTTTGTGTTTGAGCAGCTTTCATCGTGCCCTCCTCAATTTCATAATATATCTCTCAGATAGAAAACAATCTATCCTTTATCTCGTACTCCCATGGGGCACTACTATATACTAGTGTTCACAAGGCCGTCATGGTTGAATGGACCTGGTGACCATGCAGACCACCTGCCTTATTTTTCACTAGGGAATCTCACCCGCGACGCGGGAATCACCCACATGAACACCCGTCTTTTTTTAGACAGGTGTTCAAGATTCCGTTCAGCCAGTCCAATCATTTAATACCAAAGAAATGACCCATGAGTATTTCTATTATTCCGGCAATAACTGCAACACAAAGGGCAATAAGGGGATTGTCCATAGAAAATTTGGCTTTATCAATTTCTCTATCATTTGATGGATAACGCAATATAAGCAGGATCGCAGCAAGGGCTAAGGTGAAAAGTAATCCAAATAAAAATACAATGGTCGGTGCAGTCAAGGCTTGGGAAAAAACAATCGTTAAGACAATCCCCGGTACAGTTAGAAAAACTAAACTGATGGCACCAATTACACGCCATCGATAATTGGGATCCTGAATATATTCCACTTTTTTTGGCATACCTGAATCTCCTATTAAAGAAAGACCTAGTTGATTGGCAGCAGCGGCGGAGATACTGTACACTGGATCAGGTGTTGGACACATTTTATGGGATAGAAGGGTGTGCTCTTTTACCTTTACCACGCTCATATTTTTGGCGCATACTTTCGGCCCAAGTTTTATAATTACGATTTTGGAGATTTCTCTGTATTTCTATAATTACTCGAAGATGGTCGTCAAAATCTCGCTCGAATGTTGGTTTAGAGACAACCAAATCGTGAATAGCAAATGATAATGATTCGAGTAAAGTTTTTTTGAAATGCAAGGATAATAAATTCTCAACTCTTAAAGTATCCATTTGCTCTTGAGCTACATCATCACCATCGCTGTTAAGTGGATAAATCCATTGTCCATGAGCAAGTTTGTTTCGTAATTCGATTATTGCTCCCAAATCATTTGCCAGTATGTCCGAAAGAGTTTTATATCGTGAATATGCAGAATGAGATAAAACGTTTGCAGACAAAACTGCTCTTGGTAATTTATATTGTCGCCGAAACGCTATTTCTACCGCTTTTTGCCACTGATTGAGTTGTGAGCTTTCAACCCGAATTGTACTTCGCTCAATATCGTCAAATCCTTGTGGTTCGTACATGAGTTTTCGTAAACGACATTCCGCCCATGCTCCTAACAAAAGTGCATATAACCGCATAAATGCTGAAACCGTAATTTCATCGTTTTGAGAGATGGCGATACGAAGTGACCGTGCTGTTTTATCCATCGCACAGTCAATTTCTTGAAGATTTGCAACATGAAATTGATATAGCTTCTTTGGTGATTTCATTTTGTGGATTTCTAAGCACCAAAAAGCACTAGAATTTTCTAATGCCCTTTGGCGCTTGGGAATCGAACCCAAGTAGATTCTCGTGAGAGTGTGTTTCCATTACACCATCGCCCCATACAATTATGGCAGGGTCTATAAATTTATTGAATTATATGGCATATTTGTCATAACGAGCTGCCTATTAAGGATGCATCTTATAAACGATAGGAACAGTTATTTCTAAAGTTACGAGCCGTTGCGCCCAAAGGAATTCGAACCGCTAATTACATCCATTCCTTTCAGTTTACAATCCCGAAATATCCTTTTTTTCGGGGCATTGAAAAACGTAATGATAGCAGTTGAATGGGTATAGGGTCAAAGGGGTGTAAATTGTAAGGTCACAAACACAAATCTCTGTCGAGATTTGCTCTCCATGTTTGTTTTTTATGAACTTAAGATTGCCATCACGGAACATAATAGCTTATGTAAATTTACCATTCGATGAGTGTGTCAAATTTATGCGGAAGAAATCTAGATCGCATACCGCCCCTGAGCGGTTTTCCATCCATTCCCGGAAATTGGAAAAGGTCCCTGTTCGGGAGATGCTGCCAGCCTGGCATTAACCGGCACATACCATTAGAATCCCAACTCCTTCAAATTCTGCGCCTCGCTTCTCTTGCCTCCCGCCCTGAATAACTCCTGCCAGAATGCCTCATCATACCGTCGCGACCGCACCGGCAGCGGCATCGGGACGCCCCAGCCCAGCAGCAGCACTTCCTCTTTTGGCTGCAGGCGCGCCAGCATGCCGCGCAGCGAATCCCGCCTCGTTCGCCCCCCCGAAGCGTTCTCGCTGTCTCACCGCATCAGCTCGGAATGTGCATCGGCCAGGATGGATTGGAGCGCCGGGTTGAGTTCATCCTTTTCATAGATCTCCAGGAACGTGACGCCCGCCTTCAAACCCAGATTCACCGAAGCCTGGAGTGCTGAGGCGGCGCTGGTTCCACCCATCTGATCCGGTTTCTCCGTTGCCGATGTGCCCATCTCAAAGCCGGTGGCGGTCTGGTTGGAATACTGCTGCACCAGGTCATATCCGAGCGATCCTGCTGTTTTGCGCGCGCTCAACCCATTCTCCTGGAACACCATGTGCTGGCCATAGTTGGTAAAGGCGAAACTCGCAACGTCGATGCGCGTGGCGGTTTCGGCCGAAGCGTCCGGTATCGGCAGACCGGGATAGAAGGTCAGCGAGATCTGGGTGGTGGGAAAGGCCTGCACGTAGGCTGCCAGCGCCTGTTGCCATGCGTTCTCATATTTTTTCAAAGTGTATCCGAGCTGCTTCCAGTTTGCCAGCGCGGCCGGGTCGTTGGGAAGACTCATCTCCTCGCTGATGGACGTGGGGCCTGTGGCGGGGACATTTACCACCGCGGGGTTGGAATCATAGCGCTGTCCGAGAACATGCACGAATGCGAACCAGCGCTCGAGGTAGGTCGCATCCCAGGGCATCGGAAGCGTAACGGTCGTGCCCTGATCAAAGCCGTAATCCACGACGAATTGGGCCGACTGCACTCCTTGAAGCGCCCATTCAGGCGTAAACGCACCCGGCAGAACAACCAGGATCACCTTCTTGCCGGCAGCCGATGCGGCCTGGACCTGGCTGTCGATAAAGCTCCAGTCGAACTGGGCTGGCGCGGGCTGGACATTCTTCCAGAAGGTGCGGATCACTATCCCGTCCACCGCTGGATTGGTGAAGGTGGCGGGTTGAATGGCGAGGTTGGGCGCGCTGACGATAAAGACCCCGCGCGTCATCTTGGAGCCGGGGACAGGAGTTGCCGGGGTTGTGGAGGTCGGTGCAGGTACGGGTAAGGTGGCGTCAGTTGTAGGGGGCGGCAGGGGCGGGGCAGCAGTCACACATGCGATAACCAAACCGAGCGTAAATACGATGATTGTCAAACGGATCTGCACTTTCAAGAGACCCTCTTTTCCCACTTGCCGGATGTTCATGCTTGATTATTTGGATTCTTCTCATCTAATATGTCGATAAATAAGGTGATTTTAGTATAACATATTATTCCTCCACTTCAAAATGGAAGAAAAGGATGGGGCTGTCCCAAAAGTAAGGGATAGCCCCTTTACTTTTTTAATGAGCCATGATTCAATGGGGGCATGAAAAAAGGACACAGCAAGGTAACTTTCAAGCCCTATACGATGGATCAGCCATCA
>JBEKEB010000231.1:0-5717 GCA_050014055.1 Anaerolineales bacterium | reverse complement strand
TTTTAGCGAGCCGGACAGCATTCATGATGGCAATCTCATTCGACCGGCCATGACCAATGAATACCAGACCGTTGACTCCCAACAAAGGCGCCGCCCCTTCTTCTTCCGGGTCGAGCAGTTTCTTGATTTTCCGCATGGTCGGACGAACCAGTATACCGCCAATCCTGGCTGTCAGCGGACCGGCATTGATCAGTTCCTTTACTTTATCAAGGATCAATTTTGCAATTGCTTCCGAGGATTTCAACATTACATTTCCGGTGAATCCATCCGTAACAGCAACATCCACCATGCCACCTATGACTTCCTTGCCCTCGACATTTCCGTAGAAGTTCAGCCCGGAATCCTTAAGCAAAGGATAGGTATGCTTCACCAAGTCATTCCCTTTTCCAGCTTCTTCACCGTTGGAGAGCAAGCCCACCTTGGGGTTATGCACCCCGCGCACTTTCTCGGCGTAGACGCTACCCATGATGCCGAATTGGAGCAAGTTTTCGGGTTTGCATTCGGGATTGGCGCCCACGTCAAGAACCACACAGGAACCGGTGGCTGTCGGGAAAACCGGAGCCAGACCGGGCCGGTCAACGCCCGGAATCAGGCCAAGCCGGAAGAATGCCGTCACAGAGGCTGCGCCAGTATTGCCAGCGGTTACAAAAGCATCCGCCTGCCCGTTCTTGACCAAATCGATTCCCACCGCCATCGAGTTCTTTACATTAGGCCGGCGCGCCTTCAGGACGAGTGCCATGCCCTTATCTTCCATTGTTAACATTTCAGGGGCATGTACGACGCGGATGGGGAGATCCCCCGGATTTTGCGCGGCGAGCACCGGTCTGATTTTGTTCTCATCCCCGACAAGTATGATTTCCACGCCATATGCACGCGCGGCCATTATGGCCCCAACCACATCCGGGGTTGGGAATTCATCGCTGCCCATGGCGTCAACAACAACACAAGTCATAAATCCTCCAACAGGGTATTGAACATGATTATAATACGACCTGCTCAAGCGCTGGTGCTGGAATTGGCAGACAGGCATGGTTGAGGGCCATGTGCCGCAAGGCGTGGGGGTTCAAGTCCCCCCCAGCGCACTAGGAATTAATAGCTGCATCATGCGGCTATTTTTTTAATGGGGAAAAGTATTGCGTTATTTATTTAGTTAGCATATAATCCTGCGCAACTTATGCCAACCTCCAATCTACTTGGAGAAAACGCCAATCCCGTATTCAAAAGGAGAGAGAGATGAAAATAGCACGAATTCTGAGTGTAATTATGTTTGCTTCCATAATTTTGGTTGCTTGCGGACCTAAGGCCAGTTCAGCCAGCCCCATGGGTACCCCGGTTGCCCAGATCCCGGCGACTTCCCTGGCCCAAGCTGGACACCTACTGATCTGCACCGACTTCCCATACCCGCCCCAGGAAATGTTTGATGAAAACGGAAACCCGGCGGGAATGGATGTTGAAATCGGAACTGAGATCGCCAACCGCTTGGGATTGAAAGTTCAGTTTGTCAATAGCGTTTTTGACTCGATCATCCTGGCGGTTACTGGTGGTAAATGTGACATCATCATCTCGGCCATGAATATCACAACCGATCGCCAGAAGCAGATAAGCCAGATCCCGTATTTTCAGGCAGGGCAATCGTTTGTGACACTCAAGGGTAACCCAGACAACATCAATACTCCCATGGATCTGTGCGGGAAAGCCGCCGCAGCAGAGAGTGGCACTACTGAGGCTAATTACCTGCAAGGCACCGGTGATTATGCGGGCAAGGGTCTGTCCCAGCAGTGCGTGGCTGCCGGCAAACAGCCGATCACTGTGGTTGTGGCTGCCAAGGATACAGATGCGCTCCAGCAGCTCCAATCTGGCAAGGTCGTGGTGTACTCCGCTGACTCACCGGTGGCTGCCTATTACACGGTTCAACACCCGGATATTTTTGCGCTGGCGGCTGGCGGGCAAGTGCTCGAACCGGCGCTTGAAGGAATTGGTGTTCCCTGCGGCACGGCCACCGATTGCACAAATGCACCTCTTTCACCCGTCGGTGCAGCTGTGAAAGCTGCCTTGGCGAGCATGATGGCCGACGGAACCTATTTGAAGATCCTGACTAAATGGAACCTAGCTTCAGGTGCTGTAACCCTTCCGTAATACGATGAGGTAAAGCAGGGGATGTCTCAAGTAGTTCATTGCCTGGGACATCCCCTTTATATTTATTAGGCTTGAAAAAACCATTCTCCAAGTGAAGCAACGAAATGTCTTTATTTACCCATCCCCATTTGAAATGAGGAGGTAAATTGAGATAATAAGACAGGTGCGCCATCGGTCTAAGAGGAGCATATGTACCATTTTGATTGGGCATTATTCTGGAAATATTTGTGGCCTGTCACTGCCTTTCAAAACCCACTGGTCCGTTACGGTTTACTTGTTACCATTGTAGTAAGCATCATCGCTCAGGTTATGGGCGTTATCCTTGGGTTGTTCGCAGCCCTGGCCAAGATGTCAAAAGCAGCACCATTGCGTTGGCTGGAAGAGGCTTATATCTGGTTTTTTCGCGGTACTCCCCTCTTGGTTCAGATGGCTCTTCTTTATTATGGATTGGGGGTTACCCATATATTTAATTTTCCTGATTGGCACATCGGCGGTATCATCACCATAACCGGAGCTATCCAGGCTGGTGTCCTGGCACTCGGGATCAATGAAGGCGCGTACATGGCGGAAATTGTCCGGGCCGGAATTGAGGCGGTGGATGCCGGTCAAATGGAAGCCGCAAAATCGCTCGGGATGACATTTGGGTTGGCAATGCGGCGGATTGTATTGCCTCAGGCCGCTAAAGTCATCATCCCGCCGTTGGGCAATGAATTCAACAACATGATGAAGACAACCACTCTGATGACAATTATATCGGCGGGGGAACTGTTCTACGGGTTTGAACAAATCAACGCTCTTCTGTTTAAACCATTCGAACTCTACCTCGATGCTTCAATCTATTATCTGGTGTTAACGACCATCTGGTCTTTTATCCAGGCCCGCATCGAAGCCGGACTTGGAGAACGAAAAGGCAATATCAAAACCCCTGGTATGTTCGAACGCCTGGTCGGATCTAGAATTGGAGCGCGCTAATGGCCGAAATAATCAGTTCCCCTGCTGCGCCGACAGATACCTCCGTAATTGTTAAGGCCGAGAAAGTAAATAAATATTTTGGTTCCTTGCACGTCCTTAAAGATATCGATCTCGAAGTGCATAAGAACGAAGTGGTGGTAATCATAGGACCTTCCGGGTCCGGCAAGAGCACCCTTTTGCGTTGCATTAACCATCTTGAAAAAATCAACAGTGGGCACATCTTTGTCAATGGCCGGATGATAGGATATTATGAAAAAGATGGCAAGCTGGTTGAAGAATCGGAAAAGAACATCGCCAGACTGCGGGCGGATATCGGCATGGTTTTCCAGCGGTTTAACCTTTTCCCCCACCTGACTGCCCTGGAAAATATCATTGAAGCCCCGTTAAATGTTCGAAAAACCTCCCGCGAACAGGCCGAGGAAGATGGGATCCAATTGCTGGCGAGGGTCGGGTTGGCTGAGAAGCGTGACCAGTACCCCAACCAGCTCTCTGGTGGTCAGCAGCAGAGAATTGCGATCGCGCGTGCGCTGGCGATGAAACCCAGCCTGATGTTGTTCGACGAACCCACCTCTGCGCTCGACCCGGAAATGATCGGCGAGGTACTCAGTGTCATGGAAGAACTGGCCAAGGAAATCACCATGATTGTCGTATCCCACGAAATGGGATTTGCGCGAGCGGCTGCAGATCGGATCCTATTTGTCGACGAAGGAGTAATAATCGAAGACACCACGCCTGATGAGCTGTTCGCCAATCCGCGCGAAGAACGGACCAAGCTATTTCTCAGCAAAATATTGAATTAGCTATAGATTTTCCTTTTGATTGGAAAGAGGATTGTTCCAAGGGATAGCGGCGGTGGCCGCTATTTCGTTTATAATCATTTCAACCCCTTAAAATAAACGAGATCAAAACTCTCGGAGGAATATCTTATGAAATTAGTAACCATTGCACAAATGCATCTGATCGAGCAGGAAGCAGATAGCAGCGGCCTGACTTACGAAAAGATGATGGAAAATGCCGGATACAACCTATCCCGGGAAGTGTTACGGCTGGCTTATGCCCAGGACGATGATGAAGAGGAAATTCAAGTTCTAGGTCTGGTTGGCCCTGGCAATAATGGCGGAGATACCCTAGTAGCGCTGACGCGCCTGGCCGAAAAGGGTTGGACAGCCCGTGCTTATCTTTTGCATCGAAAATTGACTGGTGATGTACTGATTAAACGACTCGAGGACGCCAGTGGAGAGGTTTATCAAGCCGAGAAGGATAATAATTTCCAGCAGTTGCAGGCGTTTCTTGAGAGTGCGGATGTTGTACTAGATGGTGTGCTTGGAACAGGCATTAAGCTGCCTCTCAAGGATGAATTTGGGTCGGTCCTGGCGGCTGTTCAGGGAATTGTGGCTGAGATGGAATGGCCTCCCTATATTATCGCTGTTGATTGCCCATCCGGAGTAGATTGCGATGGCGGCCGGGCTGCCCCGCAAACTGTCCCGGCCGATGCGACTGTTACCATGGCAGCGATCAAGCAAGGCTTATTGAAATTACCTGCCTATGACCTGGTAGGAGAATTGCGTGTAGTTGAAATTGGACAGTTAGACGATCTGAAATCCTGGCAGGCTATTAAAAATGAGGTGGCAGACGAAGATTTAGCTTTATCGCTCCTGCCGATCCGCCCGACGGATGCACATAAGGGAACTTTTGGTACAGCGCTGATCGCTGCCGGATCCGTTAATTATACCGGTGCGGCTTACCTGGCTGGCAAGGCAGCCTACCGTATCGGCGCCGGATTGGTGACTCTGGCTATTCCGGCTTCGTTACACGGGACTCTGGCGGGTCAGTTCCCCGAAGCGACCTGGGTGCTCCTTCCGCATGAGATGGGTGTTATTTCATCAGGAGCGGCGGATGTTTTGAAGAAAAATCTTGAACGTGTAACCACGCTCCTGGTTGGCCCAGGCCTTGGCCTGGAAGATACCACCAAGGATTTCATTGCGGATTTACTCCATATTTCGGAAGATATGCCTGTTCATGGGCGGATGGGCTTTATTCAGCCTGAGGCGGGAAAGCCGACGCCCAAGCCAGCACCTCTACCACCGATGGTCTTCGATGCGGATGGGCTGAAGCTTCTGGCAAAGCTGCCTGACTGGTCGAAATTGCTGCCAGCGCCTGCCATCCTGACGCCTCACCCTGGAGAAATGTCTGTATTGACCGGTCTGACGACTGAAGAAATCCAGAAAGACCGCTTGACGGTTGCACGCAAATTTGCCCAGGAGTGGGGACACGTAGTGGTATTAAAAGGAGCTTTTACTGTTATTGCCGCTCCGGATGGAAGAACTACAACCATCCCGGTGGCGACACCCGCACTGGCGCGGGCTGGTACCGGGGATGTTTTGGCCGGCTTGATAACTGGACTGCGTGCCCAAGGAGTGAATGCTTATGATGCCGCGCGGGCTGGAGCCTGGATCCATGCCCAGGCGGGCTTGACGGCCGCCAGGTTCCAAGGAGGTATGGCTGCAGTTATGGCCGGAGATGTGTTGGAAGCTGTCCCGGATGTGATTGCAGAGCTGGAATAAAAAGAACCAAGCCTTGGCTGGTAGTATAACCTAGGGCTAGAGGGT
>JBEKEB010000230.1:0-4803 GCA_050014055.1 Anaerolineales bacterium | reverse complement strand
ACCCACCGGGATATCGTTGGATTGAAACACAGCTTTTTAGAGTGATTGCGGAACAATATCCACTTTTATTCACGATTCAAATAGACATTCGGCATTTGAAAAATTGCCGGATGTTTGTTTTCCGTCAAAGTGCTGCACGTCTATTTTTTATAAAGGGCTTCCAGACCGTATGAGATATCATCCCGCCAGGCTGTGAAGTTGTGTCCCCCGGAAAATTCACGATATTTTGCATGGTAGTTCTTTTCCTTGAGCAATGCGTACATCTGCCGATTACCATCTAGTAACCAATCCAGCCTGCCTGCATCCATCCAGATGTCAATTTCAGGCGAGGGAGCACATTTTACCAGGTCGACAACAACATATTGATAATCCGGGGCGATGAATGCACCCGATTGGCTGAGTACCTTGTGAAAGACCTGCGGCAAACGCAGGGCCGTGAAGAGAGCCATCGTTCCGCCGAGTGAAGAACCCATTATTCCATAACGGCCGTCCTTGACTGGTTCCAGGTTAATGTGTTCCTTCGCCAAAGGCAGAACAAAATCCATCAGCAGCCCAATCGTTGATTCACTGCAGGAGTACTCTACTGTGCGGGCCGCACCACCGTTCTGTACCAACGCCATGGCAAACGGAAGGACGCGCTTCCTGGCAATCAAATTATCCACAATGACATTCAATTTTGCGCGGCGAAGATAATCAGGGCCATCGTAGACAACCAGCAGCGGAACAGGATGATCTACTGGTGGATGATACAGATAAACGGCCCGCATTGCGCCGGCGGTATAGTCACCGGTGGGGACCATATGCCTGGTTATCATTCCATGGGCAACCGCTTTTTGAGGACGGGTCAGCGGACTTGGTTTTCCCTGCGGCATATAGAAGAAATTATTATAGCCGTTGACACCGTTCTTGACGCGGTTGGGATTTAGGGGGTCGGGGATGCGTTCACTGGTCTGCGGATCGATGAAGGCATATTCGAAGTAAGCATCGGAAGGGAGGGACATGGAGATGGACCATAATTCTGCACCAGCGCGCAGCAGCTTTTGGGGTGAATCGTCCCAATTGTGGAGGTCGTCAATCAGGAGAGGGGCGAATTCCCCCTGCCAGATAAAGGTGGCGACATCGCCTTCAAGAACAGGATTGCGAAAGTTGCGCGCCAAAGCTAGCTGAGGATGAGTAAGCATAAGTCAGATTCCTATAATTTCTTTATTAGCTTTCCGGCGAACCCCTTAGGTTCGCTGCGTTCGATGACAAGTTCCCTGGCTGCGTCGAACCATATGGAGTGTGTCAATCTGGATACAGCCCATCTGAACGATTGTGTTATAAAGCACGTCCCGGGTTGGCTGCAAGTCTCCGGCTTTGCCCAAGCCCTGTGCGTGGAGAGCAACGGTGCGAAGCGCGGAAACGGGATAGGTTGTCATTGGCATTTTAGGGAAATACGCATGGGATGAAGTTCCGCCATCATAACATTTTTCTTTACTGATGGATCGTTGAACATAAAAGCGTGCGCAGCCGCTTCATCCTCGGCGTGAAAGACGATGATACCGAAAGTATCATCAAGGCATGGACCGGCTAGAACGATTTGGCCGGTTTCATTGGCGTGTTTAAGATATTGGAAGTGTTCTTCCATTACGGCAACCTCGAGTGGGGTTGGTTGTTCGAAAAAACCGTCACGAATTGGGTGGGTGAGATAAATGTATTCAGGCATGATCAGTCCGAGAAACTTCCCGACCAGGTCTCGAAGCAACGGCGGAAATGGATTTTCCTCATGTGCCATCCATATGGTGAATATCACTGATTATTATGAGCAATGGAAATCCTCCAAAACAACCATAGCGCTGATATTATAGCCTTAATATTTGTGAACCATGTTAGAGAGCCGGTAGGAATCACAAAGGTTTCGTAGATTTGACCAGCGAATAATACCAAAGGGGAAATGAAATGAAGGTCACTTCTGAAGGCAAGGAACAAACCACAGATCTTCACGTACGGTATGAAATTAATTTGAACCTGCAAAAGTAGCAGACAAGTCCACCTTTTTTATGGTCATTTTCATCCTTTTTAAGCGGTAGACCTTGTATTTATAGGACGAATTGGGGTACTATTACTCAAATATGAGCATCCAACCTGGGTCTTTTTCAAACCGGAGAAATATTGGTGTGCAAACTGCGCATATTTTGCAGACGACCCTCAGCGTTGCAATTTTGCTGGCGACTTTATTTGCCGGTTTTTCTCCAACCATGTTTTCCAGTAACCCTAGCAGCCTAATCTCCAGCTGGCTGAATACGCAACCTGATAATGGACCGCTTGTCCAGGTCACCCAAGGTCCGGAAAAACCGATCGGCATTGTGTCCGGCCACTGGGGGAACGGAAATGATCCCGGAGCAGTCTGTCCGGATGGAACGAAAGAGCAGGTTGTCAACCTGGCGATTGCGACGCTTGTTAGGCAGAAGCTCGAGGCACGCGGTTACCAGGTTGATATGCTCCAGGAATTCGATACCCGCCTAGACGGTTATGACGGTGAAGTCTTGCTGGCAATTCATACAGATACTTGCGATGTTATCAATGATCAGGCGACCGGTTTCAAAGTGGCTACATCGACCTACAGCCAAGATACCAACCTTGCCAATCGATTAACTGCGTGCCTTGAAAGCCGTTATGCCAAAGTAACCGGATTGAAACTCAACCCAGGCGGCATCACCGAAGATATGACGGAATACCATGCCTTCCGGGTTGTAAGCCCGGCTACCACCGCTGCCATTATCGAAACAGGTTTCCTGAATCTGGATCGCGATATTCTGGTCAATCATCCAGAAGTGGTTGCGGATGGTATTGTCTCAGGGTTGGTCTGTTTTGTTGCCAATGAAAGTGTCCAAGCGCTGCCCATACCAACACCATGAAAATCGACCAGGATGACTTCCGTAAGATTCTTCTGAACGCCCAGCAAGCCCTGCGACAGGGAGACCGCCTTTCCGCGCGCCATTGGGCGGAGATAGCTGTGGAGTTAGGTCCGGATTCGGAAGAGGCCTGGCTTACCCTAGCAGCGATTGCAAGCCCACATGCCAGTATTAATTACCTAGAGCAGGCGCTTAAAATAAATCCGCAGAGCAAGCGGGCTCAAAAAGGAATGCAGTGGGCTATGGAGCGCGTGCAAGGCGAGCAACCGAAATCCCTGGTTGGAAGTGTGGTTACCGAATCGAAGGTCCAAACAAATAACCAGCCCGAGGAAATTGAATTGCTCCAGAAGGAGGTAGAACGGCCGGTTCCACCTTCGAAGGTTCGTTCGCCCAAGACCTTGGACAGGTATCGCTGGCCAGTCCTGACTTTGTTCCTGACAGCCATTTGTGTTGCCGCAGTCTGGGCGTTCTGGCCCGTCAGTGCTGCCCCAGTGCTGGCCTTCCTGGATGCCCCGCATTCCACTTCAGTATTCGCCGGCATTCTGGGTGATGTAGGTAAGGCTTCCGATACTCCAAGCCCGACTGCCACCCAGCCCCCCACGGCGACCTTCACCCCCACTCCGACTTCCACTGATCCTCCCATTCAGACCGATACCATCAGACCTACTGATACGATCTCACCTACAGATACACCCTTGCCGACCGATACAGAAACCCCCTTACCGATGAATACAGATGCGCCAGTTGTCAGTTCCACTGGCGGTGCAGTACGTTGGATCGATGTGAGCCTTTCCAAACAGACGTTGTATGCTTATGAAGGTAATACTATAGTAAAAAGTTTCCTGGTTTCAACCGGTGTGGCAGAATTCCCGACCGTGACGGGGAAGTTTCACATTTATATCAAGTACCTGTACACCGATATGCATGGAGCAGATTATTTCCTGCCGAACGTACCATACACGATGTATTTCTATAAAAGCTATGGCATCCACGGTACATATTGGCACCATAACTTTGGACATCCCATGAGTCATGGATGTGTGAACATGTACACACCGGATGCAGAATGGTTGTATTATTGGGCTTCTGTAGGAACATTGGTAAATATCCATTATTAAGAGTTCACCAGTTCCAATAATTCTACGTTGGAATCTGATGAATAAAATTACCGAACACGATATGTTTACTGGTAATCTTTCCCGGCGCGGTTTTCTGAAACTGGGCAGCGCGACACTGCTCAGTCTTTTGTTTGCGGAACTACAGCTTGACTCTGCCCAGGCTGCCCCGGCTCCCATGCAGGGACGGGTGCAGGCCACCAATCTATTTGTGCGCGATGCACCGGCTTATAGCGGGAAGAAAATAACGACGTTGAAGCGCGATGATATTGTGGATATTGCAGGAGAGGTTTTTGGTGGTGAACAGGGTGATTACAACCGCCAGTGGTACTGCCTGACCGACCAGACATACGTGTATTCAGGCTATATACAATCAGTCAAGACCACACTTAACCCAGTTGTAAGAGAGATTCCGGATACCGGCGTATTGGGCGAAATCACTATCCCATATGCTGATTCATATTACGGCATTAATATCAGCCCCTCCTTTGGCCCGCGTTTGTATTATGCGACCACCCATTGGGTCACGGCCTTAGTGACGGATAAGCGCGATGGCAGCCTGTGGTACAGAGCCTATGATGCCGCTACGAAAGCCTATTACTACATACGCCCAGAATGGACACATCTCTTTTCCCCTGAAGAGATTGCCCCGGTCTCTCCGCAGGTGCCCGGAAATGAAAAACACATTGAGGTCTATCTTGACCGGCAGTTGCTGCTGGCCTATGAATGGAATGTACTTGTTTATGCTGCACGCGTAGCAACCGGCCGGAAAAACTATGAAAGTCCCACTGGCT
>JBEKEB010000229.1:0-4833 GCA_050014055.1 Anaerolineales bacterium | reverse complement strand
TGGCTTTTTTGAAGGTGCTAGATTCCTGGTAGAACTTAACGCCGAGCCGCAGGGTTTTTTCGGTAGGCGCAGATGCCAGTGTAAAATAGCGCCGGTTGCCGCGCGCATCGGGACTGCTATGCCCAAGCGTCCACTCCATATATTGTCCGGGCGCGAAGGCAAATTTCCTGGCATGGGCAAAGACGAAATCGTATATATCGGGTGCGATCCTGATGCGCTCCTTGAGTCTGAGCACCAATCTCTTTTTTGGGCTGACGAGATAGGAGTAAAAATTGCCCATTAGAATTGCCAGTTCCGGCGTTATGTAAAAACCTCCAAAATGGATTTGTGGAGAGAAGAGAAAACCCACCACAACCCCATATACGATCCTTGATTTGTGGGTGGGCGGCGTGGTCAGCGGTTCGGTCAGGATCAGAAAGGCAAAGAAAAATAACGGGGTGAGGAAAACAATTTTTTGGAAATCATTGATTATATTGCTGCCACCAAACAGGCTCAATACCAGGCCGGTTGCCACTGTGGCAATCAAGAAGCTGAGAACCAGGTCGGACCTCCCGATCTTGCGAACCACCAGGATACCGCCAACCAGTACGAATGGAAGCATGGCAGCATTGCCCACCCACCAGCTGGCCGATTGGTTGAGCGTGAAGTATGTCAGAGCGACAGCCAGGGCAACCGGGTTAAAAATGTGCTTGCGGTTGATGGCCAGAATGTATTTGGAAGCCATTGCCAGGACGGTGGCCCACCCCAGGAACCATAGATCATTAAACGATTTGATCGGGGTGATGATCAAAGCCAATATGAGCGCAGAAATATAGACCGACTCCACATTGGCGGCGACCTTGAACGTTCGGGCAAACACCCAGTTTACCAGCCAGCTGACCGCGATCAGAAAACTAATCGAAAAAAGCAAGGCGAAAACATCGTACTTTAATATGCCTGCCATGGAAAGAACAACAGCCGCACCAAGCAAGAATATCAAATAATAGAGCACCAACCGGTACATGGTGACCCGGTTCAGCCAGTTGTCAATGGACTTAATCATGTCTTACATACCTCTCAAACCCGCTGGTATACGTTGCCAATCCGTTTGGATCAATCATGTACGCTTCAAAACCTGTCAACTCTTCCATGAAAAGTATGCCTGAAGGTCCCATTGCAAAGGCAGCCGTGGCAAAGCGATCTGCTTCATAAATATCGGGACCTATTACCGTCAGGCTGACAACGCCGGTAACAGGTTGGTGGTTATTCCTGGGATTGTAAATATGCTGTCCACGGACGTATGTGCCTGAGGTCGCTATTCCGCAATCCCTGAGCGAGAGCAATTTTACGATTTCTTTGGGGTTGAAGGGATTCTGAATCCCAACGCACCAATCCTGGCATTGGGCATTCTTTCCGGACACCTGAATATCGCCGCCGGCATCGACATAATAGTCTTCAAATCCGGCCTGCCGCAAGATTTCGGCAGCAGTGTAAATGGCCCAGCCTTTTACAATCCCGGATGGGTCATACATGCCATCGCGATCTATGTTGAAAAAACCCTCCGTTTCCAGGCGGGTTTGCTCGGCCAGAGCGAAAATAGCTTGCATATCTTCGCTGGATTGTTCGAACGAGATTTCCTGCCGGTTAATCAGGGATATTTCACTATCAGACTTGAAGGTGCTGAATTTCCTGTCCACATATTCGAAATAGGCGAATACAGAATCCAGGTTTTGTGAGGTCACACCAGAGTCAACCACCTCGATGGTCACAGGCATGCCCATGATGATGCGGGTTTGTTTCATGGTGAGTATCCGAATCAGTTGCTGGCAGAATTAAGGGCGGATTGCAGGGAATTCGCAAAGGCTTCGCTGGTCAGCGTGGCCCCGGAGATAATATTAATGTTGGCGCTCTGCGCCTGGATGGCTTCCTGGGTAAGCCAGGGCATGACCTGTGTGTTGATCTCCTGTGAAGTGCGCCGGTCATGTGGATAATCCAGGAACTGGATATTCGCAATTTTTCCATTCTGGATAACCACCTGTACCTGTACCAACCCATAATATGCATTCGACTCAGGTCCGGTGTAGGTACCGTTTTTGTAGCCCGTTGCCTGGGCTGGCGCGGTCGCGGTGGTCGCTCCACTGGGACTGGTGGTATTATTTGCTGTGCCCTGGTTTGACGTCGAATCCAAAGAGTTGGGGCTGGTCGACGAATTTGTCGGGCTTGCAGCGGCCACATTCGTGTTTCGCTGGTGTAAAAAGTATGCGATGAATGTAATTATCACAAATGCGGAGAGAAAGAACTTCTTGAGCTTTCTGACAAAATCCGATTCCTGGTTTGCTTGTTTTCGGGCCATTGAAATCTCCTTGGCAAATCGGAGTATATGGATAAATATACGGTACAAAGATGAACAAAAGATGAAAGCCATGGATTTCAATATGGCGGTTTTTCGTGAGTGATGAGACAATTGGGTGGGTGTTCTGGATAATTGTCTTCATGTCTGTCATTCGGAGGAATCATGGAATCAATCCTCGTCAGTGCCTGCCTGCTGGGTGAACGAGTGCGCTACAATGGTGGCGACAAACACTGCAATGACCCGATCTTGAAACGCTGGCTGCAGGAAGGACGGGTGATATCGGTGTGCCCGGAAGTGACCGGGGGGCTGTCCGTGTCGCGCGTCTCGGCTGAGATTGCCGACGGAGCGGGTGGAATCGAAGTCCTGAAAGGCGCGGCCAGGGTGGTGGATGCGACCGGCCGGGATGTATCGGCACAATTCCGGCAGGGAGCCGGGCAGGCGCTCCAGCTCGCCCGTTCCAGGCGCATCCGGATTGCAATATTGAAAGAGGGCAGCCCTTCGTGTGGGACAGGTTATACCTACGATGGCAATTTCACCCGGACAAAGGTAACCCACCCCGGTGTCTGCGCAGCCCGGCTGCAAGAGACGGGGGTACAGGTTTTCAATGAGGCACAATTGAAGCAGGCAGATTCCCTTCTGAGACAGTTGGAAGCCGAGGAACCGGGATAAACTGGGTCAATTCTTTTCAACACAAAGGACGCTTTGGACCACATTAGAATATGATGAATTTTTATGGTCGGCGAATAAAATAATAAAACCTTGCTGGCGGCGATGGTTTGTCTGGCTGTCCAGACTGGCAGGCCGCCACGTGCAGGCGTCCGTGAGACTGATACATCGCGATTGTGAAATCCTTTTTGGTTCCGGCTTGTACGGGTAGGAGGAAGACATGGGCTATTGGGTAGTCATTTTGATCGGCCTGTTGGGGGGCGTGGCTGTCGGAATCCAATCCCCCATCGCGGGTGCAATCGGAAAACGATTGGGAGGAACCGCTAGCAGTTTCATTATTCACTTGAGTGGAACGATCTTTTCAGGGGTCCTGCTGGTTCTGGAGGGGGGAGAAAATATCCGGGACTGGCATGAACTACCGTGGTATATGCTGGGCGCGGGCATTTTTGGATTGATCCTTTATCAGACAATCAATATCACCATGCCACGCCTGGGGAGCACCATGATGATTGCACTCATCATTGTGGGTCAATTGGTGATGGGAATCATCATTGACAATTTTGGTTTGTTCGGGGTTGCCACCCGGCACATCGATCTTGCCCGCATCCTGGGCGTGGTTGCGCTCCTGATCGGTGGTTATTTAATTTCCAGGTAATCGTGGATTGGGCAATTTCTTCGTAATAAACAGCCGTACCGTTTATTTATTATGAGCGGCAGATACCCACAAGGATGTGCACTATCACCGGGCATGGGGGTTTTCCTCTACTATTGTGATATTATCGGCTCGGTGATAGATGCTTCGACCATTGAATTTTTTCCAAAATAAATCCAGGACCTAAAAGGCAAATCCCAATGATCACATGCCCGTGGTGTGGTACCGCTCACTTAACATTTCAATCCAACTGCCAGAATTGCGGAGGGCCCTTGCCAGCGTCGGATGAAAAAAACGCTTCATCCAGCCCGGGCGAAGCCCTGCCCACACCACCGCCTGCCCCGCGTCCGATCCCCAACCGGTATGTCTGGAGGTTGTTATCCCGGGATGGCGGAGCGATTGCAGCGTTTGTCTTTGGCATCCTCGGATTTATTTTCAGCCTGGTGGGAGCCGGTTTGACCATTGCCATCATCACGGCATTTTTGGGCATCCCTTTTCTCCTGCTTGGAATTGCATTTCTTATAGCAGGAATATGGGTGTTTATTTTTCGATATCAGAACGCCCAAAAAGTCGTCAAAGTCCTCCAGGATGGGCTCGCGAGCGACGGGAAAATTGTTTCTTCGGAACAAAACTATCACGTACGGATCAGAGGACGCTATCCATGGGTGTTACGGTATCAATTCCAGGTGGAAGGACAGGGCTACGAAGGCAGGGTATCTGTATTGAACCAACCAGGTGAACAGTACCAGGTTGGAAAAGCGGCCTGGATATTGTATTTACCCGATGCGCCAAAATGGAACTCCATCTATCCGCACCCATAGTAGGAAGCATGGATTTCCGAAGTCTTTGAACCATCGGTGAAATAAGGTTGCAGGGGAATGAAGCAGACCTTTCTGAGCTTCCGAAACCTTTTCGGGCAATTTATATCGAGGGGATGCATACCAGTTGGAAGAATATTGCAATAAGCCTCCTTTAATGTTTGCGGTATACAATACAAATAAGGTAATAAATACTTTATATAAACAATCACCATAGGAGGTTACCATGACAGAATATATCAAACCGCCGGATGCTGAACTCAAGAAACGCCTGACCCCGGCGCAGTATGAGGTCACCCAGCGGGAAGGCACCGAGCCGCCCTTCAATAACGCTTATTGGAATAACAAGAAAAATGGGATTTATG
>JBEKEB010000228.1:0-4906 GCA_050014055.1 Anaerolineales bacterium | reverse complement strand
AGCTCTCTCTTTATTCACTTTGTAAGGATGGATATATGAACTTAGAAGAAGCTAAAAAAACTTTAAAAGATGGCTATGTGAAGGCTGGTCTTCAACTTGTAGACGAACATGAAAAAGAATTGTTTTTCAAATTTGTCGGAGACGATGTCAAAACAAATATTTGCATGAATGAGCAGGAAATCTTAGATTTTGCTGGATTTGATAATATACGATCTAATTTTAAGGTTATCCCAACTGAATGTGGTATTTGCAGCTCAGATTACAGAGAACAATTAGTAGGTTTTCCTGAACAGAGTCCCAGGCGTTACCTTCCGCCACGATACCAAAGCTTTATTTTTGGGAATCCACAAAATGGTGAGATTTATGCGGAAATAGATAAAGCTAGTTGGGTCTTTATAAATTTCTTTCGTTTTGAAGAAGCATATCTTCAACAAACTTTAGCAAATATGAGAATGGAATTCGAAATAAACAAGGATATCAGAAGAAAGTTTACTTTCCAAGAAATGTTGCCTAGACCTCGGACAATTAAGGTTTATAACCTTCATAAATCAAGTGCGGAAGAAGCTTTGGAGACTTCATTACCTATAGTCGATGCCTGCCTTTTCGAGCTGACTTACTTAATTAATATTACCCTAGTACTAGAAGAAGAATGGCCTCGACGTCAACCTAAAATAAAACCTTTTAGCTACGGGGAATCTTTTTCTGGCAGCCAATTTCCACTTAAGCGAGTTGCCTATAATCCAGATATTATACGTTTCTACTTGCGTGGCATGGGAAGTTCAGATCCTTTCAATAAGTTTCTTTCTTTATATCAGATTTTAGAGTATTTCTTTATTTCTGTTTCAGACGAACAGCTTTATCAAAAACTGACACAGCATATAAACGATCCGAGATTTACTACCTCACCAACTTATTTAGATCGCATTATTCAAGAAGTAATTGAACATAAAGGTGAAAGTGATGAAACAGAAATGTTGAAAGCAGTATTAAATAAGTTCATTGATGAAAAAGATTTAATTGAATTTATCAAGGCTTATGAATCTCATTTGGGCGAATATCCATTCACGAAAAAGCACAAGATTTTTGGCGAAGAATTAGAAGTGAAACTTGATCCAGGTCATACAAACGGAAATATAGCTAAACGTATTAAGACTATCAGAAACGCGCTAGTAAACTCTTCTGACAGATATGAGCGTAAAGAAAGATATATACCCAGTACAAATTCTGAAAACATGTTAAGGCGTGAAATACCATTATTAAAGTATTTAGCAGAGAGAGTAATTATAGCTTCTGCAAAATAAAAGGGCCTCAGCCTTTCGAAGCAACCATTAAAGCCTAAAACCGCCAGGTTAAAGAAATAAATCTAACTCATTTATTTCCCCCATTTTTTGATTTTCTCCAATCTTCCATAGTCCAGACTAATTTTATTTTTTTCCATTTTTTAATTATTTCCAATCTTCCATTGTCAAATACTGCACGTTCAGGCATTGCTCCTATTACAACGTAAAACGCTCGCGTTATGGTCGGCTGATAGAATTGAAAATGAAATTATCATTTGATGATAAGATTGCGTGGATATTTATGGATTTTTCCTTCAGCCTCCGTACAACAACCGGAATGGACTGGATGATTGGAAAGAACAATGAAACTTTACAATTCCAAAACTCAAACAATTGAAGAATTTACCTTGCCGGATCACGAAATAACTTTGTATGTTTGCGGCATTACCCCTTACGACACAACTCACCTCGGGCATGCATTTACATATACCGCCTATGACCAGCTGATCCGTTACTTCGAGCTGAAAGGCATCCATGTGCTTTATGCTCAAAATGTGACAGACATTGACGACGATATTTTGAAGAGAGCCAAAAAAACCGGAGAGGACTGGCGCGAGCTGGGCAACCGCTGGACCAATCACTATATCGATGACATGATAGCACTCAATGTCCGTCCGCCCGATTATTTTCCGCGCGCCACGGATGTCATTCCGGAAATAATTCATGCCGTCGAAGAGCTGCTCCGCGTGGATGTCGCGTATGTGAAGAACAGCAGTGTCTATTATGAAGTCAGCCGCGATGCAGAGTTCGGACAGTTCAGCCACCTCCTGCAAAGGCAGATGCTGCCGGTCGCCAATGAACGCGGCAACCACCCGGAAGATCCGAACAAGCGCGATCCTTTGGATTTCGTTCTATGGCAGGCCCAGGCGCCCGGCGAGCCGGCCTGGAAAAGCCCCTGGGGACCTGGCCGGCCGGGCTGGCACATCGAGTGCTCGACCATGGCAACCAAATTCCTCGGAAAAACGGTCGACATTCATGGAGGCGGGCTGGATCTTTGTTTTCCCCACCACGAGTGCGAGATCGCCCAGGTAACACCGTTCCTGGACCACGATCCGTACGTTCGTTACTGGATGCATACAGCCATGGTAGGCTACCAGGGGGAGAAAATGAGCAAATCTTTGGGGAACCTGGTGATGGTCGACGAACTTATGAATAGCTTTTCGTCCGACGCGCTGCGCCTGTACCTGGGCTCTCATCATTATCGTGAGGCCTGGTCTTATGATGAAAAGGATTTAAAAAAATTCCAGGAGCTGGCGGATAGAATCAGCCAGGCTGTACGGGTGGAAAGCGGGCAGGACGATCCTTTTAGCCCGGCTGTATATGCAAGTGAATTCAGCGAGTCGATGGAAAATGACCTGGGAAGCCCGGGAGCAGTGCACGCCTTACAGGGGCTGGCCCTGGCCATCCTGGAGGCCGCCAAAGGCCAACGTGACGTGAAGGAAGCTCAGGAAACGCTGCGAAAATATAGTCTGGTCCTGGGTCTCACCCTCGGCTCTGAACCTCCCGAGGAGCGGGTAGCAAAAGGTTGGAATACGAAAAAGAGATAACCATCCAATTATTGTTCACCGGCATTATCCACCGGACCAACTCGTCGATGAGGTTCTTCGGTATCCAGATGGAAAATGCTTTTGCTGATAAGATTACGATGAAATGTACTTTTTTACTGCAACTCTTAAAACGCTTCTGGCTATCTAGCAAACTCGCTCATTGACGCAACCATTTTTTGATTATCTCTAGTGCGTTTGGATTGTTATCCGCACAGGCAAGCATTGCTCATAATACAACATAAAACGCTTGCTTTATTGATGGCTCAATATCTTATGGGTAGATAGGTGGGAGGGGTGACGGTATCAGCATTGGTGGACGGTCATAATCCTTCGTTAGGAGGCTACTCACCGCTCGAACACGGGTGGCACCTGCGGCGGTAGTGTCCGACCTGATGAATCGAAAGTCAGCCCCTCGCAGGACGAGAAGAGATTCTTTCGAGTTACCAGATCATCAGGCTTTGAGTTTCTTGATCTTGGTGTCCGCGACCACCGATTTGACGGCGACTTTCACAGCATCTTCCATGGGATCTTTGAAGGGCACCTCGATTCGGAGCAGGCCGTTTTCATAGATCGCTTCGGCTTTGTCAGGTTTCACCGGCCAAGCTAGAGCCATTGCTGCAACATACTCGATGTCCCTTGCCGGCGCTGTCAGGTGGACGCTGTCTGGCAGTATCTTCAAATCGATGGTATCCGTTGGCGCTCCCGGGATGGCGAACTCCACTACTAGTTTGAGGTTCTCCTCATCAGTGTACGCTACTGTATTGGGTGCAATCCTAATCCGATTTTCCGGCATACTGGCAACCTCCTTGTGGCTGGGAACAACTCAACCTCGTTAATACTATAGCATTGTTGACTTTGCAGGTCAAGCATCCTTATTATTTTCCCCACTTTCCAGTTATCTTTACTCTTCCAAAGTCAAAACCTGCACGTTCAAGTATTCCTCTTACAACATAAAACGCTCGCTTTATTAGCGGCTCACCCTCCTGCGGGGGGCAAGACAGCTTATGGGTGTGAGGCAGCGCAAGCTGCGATCGTCAGCAACAGAGCCGTTTTTCGCAAGAGGCGGTATTGGACAGTGCCACCCTGCTCTTCTCTATGAATAATTTCCAGTTGCTTAATTCACCTTTGTGTTGGGAAATCCCAAAGAGCATTCCATTCACAAATGTTTCTGCACATTCACTTTTTTCTACATGGTAGAGAAGTGTACTCCAAGGTTGAGCTAGTTCCTTTATACACTTTCCATCAATTTGTCAAAGACATCCATAGATACTGCTGGTGCGGTTGTGAATGAGATACCCAGCATCTTTGATAACGCTACAGAAGTCTTCATCGCTTGTTCCAAATCGGGGAATTCCACAACGAGAACAAGATCGGTTTTCCCGAGCAGCGCATAACCCGATTTTATTTCTCCACCATTGTTCTTGATCAACTCTTTAGTTTTCTCTGTGCGTTTTGAGCTGATTTGTTTGATCGAATCTTGCGAATATTTACCAAACATCATATATGTAGCCATACTGCCATCTCCTTTACTTCAACCGTTTTTCATCGACCATAATCCAAAAGCACTCTTTGGGATTTCCCTTTATGATATGACACTACTCCCTTCAAATCTTGCGCCGCCCAACGGTTTGCGTTAGCAGCGGAACTCCTCTACATTATCGCGCAAAATCTGGTAAAACGCACATTATTCGCGAACGGGGGAGCCGCTTAGCCATCCCGTTGACAATAAAATCCATGATACATAATGTACTTCCAAAGGAACTGAACCTTGAACTGCCAGGTTTACAACCCTCCTTTCGCCGACCCGGGATGTGGCATTTTCTTCAAGTGTAATTTGTCATATAATGGTTTCATTAGGCTTGCAAAATTACTTGATATATGAATACTCTTTTCGAATTATAGTTGTTAGTATTCAACACCCCTTGCAGAAGGGGCGGCCGGGTACGTTTGGGAGTAGACTTCCCGATGGTTAGGAACGGGAACGTTCTGCTCCGGGTGTGTGACGTTTGGGCCAGCCGG
>JBEKEB010000227.1:0-4944 GCA_050014055.1 Anaerolineales bacterium | reverse complement strand
TTCGTCTTGTATGGCATTCAATTCAAGTTTGTCTAACATGATTATTAAATTTTAACAGCCTATGTCAAAATTTAATAGGCTTCAGTTTCTTTCTTGTTTTCCCCGATTTATTGAGATGATACTTCAATTTGTATGCCTGAGCGTATCTCTGTTGCCCGTGCTGTTTCCATGATAGATCTCGCTACTCGTTTTTGGAAAGTGGGATAAGCAGCAACGGCGTCTTTGTCTTTTGCGCAACTTTGGGCGCAACACTGCGCGCCCAAAACGCGCCCATGCCGGCTTTGCGATGGGTGCTCAAGATGATCATGTCCGCGCCGGATTGCTCGGCAGCCTTGACGATTAACGAGGCGGGATCGCCGCGCGCTACTTCAGCGATGGCCTTTAAATTGTCCTTATGCAGCGCGTCAACATGGTTTTGAAGATCTTTTTTTACGTTCTCAACCTTCAAGTCGAGATAGGCTTGTGTGGTCGCTGGCATTAAATTACCTGCAGCAGACTGCTCGTCACCCAATGTTGATAAGGTCGGAATAATACTTAGTAAGTGAAGTTCAGCCTCGAATATCTTCGCAAGGTTCTCCGCCACAGCGAGACTGGCATCGTGGATTGAGTCAGGGTCCAGCGGAATCAAGATTTTTTTCAATTCGAACGATGGAATTTTGGTTTTGATCACAAGGAGAGGAATGGTTCCCATGGCTACCACCTGCTGGGCAATGCTGCCGTACAGAAGATCGCGCACTCCACCCCGGCCATGCGTGCAAATAACGATAAGATCAGGGCTTAGGTCGGGTGTGTGATCGACAATGCTGAAGGCAACATTGGAGACGGCGGCTGTATGCACATGGGTTTTGACTTCAACATCCGTGGGAAAAGCGCGCTTGGCAACCTCTTCGAGATAGGCATCGGCTTCATCCGGTTGGGTGAGATGGCGTTCCTTGTGGATTTCGGCCGGGGCAGCCTGTTCGATGACATGGAAAAGGGTAACCTGCGATTTAAGCGTCTTTGCCAGATAGGCAGCCGGCCCAAGCGATGCTTCCGAGAGATTCGATCCATCCAGAGGGACGAGAATGTTTTTGAACATGGATTAACTCCCAATGAATAATAATTGATAAACCAGGAAGATATTTAAGACCACGATCAACGCAGCGACCAGGCCGGCGGCAATGCTGGTGATCTTATGATTCACCAACCCACCCATTATCCCACGGTTGGCCGTATAAAAAATCAATGGAATGATCGCAAAAGGCAGCCCAAAGCTCAATACTACCTGGCTCAAGACCAGCGTCCGGGTGGGATCGAGCCTCAAGGCAATTACGATGAAGGAGGGCGTCATGGTTGCCAGGCGCCTGGTCCACATCGGGATCTTTCGATGAATGAAACCCTGCATAATAACCTGGCCTGCCATGGTTCCCACGGTCGAGGAGGCGTGTCCGGATGCCAGCAATGAAATCGCAAAGACAAAGCTCGCCGCCCCGCCCAGCAGAGGCGTCAACATTTTGTACGCCTCCTGAATGGTCCCAATGCTGCTCAAGCCATGTGCATGGAACGTTGAAGCGGCCAAGATCAGCATGGCCATATTAACCAGTCCGGCCAGCGTCATGGCAATGATCACATCGATCAATTCGAAGTGGAAGAGCATACGCAGCTTTTTCGGATCCTTGGTAACGATCCTGCCCTGGGTCAACCCGGAATGCAGGAAGATCACGTGCGGCATGACGGTCGCGCCCAGGATACCGGTAGCCAGGAGAATGCTTTGCGTCCCGGAAAACATTGGGACAACCGAATGGTACGCAACCACTGCCATGTCAGGCCGGTCGAGAATGGTTTCGATGATGAAACAGACCAGGATCACGCCTACCAGCGAAGTGATCAAAGCTTCCAATGGTCTGAAGCCGCTATGCTCGAGCAGTAAAACGATAAATGTTAGCCCGCCCATCAATATCGCCGGCACCAACAACTCCGGCAATCCAGTCAGGGCCGCGATTTTTAGAAATAATGTGGGGAAGAGTAAATAAACTCCCAGGGCAGCTCCGAGGAATTCCGCCAGGTCCGTCGCCATCGCGACGAGTTCCATTACAATCCACATCCCAATTCCAGCCCAGCGCGGGTAGTGATCCCGCATTGTTTCCGCTAAATTCTTCCCTGAAGCAATGCCCAGTTGGCGGCCAGGGTTTGAACCAACATGGCCATCAGGTTGCTGGCAACAATAACCCACAACAGCTCATAACCGAATTGAGCCCCGCCCTGGATATTGGTTGCATAATTTCCCGGATCGACATAAGCTATAGAAGCGATGAAGGCCGGACCGAGGAAGGGCAATATGCGTAATAAGAAGGCTTTCTTGCTGGTACCATCCAAGACTTCATTGGCTGATTTCAGAGTACTGACATCTCCTGCTCGCACGGGCTCTTTTTCTTGTTTTGTGGTCACATCTGTTATCCTTTATATTTATAAGATTTCGATGAATACCCGCTTCGTAATTGAGGGGCCAAGCACGACCGTCTGCTTCTGCCCTTGAATCTGTAAGCGCATTACCTGGTCATAGGGTGATACAGACAATGTCTTCAGGCGCGCGCCCGGAATGAGCCCCAGTTCCTCCAGATACCGCAGAAACTCTGCATCCTGGGCGTCGACTCGGCGCACGGCGGCTTCCTGCTCCGGCTGCATGGAAGAAAGCGGGATGCTTTTGTCTGCTGGCATGACCAATTCCGCGCTCGGAATGGGCTCGCCGTGCGGGTCGCGGTCGGGATGCCCCAATGCAGCCGCGACCCGCATTTCAAAGTCTTCCGAGATCACGTGTTCGAGCTTCTCGGCTTCATTATGGACTTCATCCCAAGAATATCCGAGCGTCTGAACCAGCCAGGCTTCGATCAAACGGTGATGTCGGATGACTTCCAGCGCGGCGCGTTGGCCTGCTGATGTCAATATGACACCTTGATGTTTGCGATAGGAAACCAGCGCAGGTGTTATAGAAGATAATTTTTGCATCATACCTGTGACGGAGGCGGGTGCAAATCCGAGCCGTGTTGCCAGCGCGCTGGTACTGGCGCTTTCCCCATTCTGGGTCAGAACGTAAATGATTTTGAGATAGTCCTGGATGGAGTCGCTGATGAGTTCTGTCATAATGTTGTGTCTCTAAAAGAAATATTGTGACTAAATATATATTTAGGTTAACCTAAATTAGTATAGCTGAAAAAGAAAGCTGAGTCAAGGGATTCAACTTTATGAAGCACAACTTTCACAAAGGAAAGCAATCGGTAGTGACGAGCACATATCAAAAACGGTTTGGGCTAAGCGTCAAAATAGTGACATGCGCTTGCCAGCGTAGAAAAGCCACTGGTACGTATTGTATTTGGTATAAAGCATTTTCCAATTATGGAACAATCACTAATAGGCTGAAATTCCCCATTTCATCCAAGTGCTACACTTTCTATCTGTCTCAAAGATAAAAGCATTATAGGGTAGACCCCGTAGATTATCCTTTCTCGTCCAGAACCGCCTTCATTTTGGCGTGCAGGCTGGGCGGAGCAGCCAGCAGCGAACACGGCGGGGTGATGTAATCCGGCTGGCAGGCCAGGTTCGTTACCGTTGCACCGGCTTCCGAGGCGATCAGGCCCCCGGCTGCCACATCCCAGGGCTTGATGCTCAATTCCCAATAACCCTCCAGGCGACCGGCCGCCACGTAACATAGGTCGAGCGCAGCCGAGCCCAGCCGGCGCACGCCCTGCGATAATTTGGCAAATCGGCCATAATTCTCGAGGTTGTTGCGCGGGTTCGACCAGGCATCATAGGGGAATCCGGTCACGAGGAGGCTGCGCAGGAGTTCCGTCACTTGCGAGACCTGCAGGCGGCGCCCGTTCAAACTGGCTCCCTGGCCGCGTTCGGCCGAAAACAATTCGTCACGCATGGGATCGTAAACCACGCCCAGCGTCATGACGCCTTCATGGGCATAGGCGATCGAGACGGAGAAAAAGGGGATGCCGTGAGCGTAATTGACCGTGCCGTCCAGTGGGTCCACGAACCACTGGACGTCCAGGCGGCCGGGTACCAGCCCGATTTCCTCGGAGACGATCTGGTGCCCGGGAAAGAGGCGCTGAATTTCGCCCAGCACAAAATCTTCGGATTGGTGGTCGATTTCCGTCACCAGGTCGATGTCACCCTTGTAATCCACCTGGTGCTCCTGCTCGTAGCCCAGGCGCAGGATTTCGCCGGCCTGGCGGGCCAGCCGTTGGAGGTCTGATAGTGTCGGTTCCATGCTTACTTGTGCCTGGATTCGTCCAGGATCTGGTTGATCCGGGTGAGTTCCGCCTGGAGATATGTGCGGCCGGCCTGGGCCTGCTTGAGCAGGGTCACAGTGAGCAGTTCGAGAACGCTTGGTACGTCTTTCACAATCAGGCTGGGGTCGGAAGCAATATTCATAGTGCGGCTATTGTAGCCGGGTTTATGGCAGCCTACAAGAGAAACGCGCCTGTGGTTGTAAAAAACCAATATTCACCGCAGAGACTGCCAAGAACGCGGAGATTGAATTAATGGAGAGCGTTCGGTAACTTGCTTCGCAACCTTTGCCTGTGGATAAATCCAGTCGGCTAAATCTTTGGATGCAGTCTTGAATCAGCTTGAAACGATTTTTAGCCCGCTTTCGCGCAGCACCCTTTAAGGTAGCGGGCGTTGTTATCTGATCCGGGGGCTTTCGCGGAGCAACTTGTCCCCGGAGGGGATCCCGTAGGGACAGCCCCCCGGCGGATATGGAAATGAGTTACTCTGCGCTCTCAGCGTGCTCGGCGGTGTATATTTTCAGTGGAAACTTCCGTGTGAATCATATATCTTATTGTCTGTAAATGGGGTCTAAAACCCCTGCCTTTAGGCAGGCTGTTTTAACACCACAATGGCGATAGTCGTATAAAATGTAGGTATGACGGAATATCGCAAAGGTTCTCATACAGTATA
>JBEKEB010000226.1:0-4996 GCA_050014055.1 Anaerolineales bacterium | reverse complement strand
CAAATGGACCGGCTGTCCAGCGACCGTGACTGAATGGGTTTCCCGGTCGAGCAGGATCTCCCCGATCTGCAGCCGGGAGCTTGGATGCGGGATCTTTCCGGCCCGCCGCATGACGGTATGGATGCGCGCCACCAGTTCGCGCATGCCGAAGGGCTTGGTGATGTAATCGTCCGCACCGAGTTCGAGGCCGATGACCTTGTCAGATTCCTCCAATTTGGCGGTCAGCAGGATGACAGGCGTGTCGGATTCTTTGCGGAAGGCCCGGATGAATGCAAATCCATCCATTTCCGGCATCATGATGTCGAGCAGGATCAGGTCGGGCTTTTCCTGGCGGGCGGTATAGAGGGCGGTCTGGCCATTCTCGGCCGTCACCACGCGGAACCCTTCTGCAGTGAGGTATTCGCGCACAAGCGTGCGTACGTTGGCTTTGTCATCAACAACAAGAATCGTTTTCATTGTACTTATTCCTTAAAAATTACGAATTTGCTGATTACGAAATTCCAGAACAACGTGGTGAGGGTGGCCAACCCGAGTGCCACGAGTTCGGGCAGGTGCAAAGTCTTCAGACACAGCTGCAGCATGCCGGTATTGATCCCCAGGCCGACCAGGTTGGTCAGGATGAATGGGAACAGAGTCGCCCAGGTACCGGCCCGGGATTGGAAGGTCCAGAATTTGTTCCAAAGAAAACTGTTGAGTATCCCGGCGCTGTAGGAGATGCTTTTGGCTAAAATTGGCAAAGCGCCCAGCCCCAGCCAGCGGGTCAGCACAAAATACAGGCCCAAGTCGATGGCGGTATTGAGTATGCCAACGGCGCCGAATTTGACGGCCTGTACCAGCCATTTTGGCCGAGGTCTGGAAATTTCTGTGATCATCAGTCTCCACAATCATACAGGGTCTGGTCAGACCGGGGACCGGGCAAGCTTCATGATGAAGTCGAATCGGAAATATTTACCTGGGTGCAGTTTTTCTGCACCCATTGGGCGATTTCCTGGTGCCCCTGCAGGCCTTGGCTGAGCACGAAGCGCAACTGACCGCTTATTTCGACCGCGAGCAAATGGTCCACCGTTACCTCATTATACTGTCCCAAGGAATTTTGGATGTTTGAGAAAAGCTACCTGGCCTGCATCATTTACCTTATCACTGAATTTCCATGAAAGAATACCAAAAAGTTGTTCAGATTTTGTTAAGATGTTAGGCGAATCTGGTTATCTTATTGTGCTGAAATGGGTTGAAAGAAAACTGGCGGAAGATCTGTTTTCCGCCAGGCTGGGCTGAACCGCGAACTTACCGGAAAGAATTATCCTATTTTCTTCTGTAGCAATGCCACCAATGCTTTGATCATTGCCGTGGGTACCTGGTCTGTGGTGGCGGCGGATTGCGTGCTGACCGCCTGGGACGTGCCGGTCTGGGCCTGGCTGACGGTCTGGATATCTGTTACGCCACCTACCCCGCTGCCCATGTCGCTGGGCGGGTTCCCGCCAGCCGGTGCACCCGCCTGCTGCTGGGCCGCGCTGGATTTATCCGTACTGGCTGAACTGGCAGTTGTCGTAGCGCTGCCGGTGTCGATGGCGGTAGCCGCCAGGTCTTGTTGGGTCAGTTTCATGGCGGTGATACTGGAAACTTGTTGCGTACTCATGCTGCTTTCGATCTGGCTGACCACTGCATCCACCTCCTGCGAAGCGGCCGTGTTGCTGGAGGCCAGGGAGGCTAATGTTTCCCAGAGAGGCAACAGGGTACTGGCCTGTTCGGAGCTTACCGCCAGACTGGTATTCTCCAGCTTGAAGGTGCCTACCAGCAGTTGCCCTTCCAGGGATAGCGTGGTCGAGGCAGTCGCAGCTGTTTTTGAGCTTTGGGTGCTCCCGCAGGCCGTTAATGCCAGCACCAGGCTGACGATGATCGTAACGAACATCCATTTTTTCATTTTGATCTCCTTTCAAGATGTCAGGGCCTTTTCTCCGGATTAAATTCCGTCTGCCTTGATCTTGCTCAGGATAACAAACAGATGTTTGGATTTTGTTTAGAACTGTATTGAATTTGATTGAGATTCGCTTATCCAACGTCCCGAAGGTTTTTTTCGGCAGTTGTATTTTTCATATAAACCATTGGAACGTTTTTTCAATAATAAAACTGTAAGCATTCTCTTATCTAACATATCTTGACAGGCAGGCGCTGGCGATTTATTATAAACATACTGACCAGTCGGTTTGTTTATAATAAAGGAGATTTGCATGCCCCAACAACGCGCTGAAGAAACACGCGGTCGCATCCTGGATGCCGCTGTCAAAAAATTTGCCATTGCCGGATACGATGCTGCCAGCGTGGATGAAATATGCGCTGAGGCCGGGGTCAGCAAGGGTGCCTTTTATCACCACTTTCCCACCAAACAGGCCGTCTTCCTGGCACTGATGCAGGGTTGGCTGGCGATGATCGACATGGGTATGGAGGCTGTCCGAAAGGAAACCGTCCCGGAAACGTTGGTTACGATGACCAACCTGCTGCCGGGTGTTTTCGCGGCTGCCGAGAACCGCCTGCCGATGTTCCTGGAATTCTGGCTTCAGGCCAGCCGCGACGAGACCGTCTGGAAGGCGATCATTGCCCCTTATCGCCACTACCAGGAATACTTTTCGAAACTGATCCATGATGGCATGGGTGAAGGCTCACTCAAACCGGTGGATTCCCAGGTGGCAGCCCAGGTTGTCGTATCCCTGGCGGTGGGGCTGGTTTTACAAGGCGTGCTCGATCCGCATGGAGCCGATTGGGAAAAGACCGCCCGTGAGAGCATGCAAATATTGATGAATGGATTGGCTAAATAAAAGATAGGAGTTTTCAATGATTCTAGTCACCGGTGCAACCGGACATATTGGCAACGTGCTCATCCGCAAATTGTTGGATCGAGGGGAAAAAGTACGTGCCTTGATCTGGCGCGGTGAAGACACCTCGCCGCTTAAAAACCTGGATGTCGAACAAGTGGCGGGCGATGTACTCGATCCCACCTCGCTCGGACCCGCCATGCGGGATGTGGATACCATTTATCACCTGGCAGGCATCATTTCCATTATGCCGGGAAGAAACCCGTTCGTCTGGCGGGTTAACGTGGAAGGAACCCGCAACGTGCTCGAAGCCGCCCGCCAAGCCAATATCCGCCGGTTGATCTATACCAGCTCCATCCATGCCATTGCACGCGCCCCGCACGGTGTGACCATGGATGAATCGCTTGGGTTCGACCAGGACAACCCTTACGGGGAATATGACCGCTCGAAAGCCGCTGCCAGCCTGGCGGTCCAAAATGCCGCGGCTAAGGGTCTGGATGCAGTCATTGTCTGCCCGACCGGCGTCATCGGGCCGTATGATTTCCGCGGCTCGGAGATAGGCGAAGTCATTCGCAGCGCCACCGAAGCGCATACGATGCTCTATGTTGAAGGCGCCTATGATTTTGTGGATGTTCGTGACGTGGCGGATGGCCTGATTGCCGCCCGGGAACGCGGCCGGTGCGGGGAAAGTTACATCCTGAGCGGCCATAAACTTTCGGTGCGGTATATGCTCGAGACAGTGCGCGAAGTGACCGGCAAGGCTTTTGCCAGCATCAAGATACCGTTCTCGCTCGCTGAGCTCGCAGCCCGTTACACACCCTGGTACTACCAAAGGACGCAAGCCAAGCCGCGTTTCACACCCTATTCGCTGGAAGTGCTCCAAAGCAATGCCAACATCAGTTATAAAAAAGCGCTGGCTGAATTAGGGTACAGGCCCCGCCCGGTTTACGAGTCGATCGCGGATACCGTGCGTTGGTTCCTGGAGAACCGGCGTGTGAAGTCGGCCGTGTAATGAACCATGATGAATCAGTGGAAAGATAAACTTGCTGTTATTACCGGGGCTTCGTCGGGGATCGGGGCAGCCGTTGCCCGCAAGCTGGCTGCACAGGGCTTGCGGGTGGTACTGGTAGCGCGCCGCCGTGAGCGGCTGGAAATCCTCGCCGAAGAGATCCGCGCGGCTGGCGGGAGTGCCCGTATCCTAACCGCCGACCTGCGGCGCGAGGCCGACCGGGAGCGACTCTGCGAGCAGGCTGCCAATGCCGACCTGCTGGTCAATAATGCCGGGTTGGGTTGGTATGGCTATGGTGATGAGATGTCCTGGAAGACCGCCCAGGAAATGTTACAGGTCAACGTGGAAGCGGTCGTCCAATTGAGCCTGGCATTTCTGGCAAGAATGCGTCAGCGCAATGCCGGTCATATCATCAACATCGGTTCCATCTCGGGCAGCCTGCCCAGCCAGGGCATTGCGCTTTACGGGGCCACCAAATCCTTCCTGGATAACTTCACAACGGCGCTCCACCGCGAACTGACCGGTACGCATGTTCATGTAAGCGTGGTGCGGGCCGGGCCGGTGAGAACCGAGTTTGGGGCTGCCGCCCTGGCTCTGGAAAATGGAGGGCATGTGCCCACTGAAAAGGTTGGGGTAACCTCGGATAAAGTGGCCGAGCGCATTTGGAGCCTGATCCGCCATCCGCGACGGATCATGTATGTACCGGGTTATTTACGAGTCGTGCCCTGGTTGGAACTGTCGTTTGGCTGGATCATTGACCAACTTGGACCGCTGCTGTTGAAGAAACAGAAAGCATAGATTACGGATGCCCCGCGCATACAAAAGCGGCTATCGCTGGTCTTTCTCTTTACATTCCTTGATGAAAACTAAGCTTTCCAGATACTACTGCTACGTTTTCCCGTTGGATAAAGCCAGAACGATTCTTCTAAAAACCCTCCAGGTAAAATAAAAGGGGATCTGCCAAAAGTAATCCAGTCTCCAGAAGTTTTGAAGATATCTGAAAAAGCCTAATATTCCAGGTGCCCGTCCGGTATCCTTGGCGATTCGCGGGTAATAGATCCACATATATGGAATATACAAAAACCAGCCAGGAGGATTCGTCTGTATCTTAAATTCCTCTATTTCCCTTTTTGAAACAAGAATCCGGTTTAGATCATCCAAAAATTTTGGGGGAATT
>JBEKEB010000225.1:0-5058 GCA_050014055.1 Anaerolineales bacterium | reverse complement strand
CTCTGCAGGTGCAGCCCGGACAGGTGCTGGCTTTGCTCGGTCAGAATGGCGCAGGGAAAACCACCACTGTCCGCATGATGACATCCGTGCTATCCCCGACGCGTGGTTGGTGCAGGATTGCCGGGTACGACGTGGTGCAGGCGCCCCAGAAAGTGCGGGCATCGGTGGGGGTGCTGACCGAGCAACATGGTCTCTACCTGCGTATGACCGGGGCGGAATACCTGGATTTTTACGGGAAAATCTATCGGATGGACAGCGCCACCCGCCAGAAGCGCAGCCAGGCGTGGATGGATTATTTCGGGCTGGCGGAGGTTGCCAGGCACCCGATCGGCCAATACTCGAAAGGCATGCGCCAGAAACTGGCGCTGGCGCGCACCCTGCTACATAATCCGCCGGTTTTACTATTGGATGAGCCGACCTCGGCCATGGATCCAGAGTCGGCCCAATTGGTGCGGAAAGCCATCGCTAGTCTGCGTTCCGAACAAAGAGCCATTATCATCTGCACGCATAACCTGGTGGAAGCCGAAATGCTGGCAGACAAAATTGCCATCATTTACCACGGGCGGGTATTAACCAGCGGGACAATCGAGGAGTTGAAAAGAAAGCTGCTGGGACCAGCTGAATATGAGTTAAAGGTGCGAGGCGAGTGGCCACGCGTAACCTTTGAACTGCCGGCGGGCGTAACCGCCCTCGCAGCGGGTCTGGCCGGTCCGCGGTTCCGGGTGGAAGACCCGCAAACAGCCAACCCTGTATTATTGAGGGAATTGATGAAGCGCGGTGTAGAAGTCGTCGCGTGGCAGGAATTGCCGCGCACGCTCGAACAGGTCTATCTGGCTGCCATGGCCCAGGTGCAGCATGATTAAGGGTTTGAAAGAGGAATTGGGCATGGCCTGGTTGGTGGCCTGGCGCGAACTACGCGACCAATTGCGGGATTGGCGCATCATTTTCCCGATGATCGCGCTGACGTTGCTCCTGCCCTTACTGGCGGATGTGGGAGCGCAGGCCGCCATCAATTTCACAACGAAATACGGCACGCCCCTGATCGCAGAGCGGTTGGTGCCCTTCCTGCTCATGGTGGTGGGTTACTTCCCGATCACGGTCTCGCTGGTGATTGCCCTGGAGTCGTTTGTCGGTGAGAAAGAGCGCGGCACGATCGAGCCGCTCCTGAGCAGCCCGCTCAAGGATTGGCAGCTTTTCATGGGCAAGTTGCTGGCCGGGATAATTGCGCCGCTCTTTACCGCCTACCTGGGGATCACGGTCTATATGATCGGTCTCCATTTTCAGCACATTCCCTTCCCGGATGCCAGCAGGATGGCAGAGACGCTGACCTTGACGGCCGTCCAGGCTTTTCTGATGGTCACTGGAGCAATTCTTATCTCCACCCAGGCTACTTCGGTGCGGGCCTCCAACCTGATGGCCTCATTCATCGTCATCCCGATGGCCTTGCTCATCCAGGGCGAAAGTGTCATGTTATTCTGGGGCAATGACCAGGCGCTTTGGCTGGCGGTGGCGGGTGTGCTTGTGCTGGCGGTACTGCTGGCGCGGGTCGGGATCGCTCATTTCCAGCGGGAAGCGCTGCTGGGGCACGAAATTGATGTGCTCAATTTGGGCTGGATTGGACGGACTTTCTGGCGAGGGTTCAGGGGAAACGCAAAATCCTTTCCAACCTGGTTTAAGACAGAAGTTCTGGGTACGGTAAGGAAACAAGCAATCTCCATCTGGATGACGCTGGGCCTGGGCATTGCTGCTACGCTGGGGGGATACGTTTTGGTGGCCCTGAATGCGGAAAAAGTTGTCAATTTCTTCCATTCCGGCGGTTTAACGGGTGTATTGAACGCCGGGACGGGAGTCTCGCTGTCAGATATTGTCATTTCCTTTCCGATGATCTGGGGACACAACCTGCGGGCGGTGGTGATCATCCTGTTGCTTGGCCTGTTTTCCTTTGGCGTCCTGGGGGTTTTGGTCTTTCTATTGAATACCAGCATCATCGGTATCGTCCTGGCATTGGAAGGCGCTTTGGGTATGTCACCCGTAAAGCTGGCAATCTTTGGGATCCTGCCGCATGGCATTTTCGAGATCCCGGCGCTGATCCTTTCCAGCGCAGCCGTGCTGTACATTGGCATCGCGCTGGTGACACCGCGCTCCCAACTGACACTGGGCGAAGTGTTGATCAATGCGATTGCCGATTGGGCCAAGATCGGGATCGGGCTGGTGCTGCCTTTGTTGACGATTGCAGCTGTCTTGGAGACGTGGGTTACTCCTGTCCTATTGCATTCTGTGATTAAGTAGGAGTAGTATGGGGGCAAACCAAGAAAGCGTCCAGTGCTGCGATGGTAAATATAATTTTCCTGGGAACTTCGAACGCCATCTCCGATGAGAAGCATGAAAACACCCACATGGTCGTAGTGGGGGAGCAACGGATTGTATTGATCGACTGCCCGAACAGCCCGATCGTCCGTTTCCAGAAAGCCAGGGTGGATCTCACCCGCTTGAGCGATCTTGTCCTGACCCATTTCCACCCGGACCATGTTGCGGGTGTGGCACAACTCTTGATGGATATGTGGCTGATGGGCCGCCGCCAGCCTTTAAATATCCACGGTTTATCGCATACTCTCGACCGGGTTGAGAAAATGATGGGGTTATATGGCTGGTCCGATTGGCCGGATTTCTTCCCGGTTGCATTCCAGCGCCTGCCGGAACAGGTGCTGGTTCCGGTCATTGAAAGTGAAGAGTTCCGCATCCTGGCAGTCCCGGTGAAGCATTTTGTCCCGACGATCGGCCTGCGGATGGAATTCGCCTCCTCCAAAAAAACCCTGGCCTATTCCTGCGATACGGAGCCTTGCGCACAAATGACCCAACTGGCTGGCGGGGCGGATATCCTGGTGCACGAATCGACCGGCGCACAGCCGGGACATTCCTCGGCGGCGCAGGCCGGGCAGGCGGCCCGCCAGGCCGAAGTGGGCAGCCTGTACCTGATCCATTATCCGACCGGGCAATTCGCCAACCGGGACCTGCTGGCCGAAGCACGCGCGCAGTTCGCCGGCCCGGTCACCCTGGCGGAAGATTACATGCAGCTGAATTTCGATTGATCAAGCCATCAGCAGGTGTTTTATATTAATAAAAAACGCCCCGAAGGTTTGTGTGAGAGATCCTGGCATTTCCACAAACCTTCGGGACGATGCTTTTCCAGTGGTGGCTTTATTTACCAGCCCTTGATGAATTGCTCCCATTCGGAGTTTTCTTCCAGGTGGCGCCCAAATATATAGAACGCGCTGGCCGGTGGTTGCAAGGGAATGTGCAGCAGGTGCATGTGGACATCCCCCAACTGGTGGCCGCCTTTGCGGTGGTTGCAGCCCGCGCAGGCGGCCACAACATTGGTCCAGATGTGTTCCCCGCCCAGGTGTTTGGGCAAAACATGGTCCACCGTCAGGTCGCTGGTGTGTCTTCCGCAGTACTGGCAGATGTAATTGTCCCGCCGAAAGACCTCCCGGCGGGATAGCTTGATCTGCAGGCGCGGGCGGTGGATCATTTTATCCAGCCGGATGACGGATGGCCGCGGCAGCGCCTGCTTGACGGTCTGGATGGCGCCGCGACCGTTCATCACCATGTCCGCTTTTCCCCCCAGGATCAGGCCAATGGCGCGACGGGTGTTGCAAACATTAACAGGCTCGAAATTGGCGTTAAGAACCAGTACCGGCTCGTTCATAGTTTTTCACGTTGGCGTGTATTATACTCCAGACCAAAACACGTACTCCTTGTGAATTTTCGCATTAATATAAGCCAAAATTATTTAATGAAAGGAGCAAACTATGCGCATTTTGATTGCCGGAGGGTCCGGGTTGATCGGAACAGCCCTGACCAGGTCATTATTGGCCGATGGCCACCAGATCTGGGTGTTGACCCGCAGCCCAGGTAAGGCGCCTCTACCGCAGGGTGCCACCCCACTCGGCTGGGATGGCAGGACCACTGCCGGCTGGGCGGACACGCTCAGCCAGGTGGATGCGGTCGTCAACCTGGCCGGGGAGTCGCTTTCCCGCTGGCCCTGGACAAAGCCACAGAAGCAGCGCTTATGGGACAGCCGCGTGCAGGCTGGCAGGGCGCTTACCCAGGCCATCCAGGCGGCATCGCCGCGTCCGAAGGTGCTCATCCAGGCCTCCGGCGTGAATTATTACGGCCCGCACGGGCTGGAGCCGGTCACCGAAGCGGATGGCCCCGGAAAAGATTTCCTGGCCGGGCTATGCCAGGAATGGGAAGCTTCCACGCAACCGGTCGAAAGCCTGGGTGTTCGGCGTGCCATCCTTCGTACGGCCGTCGTGTTTTCCCCAAAAGGTGGCATCCTGCCGCTCATGCTGCTGCCGGTGCGGCTATTTGCCGGGGGGCCTCTCGGCACTGGCCGCCAGGGCCTGACCTGGATCCACCTGGCCGACGAAGTGGCCGCCATTCTCTTCCTGCTGGAAAACCAAAATGCCGCCGGTCCGTTCAATCTGACCGCCCCCGATCCCATCTCCAGCGCGGATTTTACCCGCACCGCCGCCCGCCTGCTGCGGCGTCCCTACTGGTTGCCCGCTCCGGCTTTTGCGCTGCGCCTGCTGCTGGGGGGCATGGCCACCCTGGTCGTGGATGGCTTGTACCTGCGCCCGGCCCGCCTGCAGGCCCTGGGCTTCGGCTTTCGCTTTGCCAGCTTGGAGCCCGCCTTGCGCGACCTGCTGGGAAAGTAGGATTCATCCGCTAATCTACGCTAATCCTCTCTAATCCATTTTTTTTATTCGTGTCGATTGGTGACGACGAGTACCCCACAGTGGCATTAGCGGATTTTTTTCTTGCATGTAAGGGTTAAGAAAGCAATCGGCACGGCCAGGCTTATTTAATGACTGGCAAGGTCCAAACCTGCCCGTGCCTGACATTAAAACTAGAACGTAATTTCTAATTTCTCAAGGTACTTGTTTACCGTCCAAAGCGAGTTAAGGTGAACTGATCAAAGATGGTGGTGTTTCGCCAAATTGCTGCAAGCTGACCATGTAGTCTAGGATTGGAACAGAGTGCTGACGACAAGTCACC
>JBEKEB010000224.1:0-5107 GCA_050014055.1 Anaerolineales bacterium | reverse complement strand
TGCGTCGGTGGAAGGGAAATCCGCATTGCCGAATCATGTTCCATCAGAAGAAGATATTACGATTACTACGTGGTTAAGCAAGCAGGATGTGAAAGAGGCATTGGAAAAGAAAGCTGGTGAAAAGCACCCAGCGGCCGAGCCCATCTCTTCTGAAAGCGAATTGCCTGAATGGCTGAGGAATCTTGAGAAACCAGGCAACTCAGCTGAAACTCCAAAAGCGGAAAATGAATTACCTGAGTGGTTACGCTATTCCAACCCCTCTGAGGCGACAGGACCGGTTCCCCCCTCTCTTGCAGTTGATTCGACTCAAGAGACGGAGCTGCCTGCATGGTTGGACGAAAATGTCCCCGGCTCAAAACAAGCAGCTCCGACCTTGCCTGAAGAATGGCTGCCCGCAGAGAAAGAAGCAGGTGATATTCACGATGTCCTACCCCGGGACAAACCTACCTCGGTTGCAGAAACGACCCCAAAGGTCGATACGACAGAAGCACCAGTTTCTGCCCCCGCACTTACTTTCGAAGCCAAAACAGAAGGGAACGCACAGCCAGGCGGAGAAGCTATCCCTCCAGACGAATCTACCCCTGTTTCGGTACCGCCGCCTAGTCGAATGCCAACTCTGAAACAGACTGGCATGCTTTCCCATATTCCGGTCCAGGATAAAGATTCAGAACTTCTAGCAAGCGCGCAGGATGTCCTAGATCAAAATTCATTGGATGATGCCATGAAGAAATATTCGAAACTCGTAAAAAAAGGTCGTCTTTTGGATGAGGTCATCCATGATTTGCGGGAAGCAATCTATCGTTATCCGGTGGATGTGATTATCTGGCAAACTCTTGGCGACGCCTATATGCGTACTAATCGTTTGCAGGATGCCCTGGATGCCTATACCAAGGCGGAGGAATTGTTGCGGTGAGGCGGATCGGCGTAATATTTTGAGTCTTTGCAACATGGTAAAATCAGACCTCGGGGTGGTTCCCACCTCGAGGTTATTTTTGAAGAGGAGAGGATTGCATGGAACGGTCATTAGTGCTTGTTAAACCCGATGGAGTTCAACGTGGATTAATTGGTGAGGTTATCTGCCGTTTGGAACGAAGGGGGCTACTTCTGGTTGCCGCCAAGTTTATTCAGGTAAGCCAAAAACTGGCCGAAACGCATTACTCCATCCATAAAGGGAAACCATTCTATGATGGTTTAATAAAATATATTACTTCTGCACCGGTTATGGCGATGGCCTGGGAGGGACCGAACGCTGTTGTTGCCATCCGCCAGACTATGGGCGCTACTCGACCTACTGAGGCTGCTCCCGGTTCCATCCGGCATGATTTTGCCCTTGAAGTAGGCCGCAATCTGACTCATGCTTCAGATTCGGTTGAGAATGGTAAAAAAGAAGTGGCGTTATGGTTTGATTCTGCTGAACTGGTGAACTGGAAACGTGACGCAGATCTATGGATTTTTGAAAACAATTAATAAATTGTTACGCTTATAAATATCAATATCATTCGAAATTCAAATCACAAAAGGAGCTATCCATGAATGAAGAACTTTTCCAGAAGATGTCACAGAGCATCCTGGACGGTGATTCTGATGTTGCCATTGCTTTAGCAAAGAAATCCATCGAGGCTGGAATCGATCCATTGGAGGCTATTGCAAATGGCTTCGTACCGGGTGTCAACCAGGTTGGCGAGAGTTTTGCCTGTGGGCAGGCTTTCCTCCCTGAACTGGTTATGGCGGGCGAAGCCATGAAAGCCGCGGTTGCTACATTGGAGCCCGAAATGCAGAAGCGTGGTACGTCCCGGCAGGTTTATGGCAAAGTGGTATTGGCGACTGTCGAAGGTGACATCCACGAGATAGGTAAAACGTTGGTTGGGACAATGCTTTCAGCCTCTGGATTCCAGGTGTACGATCTGGGTGTGGATGTACCTTCCGCCAAGATTATTGAGAAAGTCAAAGAAGTGGATGCCGACCTGGTAGGCTTGAGTGCACTGTTGACAACAACCATGGTTAAGCAGAAGGAAGTTATAGATGAATTGGACAAGCTGGGATTGCGTAAAAAAGTAAAGGTTATGGTGGGTGGTGCTCCCGTTACTCGCGATTGGGTCAAGAAGATTGAAGCAGATGGCTACTCGGAAGATGCTATTGGCGCGGTAGGACAGGCCAAGAAGTTGATGGGCATAGCCTGATCAGCTACGGAGTCCTGTATGCCTAAGGCGATAAAATCAATCAGCAACCCAAAGCTCCATCTGGAAATCCTTACTCAACAGGAAATAAAAAAGATCCATGATGCCACCTTATGGATCATCGAAAAAGTAGGGGTAAGGTTTCCATCCAAACACGCATTGGATATCTGGGCTGCCCACGGAGCGGTTGTGGATCCCGGTAAAATGGTGGTCAGAGCAAAAGCGGAACTTGTTGAAGGTGCACTGAAGACTTGCACTCCAGTTTATCCATTGGCGGCACGCGACCCACAACAGGATTTATTATTGGACGGGAATCACGTCTTTGTGGGGACAGATGGTTGTGGGGTGGAAGTGATTGATATCCATACCGGTCACCGCCGAACCTCCAGCTTACAGGACGTGCGCGAAATTTCTCGCATCGCTGATGCCACCGAGGAAGTGGCATTTCATTGGGTGCCGGTCTCGGCCCAAGATATGCCGCCCCGGACACGTGGATTGCATGAGATCAAGGCTATATGGGAAAATTCAACCAAGCACGTTCAGACCGAGTCCATTTATAACGAAACGGAAGCGCGTGCCGCCATGGAAATGGCTGGGTTGATTGTGGGTGGCAAGGACAAGTTGTGGCAACGACCGGTGCTCTCATTAATGCAATGCTCTGCATCGCCGCTCGGACATGATGGAGGCAGTTTGGATGCCGCGCTTGTGGCTGCTGAATATGGTGTCCCGACTGGTTTTATGACTATGGCTTCGAATCTGACCACTGGTCCGGCGACGTTGGCGGGAAACCTGGTCGTTGGTAATGCCGAGGTCATCGCGGGTGCTGCCATGATTCAGCTGGCATTTCCCGGAGCGCCGGTTTTTTATGCAGCCGCGCAAACGGCTTCTGATTTGCGGACTGGTGCCTATACTGGCGGAGGTCCGGAGGATTTTCTCTATGGTGCGGCGACCAATTGTTTATCGGACTATTATCATATCCCCCTTTCCATGGGTTCTTTTGCCACGGGTGCAAAAGAACCAAACTGGCAGGCAGGTGTTGAAAACAGCTTGTCCACCTTTATGGCATGTATTGCCATGTCAGATATGCTGTTGGGGGTTGGGTTTTTACATGGCAGCCGCATCTGGTCCTTTGCTGAGATGATGATGGATTGTGAAATATTTTCCATTATTCACAAAACCATGCAAGGTATTGTTGTGGATGATGAGACTCTGGCATTGAATACCATTGCAGCAGTTGGCCCTGGCGGTAATTTTCTCTCACAGAAACATACGCTCAAACATATGCGCAATCTTTTCCTGCCTCAGTTCATGGATCGGCGTCCGTTTGGTGAGTGGGAAACTAAAAAGGATAATGCATGTGATTGGGCGTTGGCCAAGGCTCGCAAAACTCTGGATACTCATCACCCCGATCTTTTGGATGAAAAGATTTCCGCTGAAATGTCGAAAATCATCTCATCCTTGGAGTTGTAATTAGCGCGATGCGATCTAAGCTTGAATTGCTTACGCCTGAATTTATCACTCGTATTTTGGAGGAAGAATTTCATTTGATGTAACATCCTGGTATCAAAATCTACTGTGCTGCCGCCCGCGAGTTGCGGGTCGCAGATGGTGCAACCGTAGTAGGGGAAATTATTAATATTCCCGATAAAATTATCCGCAAAGTGCTGCACAATGTTTCAGACGTGTTCCATATCCGCACGAAGACGCAGGCAATTGCACTTTTAGAAGGAATAAACTTCAAAGGTAATTTATTAAAATAGAGAACCACGCCTGAACTGTTCTCAAGAAAACAATATCTTTCTTCGCCTGTCATTGATTGTGACTTCATAGGAGTATGGCAGGCCTCCTGTAACCTCGATTCCTTTGCCCGGACAAAAGTGCGCACGCATGCGCATTTGAATGATTATGAACCCCCCCCATTATTTGACAGAACTTTATCACGAATTGCGGACTATAGTGGAGAACTTGGCCCGCAAACCCGATTGGAACTATTTAATGAATTTCTATTTTTCCTCTAAAACCTGGAAGGAGAGGTGCTTCATGAACAAGGAAGTGAAGGCTGGCCGGGAAGTCAGTTCTACATATCCGACCTGACTTGCAAGTTGTTCAGCCTCCTGCCGTTTGTCTAGCGAGACCAACATTTGTTTTGCGCCTACCCCGGCAGAGTTGCCAACTTGGCGGAATGTTTCTAGAGGCAGGGGCGGGAACATGCCGATGTGGACTGCCGAGCGCAGATCCAGGTAGGTGCCGAAAGCACCGGCAACGATGAATGAATCCAGATCGCTGGAGCGCAGACCGGACTCCTCGAGAAGTATCTCAACCGCGGCCCGGATAGCGGATTTTGCCAATTGGATTTCGTTAATGTCCTTGCGTGTCACCATAAGTGCTCGACCCAGCCCGGTCTGTGCAGCCTGGACAAGTACGTACCCGGCTGCAGAGTCGGTTTTCAAAGCCCCGGTTGGTTTGACCAGCCCACCGTCCAGCAGGGATGCCACCACATCCAGGATTCCAGAGCCGCAGATTCCCACAGGCGGCTGATTTTCGATTGTTTGCCAGAGGATTTTCCCTTCCGACCAGCGGGCACGCTCGATGGCGCCGGGCGCAGCGCGCATGCCTTCGTGGATGTGGGCTCCTTCGAATGCCGGCCCAGAGGCGCACGAGCAACAGGTGACTTTTCCGTTTGCGACCAGGCTGATTTCTGTGTTTGTACCGATGTCGAGGGCGATAATGTTACCGGATGATCTCCATGCATCGGTTGCAAGCAGCATGGCTACATGGTCAGCACCGACATACCCGGCGATGACCGGCGGCAGGTAGACATTTGCTCCAAAACCAAGGTTTAATCCCAGTTCAACTGCTGGGATGGCAAGGGGCTTTGTAGTGGCTGGTTTAAATGGAGCGTGTCCTAGCTGCTCCACTGGAAGCCCGGC
>JBEKEB010000223.1:0-5132 GCA_050014055.1 Anaerolineales bacterium | reverse complement strand
CCCTTCAATAACACTTATTGGAATAACAAGAAAAATGGGATTTATGTGGATGTGGTTTCCGGTAAGCCGCTGTTCAGCTCGCTGGATAAATATGATTCTGGCACAGGGTGGCCGAGCTTCACCCGCCCGCTCGAGCCGGAGAATATCCTGACCCATAGCGATCGTAAGCTGTTCATGACGCGCACAGAGGTGCGCTCCAGGCAGGCCGGCACCCACCTCGGGCATGTTTTTGATGATGGTCCAGCCCCTACCGGCCTGCGCTACTGCATGAATTCCGCCGCGTTGCGCTTCATCCCACAGGAGGATCTGGATAAGGAAGGCTATGGCAAGTATACAGCGCTATTTCAGGAGGAAGGGCAAAAGAGGTAGGAACCAGCAAGTACCATAGGTACCTACGGTACCAGAGGTATCGGATGGGTCTGAAGTAGGTTGGAAGATTAATCACTTGTAAAAAGATCCCATCTTGGCTTTTCTCAAACAATTCAGCAAAAAACGCTAACATCCCCTGCCCGAACCGGACGGGGGATGTTGATTATTTAGCATCCTGAGGAATATCAGGTGGATGGAAACCCTGGCCTTCCTCATCCTTATAGAAAACAGCCGTATAATATATAAATATCTTGGTGACAAAACGACTATTTCATCTGCGAAATGACTTCCGTATTATAGTCCCATCCCTGAACCCCCCATTTACGACCCTGAGGGCTCCGGCAGAACACGTGGGGAAGACCGCGTCCATCCAATTATCAAGATTCTTCCAAGGGCTGCAGGTCGAACGGAACACGCCCCCTAATGGGATTATCATGCGGCGATCCAGCACCTGCGTTTACCATGCACCCGGTCCAATGAACTGTCAGCAGGATCTAATCCACATTGTGTAAAACCTCGAGATGCCAAAGAACGGGTAAGGGCAAATTGAGGAATAAATCTTAGTCTGGATTTTATGAGGAGTATATGACCACTTTTCCTGAATTCCACAAGTACGACGGCCTGGGCTTGGGCGAATTGGTCCGTTCAAAGCAGGTCAGCCCTAGCGAACTGGTGGAAGAGGCCATCAGCCGGATCGAGGCGTATACTCCCAGGATCAATGCTGTCATCTGTAAAATGTATGAGCAGGCGCACAAAGCCGCCTTGAGTGGATTGCCGGATGGCCCATTTAAAGGAGTGCCCTTCCTCCAAAAAGACATGCATGCCACAGTCGAGGGAGTACCCACCAGCAGCGGCACACGCATGCTGAAAGATATCCCCCAACCACACGACAGCGAAATCATACGCCGCTACCGGGCTGCTGGGGTAATCCTGCTTGGGAAAACGAATGTGCCCGAATTCAGCCTGCTGCCATATACCGAACCGGAAGCCTTTGGTCCAACCAACAATCCCTGGGATCTTACCCGCACAGTCGGCGGCTCCAGTGGCGGTTCCGCGGCAGCAGTGGCGGCCCGCCTGGTACCCCTGGCAGGTGGGGCAGACGGAGGCGGCTCCATCCGCATTCCGTCAGCATGCTGCGGTGTTTTTGGATTAAAGCCCACCCGCGGCCGCACACCGACGGGGCCGGATGTTGGTGATATCTGGCGGGGTTTTGCCCAGGAACACGTCCTCACCCGTTCGGTACGCGACAGCGCTGCTATGTTGGATGCAATCGCAGGGCCGGATGTAGGAGCACCGTATTAGGCCTCCTCCCCGGATAGGCCGTATTTGCATGAAGTAACCACAGAACCTGGCCGCCTGCGGATCGCTTACACTTCGCAACCTTTCCTGGGTCACTCTGTGCACGCTGATTGCTTGAAAGGGCTGGAAGCCACAGCCCGCTTGCTGGAGCAATTGGGTCATGAGGTTGTGGAAGCCGCATCACAGATCGATCGGGAAGCTTTTGCAATTGCATTCTTGACGATGATCGCTGCCGAAACGCGCGATGAGATCGATTGGGCCGCACACATGGCCGGTCGCAAGACCCGTTATTCTGATTTCGAAACCGGCACCACCGCACTGGCGCTGCTGGGCCAGGCCTTTAGCGCCGGCGAATACGCCAAAGCGTTGAATTACTTGCTCGCCGCTAGTCGCGGGATCGGCCGCTTCTTTGAAGATTATGATGTTTTACTCACCCCCACTCTCGCCGAACCCCCTATTCTCACAGGTTCCTTGCAGCCCTCCGGCTCGGAGAGGTTAATGATCGGGCTGATTGGCCGTCTCAATGCCGCCTGGCTGTTGGATGCATTAGGCGTGATCAAGCCTCTGGCCGCCAAGACCTTTGATTTCATACCCTATACGGCCGTCTTCAACGTGACCGGACAGCCAGCCATGTCAGTGCCGCTGTGTTGGAATGAAGCCGGGCTGCCGATCGGTATGCATTTCATCGGGCGCTTTGGCGATGAGACCACACTTTTCCGATTGGCCGGCCAACTGGAGCGCGCCCAGCCATGGGCCGACCGGGCTCCCACGGCCTATTTGCAATAACTAAAACTTCTCCGGATTTTCAGGAGGATTTCCCTTTTGGATTGTGTGCGGGTTCGCATCCTGCAGTATGCTGTGCGACCGCACAAACTCTAATTACGTGTTGCCATATTCTTTATGGTTGGTTGCTTGGCCGGGGATTCGCTGAAGGTAATAGTTATATACCATAGGGAGAGACGCCATGCAGTATGATAAAGACAAGGTTGATGAAATGATCCTGGCGCTGTTTTATCTGACCAGTTCGCGTGACCAATATGCCACACGAGCTTGGAAGGGGTTGGATCTGGCCATACTCGATAGGCTGCACGCAAAAGGTTACATCGGTGATCCTAAGAGTAAAGGCCCAACCATCGATCTCACCGAAGCTGGCGCAAAACTTTCCAAAGAGTTGTTTTTTAGAAATTTCGGTGTTGGAGAATAGAGCCGGATTCCTCCACTTGCTTGCACCATCACCCGCGAGCCAGAGCCTGCGAATAACAAGAGGCCATAAAATGAATGTTATGGATATTGCACATTTACGGTCAGCCATTGCAGTGGCATGGCGGGCGCGAAAGCATGGCAACCATCCCTTCGGGGCAGTATTGGTGGATGAGCATAACCAGGTTGTACTGGAAGCCGAAAATACGGTTATTACGGGGCGGGATTGCACCGGCCACGCCGAAACCAATCTCGTGCGGCTGGTATGCCAGGGTTTTTCCCCTGAACAACTCGCACATTTTACCCTTTATTCTAGTACCGAACCGTGTGGCATGTGCGCCGGAGCAATCCATTGGAGCCAGATCGGACGGGTGGTGTATGCTTTGAGCGAAATGGACCTGTATGGCATCGTCGGGCCGTCGCCCGAGCCCCTGTTGCTGCCTTGCCGGGAAGTCTTTGGCCATAGCAAACGCCCGATTGATGTATTCGGACCCGTTGCAGAAGTGGATGGTGAAGCTCGTGCTGTCCACGAGAACTTTTGGTAGCCAACCCACCGGGATTGCAATACTTGAATCAGGACAATACCAGTTACCATCGGTACTATCATCTCTCCGCTTAAGGCGAACGTAGAAACGGCACAACACGAAGGCCCAACCCGGATAATGGCAACCGCTGGTATACTGGGCCTTGTTTTTGGTTGGCTGGTGAATGCCCGGCTGGGGATCGGTTACTTGAGTCTCGATCTGGCGCAGGCCAGCCACAAAGTGCAACATAATTGACTTGTTTAATTGTTTTCGGAGCTGCTAATTGTTAAAGTCAAGAGCAACCGCTGGATATTTCCACAGTGGCCTGGCCTATAACCGGTTTGGCCATGGAGCTCAACCAATCGTTATCTTTCAAGGGCTGGAATTTGAAAACAAGCCGCTGGCTGGACTGATGCTGCCGCTTTTCTCGATAGTCTACACGTTCTTATTCCTGGATAAAGACTACACGACCTACATCGTGAACCGCAAGCCCGGGTTGCCGGATGGCTACACGATGAAGGATATGTCGGACGATTATGCAACGATGATTATGGAGGAGTTTGGGGGACCGGTCGACATAATAGGTGTTTCGACCGGAGGTGCTATAGCTCAGCACTTCGCCGCCGACCATCCTGATCTTCTTCGGAAATTGATAATCCATTCGAGCGCTTACACTTTGAGCGATGCGGGCATGAATGGAGAATTGCAACTCGGGCATCTGGCGCGCCAGCATCAGTGGAGAGAAGCCTACACAATTTTAGTCAGCCCCATGTTCCCCCAAAGTGGAATAATAAAGTATGTGACCGGGCCACTCGTTTGGCTGGCATCGCTGATGGGTGGGATGCTTTTCGGTGCACCCGAAGACCCTTCAGATTTGGTAATTACCGTCGAAGCAGAAGAAAAACATAACTTTAAAGACCGCCTGAAGCAGATTATGGCGCCCACGCTGGTGATTGCGGGTGATAATGACCCATTTTATACCGAGGCATTATTCCGCCAGACCGCCGAGGGCATTCCGAATGCCAGGCTTATCCTTTACAAAGGCATGGGGCATCCTGCTTACGGAAAACAGTTTCACCGCGATGTCCTCTCGTTTTTGAAAGATGGTATGGTCAAAGACACCTGACAGGTTGGCAGATATACAACCCAGGCGATCCGGGATTCAGGATCGCCCTGCCATTCGGATCCCAGCGGGAAACCGGGCCTTACAATCCTACGGTCACCTGCACCTGCGTTCTTCGCTCTCGGCGATCCACCCTACTTCCGCCAATACCAACTTTGAAAATTGGCTCCCTCAAAATCAGACAATGGATTCATGTGGCCCGTTGAAGGGCTATACAAGTTATAGGGCATGGTTGGAGAATTGCTTTCAACCATACCCAGATCATTGGCAGGGTTTAAATCGGGATTTGGGCTCCAGGTTACGGAACCTACATTACTGGAATAATCGCGCCTGGCAGGCTCGCTGGCTGGTTCAGGGAAAATCTGCCATAGGCCGGTATCCGAATACAACACCAGGATATTTCGGTTGGCGGAGACAGATAAACCGCTGAATTGCTTTTGGCCAGAATCTGGAAAACCAGAGCAGCTTCCGGATGGGAGAAAGCAGATATCAGTAGAGATGTCATGTCTGCTGGACACCGCAAAGCATGAAAATGTGCTATATAGGGTGTCGTCGGCTGACATCGAGATCGTTTTTGACTGGTGCCATGAGCCTGTAGTAGAGATTGATCCGGATAC
>JBEKEB010000222.1:0-5136 GCA_050014055.1 Anaerolineales bacterium | reverse complement strand
CAAGCAAGTCAATGTCACGGGTCGGGCGGAAGGCTGGCAAGCACCAGACGCGAAACAGCAGTGCTCCTTTGAGAACAAACTGACCTGTATATGGTGATTGAGCTAATCGATATAGGAAGCGTTCGATGGCATAGTACTGCAGGAGTTCATTGAGAGGCCGGCTACTAAGACGCGCCTGGTTCAACAGACGGTCTTGAATCGAAGCCGGCAGGTTCTTGATTTCAGGTTTACTCACATCAGAGCCTCCAGATAAGGGCGCATGGTTTTCTCTACTCGATCAACACGAGCACATTCCATCAGGGTTTCCGGCTTGCATCCCTGGCCAAGTCCTTCTTTCAGGGCCTCGAGCGCCACATCCAGGCCAACCTTGTTACGAAACTTGAAGCAGTCAGCAATCGTTTTATCCCGGCTGTAAACGCGTACGGTTACCCCATCCAGCAAATGCCCCTCAATACCTGCTGAATAGGACGGTTGTGAGAGCCAGAACAGACGCAACGGTGGGTAAGCCAGGCGCGGCTTTTCTGCATCCAGTGGCAGAGCAACATACACTTGATGGGGGATCTGGGTGGTCAGATTGTGGAACGATAGTGCCGAGATCAGACAGATCACGCCTTTAGAAACACGCAAAGCAACTTGTACCAGGTCCGCATTGCTGAGCGCTGGAGCATCTGCAAGGCGGTACACACCGCGTGTCAATTCCACGATTTGGCCAGCATCTCGCATGGCATACAGGGTCCGCGGAGCAATCCCCAGTCTGATAGCTTGGCTGGTTTGCAGCGCGTTATTGTGCTGCTTGAATAGATCCATTGCCTTCTCAAGAGATGTCGATTTCATTGTATAGAATTAACTGTTAATTATTACAACTACAGTTAATTCTATACTGTTCTTGTGTTTTGTCAACAGTGATTCAATCAGACACCAGCCGCTCCACCGCCTGCTCTAAATCCTTCTGGTTGGGCGTGATGTAAATTCGGGTGGTGTTCAGGTTGGAATGACCAAGCAACGCTGCCACCTTCTCCAGCCCGACGCCGGAGTCAATCAGGTTCTTGGCGAAGCTGTGACGAAGGATATGTGGAGTCAGGCGGTCGAGATTGGCAGCCCGCCCGAGCCGCATCAACCCGCGCTGGACAGAGCGGCCACTCAGCGCCTGCGGCGATTCATTCTCCAGACCTACCCATAGAAACGTACCACCGTTCTCCGGACGCACTGAAAGCCATTCCTGGAGCGCCTTGCGCGCAGCAACATTGAGCGGGACGGTGCGGGATTTTCCGCCCTTGCCCTGGCGCACAGTCACCTGACCTTTGCGTTCCTGGAGTTGGATGTCATCCATTTGCAGCGCCAAGGCCTCGTGCAAACGCAAGCCGGTATGAAGCAAGAAGATAGCGAGTGACGCGTCTCGCTGGCGGGAAACCCAACGCTTTGGGTAACGTATCCGGGCCAGCTGCAGATCTTTTTCGATGGCACGCTGTAAGGCATATTGCTCTTTCTTATCCAGAGAGCGTGGTCCATGTTCGACCTGTGGCACACCGCGCACATTCTCCGTAGGATCATGTTCTATCTGGCCAGTTCTCTTACCCCAGCTCATCAGGGCAGCCAGGGCGGCCAGGTGACGATTAACGGTACTGGCTTTGCGGTGCTGGATGATGAGTTGGTACTGCCGGTATTCACGCACATCAGTTGGGGTTACTAATTCCAGGGCAAATGTCTCCCCATTGGTCTGCTCGAACCAGTTAACAAATTGGTGCAAGTCTGAAAGGTAGCCGCGCATGGTGAGGAGAGAGCGATCTTGTTCGGTGAGATACTTTTCAAAATCGGCAAAGATGTTCATTACGGTTCCTTTATTTTCATTTTTTGCATAATCCGGGTTATTTTCATCGGCCAATAGGTGTTTCTTTTTTCTCACCTGTATGATGACTTGAAAATAACCCCTTGAAAATAATTACAAAAGCCCAGATAACTCCCAGGCTATCTCTGGAATATTCAGATAGGTGATTCCACGCAGGTTATCCATATGTGCCATACGGATGATCAACGGATACCCGTGCGCCAATTGAAATGCCAGCGAAGCCTGCCGCCAGAGACCATATACGGATGCCATTGTATTGGGGTCGGACTCTCCCGCCTTGAGATGGATCAGGTGTACTGCCCCGTACAGCCAGGGATAATCCGGGTAAAGATATGTTTTCCTGTGCAAACTGCAATCGGATTTCAAAAAATGATCTACACCCTCCAGGAAGTACCGGATGTGCTCCACGCTCCAAAGTGCGGGTTGCTCCAGGAAGATCTGGAAAATGGAATTGCTAAGGACCTTTAGCACGATATCGGCTTGGAGGCGGTCAACTTCCCGGCCATTTTCATTCCGTAAGATGAAAGGCTCTTCCAGGCTGAAGCATCCTGGAATGAACTCATCCTCCTCCAGCGATCGTTTCCAATCGGCAAACAGGTCTCGCAAATGGGAGCCGGTTTGAGAGTCTGGCAGGTTGGAAGAGACAGGCGTTTTATCCGCTTGACCAAATTGGAAAATCTGCCAGATATTTCCCTCCGGCCCAAAGCGCTGGAGTTGATCTAGGGAAGTGCAAAGAACGCGCAAATGCGTTCTCGATGGGATGTTCTCCAGTGGCTGGCTGTTGCGATCGTGGACCCACTGGCGGATATGACTTGCGGTAGGCGCCTTCTGGCTTTCGGTGATCACCCAAAGGCTGTCGAGCTGGCTGGCCAGGTATTTATCGAGCTTGGTGCGCAGGCGCTTATATTCATAAGCGCCGGACTCTGCTTCGATGTAAAAAGTATCCTGGTTGTGTTGAATCACTAGATCGGGGTAAATGCTCCCCAGGGCTGAATCCACCTGGACCGTTTCATCGGTGTAGGCACGCTGGATGCTGGCAGACGGATAGGCATGGAAGTAAATTGCCGAGATGCGTTGGTGAAAGAAACGCTCCGCGATGGCAGAGCTTTGCAGGGCTGGGGCAGCGGCTGTTGGGATATCCATTTCCTGGGCCTTTCGCATGCCTGCCTGTGTGAGCGAGAGCGCTTTTACCGGTCTCCCCGGACCGATCGGAATTGGCTCCTCGATGATTGTCCCGGCCTCGCGCAGCTCCTGAATTGCACGGCTGAGGGTCGCCTGGGAAACTTGCAGCCGCGCTTCCAGGAACTGCCGGCTGGTGATCCGTTCCTGTGCAACCAGGCTGAAGATCCGTTCAGTCCAATCCGTGGCGTGGGAGAGGCTGGCAAATGTCCTGGATAATTCCTCTAGCCAGGCGGTGCGAAAAGGTCCTTCACCCCACCAAACTTTTTCAGCATCTACTGTTGGGGAGTATTCATCACCATATAATCCGCGCGTGAAGTACATCAGGGGCGCATCCTGAACAATATCGGTATAACCGCTTTGCAGGAGTTCCTGAATGGCATATGGATCCAACCACTGAAAGTTGTTCCAGCGATGAAGATGATACTGGCGCGTCGTGAGAGAGAGGGCGGCGCACAAGGTTTCAAACTGCTGCTCTATGGAAGTTGTCATATTATTTCCTGTTATTTTGTTGGAAGTTGGAATGATTGGGGAGAAGCTTAAGCGTGGCGCTTTGCGCCCGCTCTTTGTGCTGGTTTCTTGCCCATGGCGCATTGCGCCCGTACCCCAAAGGGCCGGCCGATAGGCCAACCGTAGGGGAGCGTGGCGCCTTGCGCCCGGCCCGGCTGATAAGCCGTGTAACATTTGATGAGGATGTAACATTGTCAAATCTCTACAGCGAGAGCGGATAGATCAAGATCCGTTTCTTCAGAAGGGCTGAAGGCATCTTTCCGAGAAATCGTTCCAATGCGCATGGCCTCGCGCACCATGGCCGCCAGCCGGCCACGCGGAGCCATCTGTACCAGGGTGATCAGATCATCGTCGCGCCCGGGCTGGAGGGTCATCCGGACTGTAATGACCAGATTTCCATTGGGCCGCAGCTCATGCGGCATATGCTCCCCACTTCCACAGGCCTTTGACGTTGGCCGTGATTGGATCCTCCGGCCAGCAGACGGCCGCGCCTTTGGCGATCAGCGCCAGACGCAGCAGGTCGCCCAGCACGAGTGCCCCGCCGCCAGTTGGGATAACTGCTGAGAATCGGCGCAGGCTGGGCCAGACGCGTTCGATTACGGACAGTACTTCACCCAGCCAGGACTGCATCTGCGATGGGCTGATGTGCAGCCGCCCGAGGCGCAAATCGGCGTCCAATTCTTCCGGATCATGGCCCTTGCCAGTCAGGAGCTCGAGCAGGCGGCGTACCCCCACTTTGTCCCCGCCCACGAAGCGCGGTTCCACCTTGCCATCCTGGACTACGTACAGATCAAGCGTATTCATACCCAGGTCAAGCACGCCTACTTCCGCCTGGCGTCCGCCTTTGCGCAGATGCAGTTCATCGTCCAGCAGCCAGTCGGCATATGCACCAACCGGCTGGGCCAGGACCCGTAGGCGGTTGATCAGCAAACGGTATTCTTGCCCATTGAAAGTAAATTCATGAACAGCCTTGTACTCTTTCAGCCCCTCCATGACTGCCTTGGCTTGGGGTTCATCCATTAAGAGCGGAACCGGCAGACCAACTACCATGTGGTCGATGACATACTCTCCCGATTCAAGGAGTTTTCCTAGGGTACCGAAAGCCAGGGCACGCCGTTCGGGCGAGGCCAGAGCCGAGTAATCGCTGCTGGTGAGCAGGCTGCCCCAATGCCACGCACCCGGGCCGATGGCAAACTCGTAGCCGTCCATCCGCAGAATATCCGCATGCGAGGCAGTTTTCATTCCGATAGCAGCCATGCCGACCGACTGTGGACGGGCGATGGCGGATTGCAGGCAAGCGATGTTTCCATTTACACAGACTTTGGTGTTCCCGTAGCCGGGATCGAGCGCAAGAACAGTAGTCATAAAAGGGATCCTTTCTTGAATTGTTATTGTGTCATACAATATGTTATCACAAAAAGAAAGAACGTCAAGTGATGGTAGATTACCTTTGGAAATTGAGATGAAAACGGGAAGCAAGGGGCTGTCCCAAAAGTAAGGGATAGCCCCTTTACTTTTTTAATGAGCCATGATTCAATGGGGGCATGAAAAAAGGACACAGCAAGGTAACTTTCAAGCCCTATACGATGGATCAGCCATCA
>JBEKEB010000221.1:0-5138 GCA_050014055.1 Anaerolineales bacterium | reverse complement strand
GGGATGTTCCGACACCACCTTGCCGATGATGGCAGCGTCTTTGCCGTATTCGTGGAGGCGCATCGCAGCCAGCACCGGCTCGGCCAGCCCGCCCGGAACGATGGCAACCAGTTTGCCCTCGTTGGCTACATAGAATGGGTCCAGGCCGAGCATTTCGCAGGCGGCGTTGACCTCCGGCCGCAGCGGCACCTTGCGCTCATCGAATTCGATGCCCACTTTGGAGGAACCAGCCAGTTCATTCAGAACGGCGGACAGCCCGCCACGGGTGGCATCCCGCAGGCAATGGATGGCGGGCGGATAATCATTTTCGTGCGGACCCCCTACAGGGAAAAGCGCCCTTCGGGGGGCAGGCAGCCGTTCGCCCCTACCTGAGGTGACCATAGCTTCAACCAAACCATAGAGAGGGGCGGTATCGGATTGGATCTCGATCTGGAAGGTGAGGCCTTCCCGCACCGACATGATGGCGATGCCGTGGTCACCGATCGTCCCGCTGACCAGCACGGCGTCGCCGGGGCGGGCGTTACGGGGACCGATATCCAGGCCGGCAGGAATGACGCCGATACCAGAGGTGTTAATGTACAGGCCATCGCCATGGCCCTTCTGCACCACCTTGGTGTCACCGGTGGCAATCTTCACACCGGCTTTTTTGCAGGCCTGGGCCATGGCAGTAACGATATTTCCGAGCGTTTCCATCGGCAGGCCCTCTTCGAGAATGAAACCGGCCGAGAGGAAGAGCGGCCGGGCGCCGCGCATGGCCAGATCATTGACCGTGCCGTAGACGGCCAGGTCGCCTATATTCCCGCCGGGGAAGAACAGCGGGCTTACTACGAAGGAATCGGTGGTGAAGGCAAGGTTGATCCCAGATTGCTGATTTATGATTGAGCTTCCCGATTGACTGCCTTCCAATAGATTTTGCAGGCTTATAGCAGTGGAATCGCCCATTTGACTGAGCCACTGATTGTCGAAGGCAGGCGCGAACAAGTGCTCGATCAGGTCGGCCATCATCCGGCCGCCGGCGCCGTGGCCCATCACGATGGTTGGGTAGTTTTGGAGCGGAAGCGGGCAGGTCCAGCCTAAGAGATTGAGTTTTTCAGTCATCGGAGCTCACCCCTGACGGCTCTCCTGAAGGAGAGGGGAATGTATAGCGCCCGTAGCGATAATAGGCGGCGCAGGCACCCTCGGAGGAAACCATGGTCGCGCCGAGCGGGGTCTGCGGAGTGCATTGCTTGCCGAACGCCGGGCATTCGTCCGGTTTCCTGCGTCCCTGAAGCACCAGCCCGCTGATGCAAAGCGGCGACTCATGGGTTTCAATGGACTGCACCTGCGGGAAGCGTTGTTCGGCGTCGAAGGAAGCAAACTCCTCGCGCAGGCGATAGCCGGACATGGGGATGACGCCGATGCCGCGCCAGGCCCGGTCGGTCATCTCGAAGACTTTCCGGATGACGGCCTGGGCGGGCTGGTTGCCGTCGTGCGTGACCGAGCGAGCATAGGCGTTATGCACCTCGAACCGGCCAGATTCCAATTCCTGGACGCAGTCGAGGATGCCATGAAGGATGTCGACCGGCTCGAAACCGGTTACTACGATGGGGATGCGGTACTTTTCGGCCAGCGGCTCATATTCCCAGAAGCCCATGACTGTGCAGACATGACCGGCGGCCAGGAAGCCATCCACCTGCACATCCGGCGAGTCCATCAAGGCGGTAATGGCGGCCGGGACTGTGACGTGAGAGACCAGCACGGCGAAGTTGGCCAGCCCCTGCGCCCTGGCCTGCAGGATCGCCATGGCGTTGGCCGGGGCGGTTGTCTCGAAGCCGATGGCAAAGAAAATGACGGTTATATCGGGATTGTCTTTAGCGATCTGGAGGGCGTCCAGAGGGGAGTAGACGATGCGCACATCACCCCCGGCGGCTTTTACGGCGAACAGGTCACGGGACGAGCCAGGCACGCGCAGCATATCGCCATAGGAGGTGAAAATCACGTCCGGCAGGGAAGCCAGGGCGATGGCCTTATCCACCAACTCAAGCGGGGTGACGCAGACCGGGCAGCCCGGGCCGTGGATCAGGTTGATCCGGGAGGGGAGCATGCGGTCGAGACCCGAGCGGATGATGGAATGGGTCTGCCCGCCGCAAACTTCCATCAGGTTCCACGGGCGGGTGATGATCTTCTGGATATCGGCGAGCAGCTTCCGGGTCAGGTCAGCGTCGCGGTATTCGTCAATGTATTTCATTCGTCCAATCCCCGGCGGTTAAGCGGGCCCGGGGATTTCATCTCCGAGAGCATCGATCTGCTTGAGCAGGTCCAGGGTTTCCATGGCCTCCTGCTCGTCGAGAATGGATAGACCGAAGCCGACATGAATGATGGTGTAATCGCCGATTTTGGCTTCGGGCAAGTATTCCATGCAAGCTTCCTTGACGACGCCCCCAAAATCCACTTTGGCCATTTTCATGCCATTGGTTTCGTACAGTTCAATAATTTTTGCGGGAATTCCGAGACACATTTAACACCTCTAAAGAGATAAACACGAAGGATACAAAGTAGACAAAGGTTTTCCTAAGGGTTCCTGCGCCTGCACAAAGCCACAGGCACAAGTGTGGCGGCAGGACAATCTCCTCATTTGGGAGGGGGTTGCTTCGTCGCGAAGAACGCTCCTCGTCGCGAAGTGCGCTCCTCGCAACAACACTTACTCATGGATATGTTCGTGCTGGTCGTTATCTGTTTCGACTTCCAGACTGGAGAGATAGACACCGTTCCCGCCAGTCACCTGAACCGGGAAGGCGCCGCATTTAGGGCAGGCGGCATAGGCTTCGAGGATCTCGAATTTTTCGCCGCAGGTATTGCAACTGGCGGTGCCAGGGGCGGTAGCGAACTCCAATTCCGCCTGGTCGGCGATGGTGCCGGGGGCCATACTTTCCCAATAGAACTGGATGGACTCGGCGGTTGCATCCGAAAGCGCCCCGATGGTTACTTTTACATGCGTGATACGCCGGGCATGGGCTTCCCGAGCATGGATGAGAACGTGTTCGAACAGGTCTTCAGTCAATGATCCTTCGTGCATGCGAGCCTCAACTACAATTGTTGGCAGAACAGGTCATTATCATACTATGCCATGGGGTTTTGTCAATACCAGTTTCCAGACGAAGAAGTAACAAGAAATGAGTTACTAGTAATAAGGGAGAAGGAATTAGGGAGAAGGGGGCAACCTAATTTATAGAGAGAAGTGAAAGATAACCAAAATGGGAAGAAGGCGATGGAGGACGTCAAGGCGTTCGAGGCGAAGAAAACCTAATGCCCTCGAGCAGATAAAAAGTCTTTCATATAAAAAATACCACAATCCCGCAGGAAAGCACCGCGGGACAGGCGAAAACGAGGGAGCACGACGGAAGAACCAAATCATCCAATTCCTTTGAAAACCTGTGTTTATCCATCCGGATAATCATCAGAAATCCTGGATGGTGGGATGGGCGGGAATTTCCCGGACATGGTAGGGCGTAACCTGGTAGACGAAGTAGTTCAACCAGTTGGAAAAGAGCAGGTGGGAATGGCCGCGCCAGCGCACCAGCGGCGGCTGGGATGGGTCATCATCCGGGAAGTAATTGGCCGGAACGCGGATGGGCAGGCCTTTGGCAATGTCGCGGTCGTATTCGGCCTTGAGGGTGAGCGGGTCATATTCCGAGTGGCCGGTCACGAAGGTGTGGCGCCCATCGCGCGAGGCGACGATGTACACCCCGGCTTCCTCCGACTCGGCCAGGATCTGCAGCTCCGGGACACGCTCGATATCGGCGCGGCGGACCTCGGTGTGGCGCGAATGCGGAGCCAGAAAAACATCGTCGAAGCCACGCATCAGTTTGTGGTAGCGGTCGAAGACGTGGTGCGGGAAGACACCGAACATCTTCTCCGGCAGGTTGTATTTGGGGATGCCGTAATGGTGGTAGAGCCCGGCCTGCGCGCCCCAGCAAATATAGAGCATGGAAAAGACATTGGTTTCGGCCCAGTCAAGAATACCGGTCAACTCCGGCCAATAGTCCACTTCTTCAAAGGGCAACAGTTCCACCGGCGCGCCGGTGATGATAAAGCCATCGAACTTCTGGCGGCGCACCTGGGCGAAGGATTTGTAGTGCGTGATGAGGTGTTCGGCGGCGACGTTCATGGACTCATGCGAGGCGGTGTGGAGCAGGGTCACTTCGACCTGGAGGGGAGAGTTGCCGAGAAGGCGCAGCAGTTGGGTCTCGGTGGCGATCTTGGTGGGCATCAGGTTGAGGATGGCGAGGCGCAGCGGACGGATATCCTGGTGACGGGCGCGGGCTTCGCCCATCACGAAGATGTTTTCACTTTCGAGGGTCAGGCGGGCGGGTAAGGTTTCTGGTATGCGAACGGGCATATTACTCCTTAAGGGGAAAGGGAATCAGGGATAAGGGAATCAGGGATAAGGTAATCAGGGACCAGGCAACCAGGAAGAGAATACTTCGAGGACCAAATCGCCCTATACCCTGATTGCCTGAGCGCCTAATACAATTTTCCTATTAAGCCGTTAAAGCTTGGTTAAGGTCCCAGAGGATATCGTCGATGTCTTCGATGCCGATGGAAAGGCGGATGAAATCGGGGGTGACGCCGGCGGAGATCTGTTGCTCTTCGGTCAACTGGCTGTGGGTGGTGGTGGCGGGATGGATGGCCAAACTCCTGGCATCGCCGACGTTGGCCAGGTGGCTAAAGAGCTGCAGGCTTTCGATGAATTTCCGGCCGGCCGAGGCGCCGCCCTGGATGCCGAAGCCCAGAATCGCGCCGGGGCCCTTGGGGAAGTATTTGCGGGCACGCGCATAATCGGGGTGGCTCTGGAGGCCGGGGTATTTGACCCAGCTGACGCGGGGATGCTTTTCCAGGAATTCGGCCACGGCCTGGGCGTTCTGAACGTGCCGGTCCATGCGAAGGCTGAGCGTCTCGAGGCCCTGAATGGTCAGGAAGCTGTTGAAAGGAGACTGGGAGGAACCATAGTCACGCAGAACCTGCACACGCGCCTTGGTAATGAAAGCCGGCAGCCCGACGGCAGGCAGATCGGCGTAGACCAGCCCGTGATAGGATGGATCTGGCAGGGTGAAATTGGGAAAGAGGGGATTGTGCCAATCAAATTTACCGCCGTCCAC
>JBEKEB010000220.1:0-5248 GCA_050014055.1 Anaerolineales bacterium | reverse complement strand
ACAGAATGAGATTAAAAAATAGGAAGCGTTTTGAAGCAATAAATAATAGAAAGCCTATCAAAATAATACCGCACTATATTGTTGACAATGGGCACATCACGTATACATCCCCAAGTAGGGAAATGGGCGGATGTATTTTGTGCGGTAAAGAGAATATTAGCCATACAACTTCCCCATGCGAGTATAAACTTAATGATATAGACCTGCAAATATTTATGGACTCCCATGAAGAAGTTTTTGAATTATTCCTATATTGTGGATATGCTGGCACTGATGCAGAGGAATATGCCAAAACTGGTTACGCGGGCTTTAAATATATTGCTGATGAAGACGGAAAAGGATTCTATATTTACCAAAAAGATGGTAAATTTATGGAAGGACTTAAAGAAGAAGAATAACCTCAATTTAATCAGGAGAAAAAATGAGCGATATAGAGAAACTTAAAAAGGATTTGCAAGAAGCAAATAAAATTATTGCCGAACTTCGCCCAGAACTTGAAGAGGCAGACCAACGAGAATATAAACTTCTTAACAAACTTTCTTGGATGAATAATGACTACACCAATTTACAAAAGCAGGTGGAGAGACTAAAGAAGGGCGAGTCAAAATAGATAATAAAATCTAAATTTTATGATGCTAAATGAGGGGCATTAAAGCCCCTCCACAGGACTCCCTAACTCATGTGCACGGCGTGTATCAAAGTTAGTTTGTTGAAGATACCGTTGCATAACACTTAAATCAGCATGTCCCATCAGTTTTTTCAGGCTGTATATATCGACACCATTTCTAAGCATATTCGAGCAGAAAGCACGCCTGAAACTATGCAAGGTGGTTTTAACGCCTGCCTGTTGCATTCTACGCCGTAGTATCTCACGCAAGCCCATGTAGCTAAGCCTGTCACCAAACTTGGTAACAAACAACGCAGTACAGTTATCTTGGCGGGTTCTGAGATAAGCACGTAAAACTCTTCTGGTTTTCCTGCAAATAAAAACAGTACGTGGTTTATGGCTTTTGCTCTTGGTAATGATTACAGCACCATCCAAAGCAACATCAATAACATTTAGCGCAAGTAATTCACCTGCCCCTAACCCGGTATCCAGCAAAAACAGAAATACAGCCTTATCCCGCTCATTTGAAACTTGAAGCAGTTTATTTACATCATCAAGGCTGATTGGGGAGAGTGGAGGCAAGTCAACTTTTGGCGCTTTAACTTTTTTAATTGGGTTCTTTTCTATCAATTCTTCAAATTCAGCCCAATAAAAGAACGCACGTAGAGCACGGAAAAAGGTATGAACGCCGCCCGGGTTATGGTTTTCCTGAAGATACAAAATATACCTGCGTATAAAATCAGGTGTAATTTGTTCTATGCTGGTTATCTGTTGGGAGTTGCAGTATTCAAGAAATGGCTTTAGTCTTTGGCTGTAAAAGAAAAGTGTTGTTCTGGCAAGTCCTGCCGCTTTACTATCCGTGAGAAATGCATCAATATATATGCCTAAATTAATTTCAAGAATCCGCTGGTTGTCAATTTTGATATTAAACATAGGTTTTTCCTCTTTTTCAAAGCATTTTTCACTGAGAGAAAAACCCATCTGTTTTCAGCGCCCCCGGAGAGGCTCGAACTCTCAACCACTGGATTCGAAGTCCATTACTCTATCCATTGAGCTACGGGGGCAGAGCGAAAATTATACTCGAATTTCGCTACTTGCTCCATTCCAGAACGCATGTTATAATCTCGCCCCGCGCCACAAGGCGAAGAAATTATCCTGAGGAAGATAAATCATGATTGACTTGAATAAAAACTTCAATACCACTAAGAATGAGAGTATCCCCGAACTGAAGTCGGGTGATCAGGTGAGCGTGCATGTTCGTATTAAAGAAGGCGACCGCGAGCGCATCCAGGAGTTTAAAGGCACAGTCATCCGTCTACGCAAGGGTGGCAATAATGCAAATTTCACCGTCCGCCGGACTGCCTCCAACGGTATTGGAGTAGAGCGTACATTCCTGCTGCTCTCGCCCCGGATCGATAAAGTGGTAGTCGAGCGCCATACCCATGTCCGCCGGGCGCAATTATATTTCCTGCGCGGATTGACTGGTAAGAAGGCACACCTCAAACAGAAGTTCGAGTAGTACAAAAATCGCTTACAATGAAAGGGTGCAGATTCCATACTGCGCCCTTTTGTGTTTTGTGAGGAGCATATATGTCCGCCCCGATAATTGGCCTGACAACATATAACGGCGAAAATAAGTATGGTCATCCAATTGTTGCTTTAATGCAGCAATATATCATTGCAATTGGCGAAGCGGGTGGTGCACCGATATTGATTCCATCCGGGATAAACAGTGAATCTGTTAAGTCTCTTTTTAAAAGGGTGGATGGCATTCTATTGACTGGCGGTGGCGATATTGCCATCGATCGCTTCGATGGAGAACCCCATCTTCGCGTCGAAGGGGTTGATCCGAATCGGGATACAGTTGAAATTGCTTTAGTGCAGAGTGCCGCGCAATCCGGCAAACCCTTCTTCGGCATTTGTCGAGGCTTTCAAGTGGTAAACGTGGCCCTGGGCGGGACGCTGTACACCCATATCCAGGACCAGCTGCCGGGCGCGATCAAGCATGATTACGATTCTGATTCACAGCGCCAATTTCTAGCCCACCCCATCCGGCTGGAAAAGGGTTCCGCCCTGGCGAGTATTATGGGCGAAGATGAACTAAACGTAAACAGCCTTCATCACCAGGGAGCGAAAGATTTGGCCCCAGCGCTGCAGCCGGCTGCCTATGCTCCAGACGGGCTTGTGGAAGGGTTGGAGCTGCCCGGGCATCCGTTTGGGATGGCGGTCCAGTGGCACCCGGAGTGGCTGACAGACCAGCCAGTGACACGGCGGTTATTTGGGGCTTTTGTGGAAGCGGCTGGCAAGGATTAAGGGGATGTTACCAGGACAGGCTCCCATTGGCATCTTCGACTCAGGTGTGGGTGGATTATCCGTGCTTAAGGAGATCCGCCTTCAAATGCCAACTGAATCCGTGCTTTATTTTGCAGACCAGGGGCATGTCCCGTATGGACCACGCGGTTTGGATGAAGTACGGATGTTTTCAGAGCAGATCACCAGTTTTTTACTAGGACTGGGGGCGAAACTGATTGTCGTGGCATGTAACACGGCTTCTGCTGCTGCGCTGCATCATTTACGAGAGACTTTTCCAGAAACCTCCTTCGTAGGCATGGAACCGGCGGTAAAACCGGCAGCTGAGACCACTCAAAGTCGTGTGGTGGGTGTGTTGGCAACCCCGGCTACATTCCAGGGCGCGCTTTATGCATCGGTAGTGGAGCGATTCGCCAGCGGCGTAACCATTCTTCAGGACACCTGTGCCGGTTTGGTGGGGCAGATTGAAAACGGTGAACTGGATTCTCCTGCTACTCAGGAAATCCTTGAAAAAGCATTACACCCGATGCTGGAGCAGGGAATAGACACAGTTGTCCTTGGCTGTACCCATTACCCTTTCGTTATTCCTTTAATAAAGCAGATAGTCGGTCCAGAAGTGAGGGTGATAGACCCAGCGCCGGCAGTGGCACGGCAAACGTCCCATCTATTGGAAATGGCAGGATACCAAAATCCCGGTTTACAAACCAGTCTTCTGCGATTTTTTACCAGCGGAGAGGCGGCAAGGTTGGCTGTGCACCTGCCAAAATTGCTTGGAGAAACAGGCAAAATCCAACAAATTGATTGGAAAGGGAAAGAAATCCATTCAATTGATAATGGCTTGAGGATTAAGCGTCAAGTTGAGTAGAATTTGTTTTTGCTCCACGCTCTCACCTGGTTTGATGCGCAGGCGTGCCACAATCCCGGCAGCTGGAGCGCGTAACTCGTTTTGCATTTTCATCGATTCCAGGATTACCAGAATCTGACCTTTTTCCACCGCCTGGCCTTCACTTACCTGAACTGATATTACCAGGCCCGGCATGGGCGCCTTGAGTATTAATTCTGCACCTGACCGGACGGCGCCCTGCACAGCTGTTTTCAGGCGTTTTTCACGTTCATCTTCCACGTGCACCTGATAGAATTGCCCGAATAAGAGTACCTGCCAACCAGCCTCATCGGGATAAACATATCCCTCGAAAGACTCTCCATTAACGATGAGCGAGTAGAGCGGTTCGCCGCTGACAGCCGCCAGGTCCACTTCGAGCACATTTTCCCCGAAGCGGATGTGATGCTCATCCAGGATTTCAACCGGGAATTCCAAACCATCAACTTCAGCTATATATTTCATTTTTCAAGTTTATCGCGGCGCCCGGCCCATTTCCAATTTGATTTGTGGTCACGATCTGGATACTTCTGGGCTTGCCTTGCGATTTGTCCATTTGCCACCAGGCTGGCCATCAAGGCGGCGATATCCAGGTAGAGTTCACGATTCTCGGCCGCGTCAAGCTTGGAGAATTGGTCCTCCACGAAACGTGTATTGTAATTGCCGGTGATGAACGGATACGTGCTCATCATGGTCTGGTGAAATGGAATATTTGTCCGAACCCCGACGATACGATATTCTTCCAGCGCCCGTCGGACCCTGACAATTGCCTGAGGGCGTGTTTCTCCCCAAACAACCAGTTTGGAAATAAGCGGGTCATAATAAGTCGAAATTTCAAAACCGACATATACACCGGTATCTATCCGCACCCCTGGGCCGGTAGGAACCTGCATTAACGAAATACGTCCCGTTGAAGGCAGAAAATCGTTGTATGGATCCTCGGCATTGATCCGGCACTCAATGGCTGCTCCGCGTCGCTGAATATCCTCCTGGCGGTGGCCCAAATGCCGACCATCCGCGACCCGGATTTGTTCAGCCACGATATCTATTCCGGTGACCGCCTCGGTGACCGGATGCTCAACCTGCAAACGAGTATTCATTTCAAGAAAATAAAAATTCTGATCTTTATCCACCAGAAATTCAATCGTACCGGCATTGGCATAATCCACGGCACGGGCTGCCTGGATGGCAACTGCTCCCATGCGCTGGCGTAAGTCTTCATTGCCGGCAAGCAAGGGTGAGGGAGATTCTTCGATGAGTTTTTGGTGGCGGCGCTGGATGGAGCACTCACGCTCTCCCAGATGAATGACATCGCCATACTGGTCGGCCATGATTTGAAACTCGATATGGCGGGCGGCCTCAATGGTTTTTTCCAGATAGATATTCCCATCCCCAAATGCGGATTCAGCCTCCCGACGCGCTGATTGAAGCAGTTCAGGCATTTCCTGGAT
>JBEKEB010000219.1:0-5253 GCA_050014055.1 Anaerolineales bacterium | reverse complement strand
GCAACCATGAACCGCCTGGTCAATCAGTACATCTCCCACTGTGCAACATTATCATCCGACCACTCCTATGACCAACTAGCTCCTCCCGCTTAATTCCTCCCCGATAAGACAAGCAGGGGTCGCGGCCCATGACCATTCCCAGCAGTGGGGTATTTCCGGTTTTTGTTGCTGGTTGTTTTGTAATCGCCCTCGCGCCCACCCCCAAAAAATGCCTAAACCCTGTAGTAAAATGGCTTTTCCTTGCCGCTTTACCTCCTTACCTTGCCTCCATCCCCCTTCCCCTTCTCCCAAGCCGCTTTAATCGTTCCCCATCGTTTTCACATTTAACCCTCGCACATTTCTTTTTCCGGCTAAACCGTCGATTATGGATGAGGATTTATTGCTGTGTTCTACCCGGGCTGCCTCGTCGCACCCCGAAGAAGGCCATCGCAGTACAAACCGCCATCACCGCGATGATGCTGATAAACCAGGCTTGTGTGTTGGTCCCCCACAGCCCGAAGTTCCCGGCAAATACCTGTGGCAAGACGGAAAAGGACAACCAGCCCCAGCTGACTGTGGCAACCAGCATGACCAGCATGCTAAGCATCGCAATTACTGCCGGCATGAAAGCAAACCTATAGATATTCACAGTCAAACTGCGGCCCACCGCGTGGAAGGTCTCCTGCTCCGTATCATTCCTGGAAATGACTTTCCAGACCGCCAGCGTGCTGGCGATGGCCCCCAGGATGAATACCAGCATCAGGCCTTCCATCATCAGACGGTTTCCAGGCGGAAAGTACCCCGGCTGCACTACCCGGACAACACCCTGAATCTGAATCCGGTCGGACCCGACCAGGAACACAAACACCAGATAGAGCAGCAGGGCCAGGAAGGAAAACACCGGTACCAGCAGCAGTCCCCGGCTGCGGCGATCGCCTGCCAGGGCCCGCCGCACCACCGTCAGGGCCAAGGGTAAGCCGCCAATCACCACCGCCAGCAGTGCCACGGCTGAGCCAACCTGGATGGTAGTCCAGGCTGCCGCCAGGGCGGGATTCGTCTTCATCAAGGGAATCATGGGACTGTCGTCTGCCAACCCTACTAGGCTGAATCCGGCAACAATAAATCCAATGAATGCAGTAAAAACCATTAATATGGTGGTACGAAGTTTATTAATCATATTCATCATTCTCCAACTAAGGTCTTCTCCGTTCAGGAGTTGCAGGTGCGCATCCACTGCGCCCAGGAACACGTCCACAACGTCCAGTGGCGAGTGCAGGCACTGCTCAAGTAACACGTCGAACTCAACTGCATACCTGTCACGCCAGGCACGCGGGTACAAGTTCGTTAGCCAGGGTCTGACTTTATCCATCCTCACGCTTCCAACCTCTGGAGGCCTAGCGAGACGAAATTACCCAAACTGGTCAGGTATTGCCGCAAGCAGGCGTTTCCCAGGGCAGTCAGCCTATAGGGACGCCGGCGTTCGTCGGCCGGCAAGGCTTGGATCAGGCCGGACTGTTCCAGGCGGGATAATGCCCCATACAGCGTTCCTGGTCCCAGGCGAACACCGGCCATGGCTTCTATGTCTTCTATCATGGCATAGCCGTGTTTTTCTCCTCCTGCCAAGCTGGCCAGGATCAACAACGCCGGGTCCGAAAAACGCCCAAAATCAGAAGTGTCCATTTATTCCATCTCCCGTTGCAACGTATTACGTTATATCGCATAACGTAATAATAGTCCGGAATCGGATTGCTGTCAATCCTTTGGTAACATTATCAATTGACTTGACGCGGGTAAGCTGCTAAAAGGGAATTTCCCTCCCCATTCAGTTGGATCAATTGTTCGGAATTTATCATAGGTGAACCAATAATTGTTACCCATTTAACACCCGCTAATCGACGAGTCATTGTACAATCACTGCCGAGGAATTTTCATGAAACCCTTCCAACTTATCTTTAACTACGCCCGCAGATATACCAATTCACTGGTCGTGACTGCCCTGAGCATGCTGGCCCGGGTGGGCATCCAGCTATTGATCCCATGGATCATTACCCTGCTAATCGCACGTATCACCAACCCGGGCACCACGCTGGCGAATTATAACTATGTCACTACACTTACTTTGATCGGGTTGGGGGCGTACGTGGTGAGGGCCGGGCTGACTTTCGTACGGTCGTACCTGGCGCACGTGGCAGGCTGGGGCGTGGTGGCGGATGTGCGCGAATATATCTACGAATATGCAGCGCCTTTCCCTGCGTTTCTATGAGGACAAGCAGGTCGGCAACCTGATGTCTAACGTGCTCAATGATACCGACCTTTTCGAACAGTTCATCGCCCACGCCATCCCGGACGTGGTCGTCAACCTGGTCACCCTGATCGGGGTGACAGCCGTTCTGTTCTATCTGAATTGGAAGCTGACCCTGTTCAGCCTGATCCCGATCCCGCTGGTATTCGTGTCCTTGCAGGTGTATGCCAAATACGTCCGTCCCGCTTTCCGCAACCGGCAGAAGGTGCTGGGCGACCTGAATGCGCTGCTGAACGACAACTTGTCCGGAATTCGAGAGATCAAGGCTTTCACCCGTGAGACCGAAGAAGCCGGGCGCGTCCATACTGGCATCGAAAATTACCGCAAGTCCCAGTTGAGCGCCCTGAAGCTGATGGCCACCTTCCAGCCATTCGTTGAATTCACCTCTTCGTTGGGGACGCTGGTGGTGATCTACTTCGGCGGGCGGCTGGCCCTGTTGGGAACGCTGTCGGTGGCAAGCCTGGTGGCGTTTTTCCTCTACCTGCAGAGTTTATATGCCCCGGTACAGAACTTAAGCGCAGCATGGGAGGCGATCCAATCCTCGCTGGCGGGGGCGGACCGTGTGGCAGACCTGATCGCTGAACCCCATGAACCGCAGAACCGCCACAGGGCGGAGCCGGTGACGAAGTCGGTCATTGGCGAATTTATCTTCAAAGACGTCTCATTCGCGTATACGCCCGGCGTGCCTGTGCTGGAGAATATTTCACTGACCATTCCAGCCAAGTCGGTGGTGGCTTTGGTCGGACCGACTGGAGTGGGCAAAACCACCCTGGTCAGCCTGATCCCACGCTTCTACGATGTCAGCGACGGCTCGATTACGTTGGATGGGCATGACCTGCGCGACTATACGCTGGAAAGCCTGCGCAAACAGGTCAGCATCGTTTTACAGGATGTGTGCCTGTTCTATGGGACGGTGCGCGAGAACCTGCTGTTTGGCCGCCCGCAGGCAGGAGAAGCCGAACTGGTGGCGGCAGCCCGGGCCGCCAATGCGCATGATTTCATCATGGAGCTGAGCGAGGGGTACGAGACAGTCATCGGCGAGCGCGGGGTAAAACTCTCCGGCGGGCAGAAGCAGCGTCTGTCCATCGCCCGGGCGATCCTGAAGGATGCCCCCATCCTGATACTCGATGAAGCCACTTCTTCGGTGGATACCGGGACCGAACTACTGATCCAGCAGGCACTTGAGCGATTAATGCAGGGGCGCACTACTATTATCATAGCCCACCGGCTTTCAACCGTACGCAATGCCGATCAGATCGTGGTGCTGGAAGACAAATCCATCCGCGAGCTTGGTACACATGAGCAATTGATCCGGTTGAAAGATGGGTTGTACAGGAAGTTGTATTCAGTCCAAAGGAATTTGGAGCCGGTTAATCAGTAAGTGCGGTCCTCCAGGCCAGCCAACAGTAGCAAAATCAAAAGGCGAACACATAGGTTCGCCCTTTGCAGTGAGAATTATTTTCAGCGTTTGGAACTGGCAACGGGAACTAATGCAAGACCTTCCTGGCTTGTTTCTGGCTGTACATCAAGCGATCTGCCTCAACGATTAATTCGCTCACCGAACTTGGAACTTCCGGATCGCAACGGGCAACTCCCGTACTGAGGTTAAGTTGATAGGGCCGTTGGCCTTTTCGGTTGCCTATCTCCAAGGCAGCCTGGATACGACCCGTCATTGTTTCGGCGCTTTCCAATAAGGCATCCACAGCCAGAACCACAAACTCATCACCACCCAGTCGGGCCAGTATATCCGCATCGCGAAAAGTGTCTTTCAAAATGCCAGATACTTCCTTCAACGCCAGGTCGCCTTGGGTGTGCCCGTGGGAATCGTTGATACTTTTCAGGGAGTCCACATCGCAGAAGAATAACAACATGGGTCTATTGATACGGTGGGCCAGCTTGACCTCCTGTTCAGCCAGAAGGGTGAAGCCGCGCCGGTTGTAAAGTCCGGTCAGTTCATCGGTCAATGATAAACTGCGAATCTCCTCATCCATGCGCTTGCGTTCAATTGCCTGAGCCACCTGGTTGGAAACAAATTCCAGCAAGTTCAAGTCTTCCTGGCCGTAATGGATTCCTGGGGTATAAATCTGCACTGCCATGACACCAATCAAAGCCCCTTCCACTTTTAGGGGCGCGCCCATCCAGTCCAAACTCATTGTTCCGACACGTTCCACCTGGTCTTGTTGAGCAAGACGTTCGATATCCTGCTGGGTAACCAGCAAGGGAACTCCGGAACGGATGATATATCCGGTCAGGCCTTGCTGTGGGGTCATTCCAACAGGCGGTTCGTCAAATTGATCGACATAATAAGGAAAACTGATCTCTCCGCTCGCTGGTTCTATCAAAGCAATAAAGAAATTCTCCGCAGGAATCAATTCCCCCAGGATGGAGTGGATGGAACGGTAGAGAGCATCTATCCCTGCGCTGGTTATGGCTGTCTGTGAGATCCTGTAAAGTGCATTCTGGACTCTTTCGAAGCGCTTGCGCTCGGTAATGTCATGCGCCACCCAGAGAGTGCTGTCTTCCGTCATCGGCGAGATGGAGGTCGCGAACCATACGGTCCGGTCGCCGATTTTGAGGTCAAATTCGATCTGTTGCGTTTTTTTTGTATCCAGTACCTGATTTATTGCCACAATAAAGGTTTCTGCCTGATCCGGTTGGAAAAGATCCCGTAATGTTGTCCCAAGCAGTTCCTCCGCCGGTTTGACCAGAAGTTCAGGATTGGTGGGGGCAATCTTGCGATAAACTCCATCACGGTCTATCACCATCACCAGATCATGCATGGAGGCGAAAAGGGCGCGCAGTTCGGCCTCCGACTGGCGCAAAGCATCCTCTGCCCGCTTGCGGTTGATTGCTATCGCCACCTGGGTCGAGACAAATTCCAGCATGTGCTGCTCGCGCTCGCCGTACGCCTGCGGATCAGTATAGTGCTGCACCACCATCGCACCGATCGTTTTGCCCTCCACCATCAGCGG
>JBEKEB010000218.1:0-5261 GCA_050014055.1 Anaerolineales bacterium | reverse complement strand
TATCGCTTCTTGTTGCCGTTTCCCTTCAGGTACTTCCATGAGCTTGTTTTGCATATATTGTCTCCAGTAGCTGTTATCTTACTGGCTTTTTTTAAGGTTGACAATGATTTTTTCACAAGCTCGTAGGGGGTTCCGCCTCCGCCAGGGGGTCTTGCCCCCAGCAGGGACTTTCGCCTCTTCAATCCTCAATCTCCAATCCCAAATTACGTTTTTTGTATTCCTTTTCTTCCTTTGTGTCCTTCGTTACCGTCGTGGTGAAAATTTCTGCTGTTCGGTAAGATGCTATTTGAGACCCATAACGATGATAAAATAGGGCGCACCCTGTCTTGGGGCTCCAAACCTATGTCCAAACGTAACGACCAATCCTCTTCTCCCCCCTCTGTCCAGACCGTCGAGCGCATCACCACCGTGCTCGGCGCGGGTCTGGTCTGGCAGGGCGCCCTCAGCGGCTCCGGCGGTGTCCGTATCGAAGGCACCTTCGAGGGTCAGATAGCTGTGAAAGGCCTGCTTGTCGTTGGCGAGACCGGCAAGGTCACTTGCGACCATGTCCGCGCCGTCAGTGTGATTGTCGCCGGGGCCGTCAAGGGCAATGTTTCTGCTCAGAAGGTCGAGATTCGTTCCACCGGGCGTGTCTGGGGCGATATCGTCACGGCTGCTTTCGCCACCGAAGAGGGCGCCTTCCTGCGTGGCCAGATCCGTATGGAAGACGCCGTCGATCTCGGCCTGGATCCTGCTCCCGCCCCCGTCGCGCCTGCAGCCGCTCCCAGCGACCCTGCCAGCGCTGAATTGTCGAAAGGCTGATTTTGAGCAAACCCGCTTCCCCCAAAATTACCATGTCCTCCCCCGACCTGGCCGATGCCGACCGGGCCGGTGTCCGGGCCGCCCTGCACCAGGCTGGCCTGCCCGAAGATGACCTGCAGTCTGTCATTAAGGTGCTGGAAGGTCCCAACCTCAGCATGGGGCCGCAGATCGCCGCCTTCGAGAAATTATTCTGTGACTATACCGGCGCGCGCCATGCGGTCGGTGTCAATTCCGGCACCGCCGGGCTGCACCTGTGTGTGCGCGCCGCCGGCATCCAGGCCGGTGACCTGGTCTTGACCACGCCCTTCTCATTCATCTCCTCCACCAATGTGATCCTGTTCGAGAACGCCATCCCGGTCTTTGTGGATGCTGACCCGCGCACCGGCAATATCGATATCCCTCGCCTGGCTGAAGCCGCCCGCGACCTGTCGGCCGGCGGCAAACCGGCCGGTAAATGGCTGCCCCGTGTGGGAGCGCAAGGCCTTGCGTCCCATGCTTCCCGCCTCAAGGCCATCCTGCCGGTCGACGTGTTCGGCCAGCCACCCGATATGGATGCCATCAACCGGATCGCCGGCGAGTACGGGCTGGCGGTCATCGAAGATTCTTGCGAAGCGCTTGGCTCCGAATACAAGGGTCGCAAAGCCGGACGCCTGGGCGACTATGGCGTCTACGCTTTCTACCCCAACAAGCAGATCACCACCGGGGAAGGCGGCGTCATCGTGACCGATGATGACAAGGCTGCCGTTTTCATGCGTTCCCTGCGCAATCAGGGCCGTGCCCCTGGCGATACCTGGCTCCAGCACACCTACATCGGCTATAACTATCGCCTGGATGAGATGTCCGCCGCGCTGGGTGTTGCCCAGATGCAGCGTATCGAAGAGTTGCTGGCCAAGCGCGAGCAGGTGGCTGGTTGGTACGAAGAACGCCTGTCGAAAACCCCCGGCATCGAAATGTATACCATCGAACCCTCCACCACGCGCATGTCCTGGTTCGTCTACGTGGTCAAGTTCGCCCCGGGCATCGACCGTGCCGCTGTGGCGCATGCCCTGGATGCGCGTGGCATCCCGGTGCGCCCCTATTTTGCCCCCATCCATCTCCAGCCATTCATGGTCGAACGTTTTGGCTATCGCCTCGGCGATTTCCCGGTGACGGAAGACCTGGGGATGCGCGGGCTGGCCATCCCCTTCTCCAGCGTGATGACCGAAGGCATGGTCGAGCAGGTTTGCCAGGCCATCCGGGCGGTCCTACAGGTCCTGCCCAATCGATGAACCGCACCGATTATCCCCCTCCCAGACGGCGCGGCCGGACCATCCATCTTCTTTTGATCTTGATTCTGGCAGCCATCGTAGCTGTCCTGGCTCTCCTGGCCTACCGGCAACCGCTCGGCCTGCTCTTTACCGTTCTCGTTGTGCTGGCCGTACTGGCATTCATCCCCATCCCCATCCTGGCCTATCGCCTGTATTCCCTGGCACGCGCCAATTACAGCCTCGACCGTGACCAGTTGACCCTCACCTGGGGCCTGCGCTCCGAGCTGATTCCCGTATCGGATATCGAATGGGTGCGCCCGCTTTCGGCCATGCCCCGGCCCTTTCCCTTTCCGTTCTTCCGCCTGCCCGGCTCGCTGCTGGGCCTGCGCCACCACCCCGACCTTGGCCTGATCGAGTTCCTCGCTTCCGATCAGAAATCTTTGCTATTAGTGGCTACCTCCCGGCAGATTTTTGCCATTTCCCCGGACGCCCAGGAAGATTTCCTCCAGGATATCCAGCATGCCATCGAGTTGGGCAGCCTCTCGCCCGCCCTGCCAAAATCGCTATACCCCTCCTTTGTCGTCGCGCAAGCCTGGGATAGTGCTCTGGCGCGTTATCTCTGGCTGGCCGGTTTTTTCGTAAATATCGGCCTGCTGGCTTGGGTCAGCCTGATGGCGCCTTCCCTCGGGCAAGTATCGCTGGGTTTCCTACCCTCCGGCGCAGCCCGCCCTCCCTCTCCCGGTCTGGCACTCATCTTGTTGCCCGTCGTCAGCATTCTTTTCTACCTGGCTGGATGGGGCATCGGTCTGATGCTCTACCGCCATGAAGATCGTCGTCCCATGGCGCATATCCTCTGGGCCAGTGGTTTGATTTCTTCCCTGTTGTTCCTGTTGGCGGTTCTGTTTATCGTCATTACGCCTGCTTGAAGCCGGCAGATACCCTCCATCCTTTTCATCAAAGAGTAAAGCAATGCTTCAACTAATTCTAGGGTTCCTTTTCGCTGCCTTGATTGTCTTTGCTGCCTGGCGTGCCCGCAGCCTCAGCCGTTCGGGTGCCTGGGGGGCTTTGCTGGTTGGAACGGCCATTTTTGGCCTGGGCGGCTGGCCCTGGGCCGTGCTTCTGTTGGCATTCTTCATTTCTTCGAGTGCTCTCTCGCGTGCGTTCGCCAAACAGAAAGCCTCCCTGAATGAGAAATTTGACAAAGGCGGCCAGCGCGATATTGGCCAGGTGCTTGCCAACGGTGGCATAGCCTCCGTCTTTGCCGGGCTCAATTTCTTCTTCCCGCACGCTTCCTGGACCTGGATCGCGTTTTCTGCGTCCCTGGCCGCCGTCAACGCGGATACCTGGGCCACCGAACTGGGCGTGTTGAACCCAACCATGCCGCGCCTGATCACCAATGGCAAGCCGGTTGAGCAGGGCACATCCGGCGGTATCTCGGTTTACGGTATGCTGGCGGCCCTCGGCGGTGCGGCGCTGATTGCCATCCTGGCCGGGTTGGTGAGTCCATTTGGGAATTTTTGGATGGTAACCGGCGTTGCCACCCTGGGAGGTTTGCTGGGTTCGTTGTTCGATTCCTTGCTCGGTGCCACCGTCCAGGCCATCTACCGCTGCCCGCACTGCGACAAGGAAACCGAGAAACATCCCCTGCATACCTGTGGCACGCCAACGGTGCAGGTGCGCGGCTGGAAATGGCTGAATAATGATCTGGTCAATCTCGGCTGTGCGCTGGCTGGAGCATTAATCGGATTAGCTTTGTAGGGGGATAATTGCATTTCCATTTTGTCATTGCGAGGAGTGTTATTGGCGACGAAGCAATCTCCCGGCATGCGCGGGGATTGCTTCGGGCCGGAAAAGCACCGGCCCTAGCGACGGCACGAAACATAATAGCTCTCCCCTAAAAAGGTATCGCCCTCCGGAGAAGTACGGAGGGCGTTTGCTTTAAGCTTTAAGCCGGTCGAGCATTTCAAAACAGGCCCGGCTATGGTGGTAGGGACATTCCCACGGCCCCACTTTGAAGTTGTTGTAATCTGGCGTCCCATCCTGGTGGATTTTCTTGATCCAATCACCATGAACACGGTCCACCATTTTGTCCTTGATATAGTTCCAGCTCTGCCAGGCCGCCTGCGCAAAACGCGCTTTCCCGGAAAGTTGGTAGGCATTATAAAATCCCAGCATGGCCTCGGCCTGCACCCACCAGCTCCGGTCGCTATCCACCAGACCTTGCGGGCCGGCCTCGTATGGCAGGCTGCCATCCTTATCCAGGCCATCCCGGTATACGGCGGTCGCAATCTGGAGGGCTGTCCCGCGTACCTGTTTCACCAACGCCGGGTCACCCTGCACTTCGGCTGCTTCCAGCAGTAGCCAGCTGCCCTCGATGTCGTGCCCATAGGACATATTTGGCAAGAGGGAATTCCACTGGTCGTCGAAGAAAAGCTTGAAATGGCCGGTCGAAGGATCAACAATATATTGTTGGAAGCTGTCGATCAATGCCCGGTGTTGATTCTTCAGGCTGGCATCCTCCCATACCCTTAGTAAATTAGTATATGCTTCCAGTACATGCAACATCGTATTCATGGATTTGCGGCAATTGAGATCACGGTCACTTAGCCACATGTCTGCCAGTCCTTCCCAGGAACGGCGGCTGCCCTCGATATAGCCTCCATAAACCGGATCATAGGCGTGCTTTTCCAACAAATGGAACAAGCTTTGCGCCAGTGCAAGGCTCTCAGGCTGCTCTGTCGCCCGGTAATATTCTGAAAAGCCATAGATGGCAAACGCCTGGGCGTAATGGTGCTTGCGATCCATGACCGGCTTCCCGGCGGCGTCGACCGTCCAATAGACCCCGCCAAATTCCGGGTCCAAAAAGACATCCCGGAGGGCTTCATAGGCCCAGTTGGCCATGGCCAGGTAATCCTTGTCTCCCAGCTTCCGGTAGGCTGTGGCGTATGTCCAGAGAATGCGCGCACATAGGATAGACGAGCGGGGGACTTCGTTGTGGATTTCCAGGTCGTTGGTGAGCGCCCCATAAAAGCCGCCGTTGACTTTGTCCACGCTGTGAGCCATCCAGAACGGCAGGATGTTCCCGGTCAGTTCTTCTTTCAATTGTTTTCGGAAATCAGGATTGTTTAATACCTGCGTAGTGGCAGATGCCATGAATTCTCCAAACAAAATAGAGGTGGATTGATAACCATTGTACCTTTACATAAAAAATCC
>JBEKEB010000217.1:0-5319 GCA_050014055.1 Anaerolineales bacterium | reverse complement strand
CCTGTCATGAACCTCTCGGCCTTCTGGTCCAACATCCAATCCGGGCTGAGTGCTGCCGAGCGTATCTTCGCTCTGATGGATGCCGAGCCAAATGTAGTTCAGACCGGCAATCAGGATGTTCCAAACCTGAAAGGCGCAATTCAGTTCGAAAACGTTGCCTTCCGTTATGCTGAAAACGAACCGATATTGAGTGAATTCAGCCTTGACATCCATCCCGGTGAAAACCTGGCCATTGTCGGCCACACCGGTGCCGGCAAATCCTCCTTGGCCAGGCTGATTGCGCGCTTTTACGAATTTCAGTCCGGAAGAATCTTGATCGATGGCGCGGATATCCGCACCTTCAATTTGCAACAATACCGCCGGCAGTTGGGCATCGTCTCGCAAGCACCTTTCCTTTTTTCCGGGACGGTGGCTGAAAACATCCGCTATGCCTGTCCCGATGTTGGCAATGAAGAAATCCTATCCATGGCCCGGCGCATCGGCGATGGCGAATGGCTGGAAACCCTGCCCGCCGGACTGGATACGCTTGTCGGGGAGCGTGGCACGATGTTATCGATGGGGCAACGCCAATTGGTCGCTTTGCTGCGCGTTTTGATGCAAAAACCCGCCATTTTCATTCTGGATGAGGCTACCGCCAGTATCGATCCATTCACGGAATGGCAAATCCAGCAGGCTTTGAACATGATTCTGGTAAAATCAACCAGTATTCTGATCGCCCATCGCCTGTCCACGGTTAAGGCTGCCGACCGGATTATCGTGATCGAAAAAGGCAGGATTATTGAGACAGGCAACCACTCTGGGCTGCTGGCACAGTCCGGTCATTATGCCATGCTATATAATACCTATTTCCGGCACCAATCCCTGGCCTACGTGGAGCAGGCAAAAGATTTGATAGTAAAATAAATGTCGAGGGCCTGTCAATGACTTCATTTTTCCAATTGCTGCAAAGTTTTGTCCTTGCCATGAAAAGCGGGCACCTGCCCGAATTGGGGTATTGGACCTATCTGGTATTGGCCTTCTTGGTTGCAATTGAAGGGCCGGTGGCTACCCTGTTTGGGGCGGCAGCCGCTTCGGCGGGTCTGATGCGACCGTGGTTGGTTTTCATTTGTGCAGCCGGCGGCAATCTCACCGCTGACTCGCTTTGGTACACCTTGGGGTATGCCGGAAAACTGGAATGGGCGCTCCGTTTCGGGCGCAGGCTGGGCTTGCGTCCCGAGTTCCTCGGGCGGTTGGAACAGGGCATGCATGAACACGCTGCCAAGATCCTGTTCATGGCCAAACTCACGGTCAGTTTCATGATCCCATCGCTGATTGCCGCCGGGTTGGTTAAAGTTCCCTGGCGGCGCTGGTTTCCAGCCCTGTTCGCCGGTGAAATGCTTTGGACCGGGTCGCTGATGCTGGTCGGATATTTTGCCACCGAAGCCATAAAACGCGTCCAACAGGGCGTGGAATACTTTATACTGGGTTTATCTCTGGTTTTCATTATCTTCATTATTTCAATTGGGCGCCGGGTATTGCGAAAGGGCTTACATATTAATGATATAGAGGAAGAAACTGGTCAAGGGGTAAATAAGCCAGGGAACCAGCAGCCATAATGCGGATTCTAATCGCAGAAACTCCTCAATACATCGCCTTCAATGGACAGGCGATTTTCACCATTAACCTTGCCGAGGGTCTGGCAAGGAACGGCCACACGGTCCTTGCCCTCGTTGGTTCTGAGCGCGGACATGCCTATCAATCCGAACGGAATGGCGTCCTTATCCATGCTGTGGATTCACTGGACTTGAGTTACATCCACCCTGATTCTCGATTACCACTCTTCTCTGCCAGGGCCGTTCGGCAGGTTTTCAAGACTTTTCAACCGGATATTGTCCATATCCAGGATCATTACTTTTTGTGCCGCAACGCAGCTATCACAGCCCAACACCTTGGCGTAAAATGCGTCGGCACCAATCACTTTATGCCCGAAAACCTGGCACCCTACATACCGGTCCTTTCTGGGATCAAACCGGTCTTTAACTGGGTCCTATGGCATTGGATGCGCGAAACCTATGATCGGCTGGATGCCGTAGCCAGCCCATCCGGCACGGCAGCCCGGATGTTGCGCTCTGCCGGGGTTCGCCCGCCCGTCTTCCCTATCTCTTGCGGTGGAAATACCCGTTTTTTTCATCCCGATCCTGCCGTGGACCGCTTGGCCTGGCGGAGCAAGTACGGAATCGACCTGCATAAAACCATCTTTTTCTTCGTCGGCCGGGTGGATCGGGAAAAACGCCTGGATGTGCTTTTGCGAGCCGTGTCTTTGCTTAAGCGGGAGGATTTACAGCTGGTCATTGGTGGAAAAGGCGCCTATCTGAAGAAGTTGACCTCCCTGGCAAAGAAACTGGGTCTTGGTGCTAAGGTGCATTTCACCGGGTTTATCCCCCAGGAAGATCTTCCATCCGTGCTGAAAAGCATTGATATATTCGCCATGCCCAGCGAAGCCGAGTTGCTCAGCATCGCCACCTTGCAGGCCATGGGATGCGCACGTCCGGTGTTGGCAGCCAATGCCGTTGCCCTGCCTGAACTGGTAAATGAGGGGATCAATGGTTCTCTTTTCCAACCTGGCAATGCCGCTGATGCAGCCCGTTGCATGGATTGGTTCGCAGACCATCCCGATCTCTGGTCAGGCATGGGATCCGCCAGCCTGGCAAAAGTCCAGCCGCACAGTCTTGAGAATATCGTTCATGAGTATGAAACACTTTATGAAAAGGTTTTATCAGGTAATCGCTTGGATTTCTCTTCTTGATCCTTTGGAAAAGAAACCGACAAGCATTGTTCCAATTTTGGTAATTGTTTGCCCGAAAGGAAACAAGAAACTATTTCGAGCTTTATTTCCAAGGAACCGGAGAAATTAAAAGAATTACGGGAATCAGGGCTAGATCGTGCTCATGGAGGGGAAGCGGGAAAGAAACGCGGCAATCAAAACCGGGAGCACAAGTTAGAAAACAAAAAGTGGGATGAACAAAACGAGAACAAGCTTGATAATATTGTTTTCGAAAGAGATATATTTCCAGGATTACAGAATATATCAATTAGAAAAATCCAAAAAGTAACTGGGTTATCATTGAGATATTGTTCTTTAATCAGACAGGGTAAGGTTCCTCATAAACGGCATTGAGAAAATATAATTTCCTTGATACAGATTGGAAAATGACGTATATACAAATATCTTTTTTATGTTCTAATTTATGTTGTTCAATGTATATAAATATATCTAATAATCAACTCCCGGCTGGCGGAGTATAATGATAATAATTTTTGGCTGTCAGGCATGCCTGAACAGCCAGGCAGATCTCCTGTTTTTTTGTTGTGAATATAAGGAGGAGAATATGTACCGAAGGATATTGAAATCAATCTTGCTGGGGATAATGCTGGCCGTTCTGCTGGCTGGTATGGCGGCCTGCAACCTGCCCACTGGCACCCCCCTCGCTGGTTCTGGAACCACCCCCCCCACTGGCACCAGCGCGCTCGCCACCGTGCCTGCCACGGTCGCTGCCGCGACCGACACCGCCACTACGACAGACACCGCTACTGCAACCATTCTACCGACCGTCACTCATCTGGTCAAACCGGGCGAACCGCCGGCGTCTTTCGAGAGTCAGATCTACGACATGGACTCATCCGCGTTTGCTGCCCAGCACCGTGTCGAGGGCGGTGACAATTTTGCGGCCGATCTGTTTGAGCGGCCGTTTGACCAGAGCATGAACACGTATTTCCCCGACCTGGACATCAAGCACACCGGTCTGAGCCGTGACGCAACCTGGACCTATATCACGATCAGCCTGTTCGGACCCTCCGCCCAGGGCGGCCTGGCAGGGGATTACGGTCTGGAGATCGATGTCAACCGCGACGGCCGGGGCGACTTTTTGATCATGGCCGCCGCGCCGGGGGCCAGCTGGTCAACGGACGGCGTGCAGGTCTGGCAGGACAAAAACGGAGATGTGGGCGGGGCCACCCCGATCCAATCGGACCCGCCGCCGCAGACCGGCGACGGCTATGAGACCGTACTATTCAACGCCGGCCAGGGAGCCGACCCCGACCTGGCCTGGGCGCGTACCTCCCCCACCGATCCGGCAAGCGTCCAGATCGCTTTCAAGCGCTCCCTGTTCAACGATGCCAATCCTTATATGTGGGGCGCCTGGGCCATGGATGCGAGCATGCTCCATCCGGACTGGTTTGATTACAACGATCACTTCACGCTGGCGCAGGCGGGTTCCCCACTGCAGGGTTCTGCGGATTACCCGCTTAAGGCGCTTTATGAAGTGGACAATACCTGCCGCTGGGCAGTCGGGTTCACCCCAACCGGCAACGAGCCGGGTATCTGCCCGGTGATCAAACCGACGGCCACACCGACTCCCACTCGCATGCCCACCCGCACGCCCACGAAGGTGCCATGTATTTTCATCCCGGGCACAAAGATTTGCCAGATACCCATCCATATTCCGATATTTCCTCTAAAAACACCCACCCCCACCCTGGTTCCCTTGAAATAGGGAACATGATGGATGATCGAACGCCACATCTATACCAGTTTGTTGAGCCTGAATGCCGATCGTCTAGGGATCCTGCATGCTCCGTTAAAAAGTGATGCTGCCCGGTTTGGAGACAAATGGGTAGATCAAAACCACCAAAGGAGATCCTTAGTCGGGAAGGATATTCAGTCAGGCATCTATAAAGAGGATGCTGGCACGATTAGTACCTGTTATTGGGAAAGGCTTATAGATTTTTCAAATAGTATAGATTCAATTTAGTTCGGACCACATTTTCAGATATCTTTATCCCCATTATTGAAGCGATTAAGTTCATTAAAGAAAAGAAAGGAACTTCACAAGTAAACAGTTTATAAATACTGTTTCGAGATGTAATTGTATAGGAATTGAGCCTCAGACCGCTAGGTTCGAGGTTCAAATCCTCGGCGAGGAGCTTTCAAGGAAATAAATTTGCCCTTAGCTTATAAGCTGAGGGCATTTTTTTAAATGCACCTTGTACATTTCTTATTATCTGAATATTCGGAAAAATATCCATATAAAGATGTGTATGAAAAATGCTTGTCCTAAGAAGACGTGATCGAATATTCCGGTGTTGGCTTCAGTGTGTTTGACGAGGTCTGTTTACCATACCAAAATTTCTGCTTCACAAATATTTTTGGTGAAATTCACGTGATGCCTCAAGACCAAATGTTACTTTCGATGTATCGTTGCCTCAAGACCAAATGTTACCATGAGATCTTCCAAAGTTTGGCGACTTTCTCGTCGATCGAAGTTCTGAGCTGGACCGGGT